>NZ_JBMDKL010000012.1:0-112021 GCF_057809695.1 Flavobacterium sp. FG139
ACAAAGTTTTTGTCCCTGATAAATAAGCCGATGCTCCAGTTATAGCATTTGTTGGCGCTTGTGCATTGGCTAGGGTTGTGTAATAGGTCACTGTGAAATTCGCTGCCGATTGACTGCCTAAGATTTGTGGGGTTACTACGGCAGTTAAATTAAACGTTGCCTCTGTTACCGAACTACTTGGATTGGTGTCACACAAATGGTAGTCATTTGGAGCATGAGCCATCGGTTTTGGATTGACAATCAACTGGAAGGTAGTATACGATGAACACGCAGGCGCCGCAGGATTAAACACACGAACAAAAATCGTTTGTGGAGTAACAATGTTGCAATACGGTGTGTTTTTCGGTATCGGATTGCTACCTGTTTGGGAATCCGAAAGCGTGAGATGATACGTGATTTGGATTCCTGGTTGCGTTGAAATCTGTGCATCTTTCGTGCTTAATACAAACGAACAAGAAACCCCATCTGCGTTGTCATCACAAACTACATAGTCCGTTGGTGTACTGATTGTTGGGGAACTAATTATGGTTATTTGTATGCTTGTTGAAACGGCACATTGACCTGCATTAGGTGTAAATGTATACGTTTGAGTTCCAACACTTGCAGTTGAAATAGTTGCAGGTGACCAAGTTCCAATAATTCCATTATTTGAGGTATTAGGTAAATTAATTGGAATTGAATTTTGACAATAAGGTCCAAAATTATTAAAGGTTGGAGTAAATTGAGAATTAGTAACAATAGTCATGGTTGTTGCTGTAGCACATTGACCAGCTGTTGGGGTAAAATTGTATGTTATAGTTCCTACAGTTGCTGTAGATATTGTTGCAGGTGACCAAGTTCCTGAGATTCCATTAGTTGAATTTGTTGGTAAAATACCTGGTATTGCATTTTGACAATAGGGCCCTAAAGCTGAAAATGCTGGTGTTTGAGGTGTAGTAATTGTAATACTCAAAGTGGTTGATGCAGCACATTGTCCTGCAGTTGGAGTAAATGTATAAACTTGATTTCCAATTGTTGAAGTTGAAATTGTTGATGGTGACCAAGTTCCCGTTATTCCATTATTTGAGGTTGTTGGAAGTAGACCTGGAGTTGTATTTTGGCAATATGGTCCTAATGCTGTAAATGTCGGATTTATAGGCGCTGTAATTGTAATAGACATTGTGGTTGTTGTAGCACATTGACCAGCAGTAGGTGTAAACGTATAGGTTTGAGTTCCAACAGTAGCAGTTGATATTGTGGTTGGAGACCATGTTCCTGTAATTCCATTTGTTGAAGTTGTAGGTAAAGAACCTGGAGTTGTATTTTGACAATACGGTCCCATTCCTGAAAAAGTTGTTACTACAGGAGTTGTAATGGTAACATTCATTGTAGTTGTCGTAGCACATTGGCTAGCAGTTGGAGTAAAAGTATAGGTTTGAGTTCCTACTGTTGTTGTTGATATTGTTGCAGGAGACCAGGTTCCTGTAATTCCATTTGTTGAAGTTGTTGGTAAAGCACCAGGAGTTGCATTTTGACAATACGGCCCTAATGCAGTAAAAGTTGTTGCCACAGGAGTAGTAATGGTAACATTCATTGTAGTTGTTGTAGCACATTGCCCAGCAGTAGGAGTAAAGGTATACGTTTGAGTTCCTACTGTTGTTGTAGATATTGTTGCAGGAGACCATGTTCCAGTAATCCCATTAGTTGAATTTGTTGGTAGTGCTCCAGCTGTAGCATTTTGACAATACGGCCCCATTGCTGTAAATGTAGGAGTTATAGGAGCTGTAATTGTAATATTCATTGTAGTTGCAGTAGCACATTGACCAGCAGTAGGTGTAAACGTATAGGTTTGAGTTCCAACAGTGGCAGTTGATATTGTAGTTGGAGACCAAGTTCCAGTTATTCCGTTAGTTGAAGTTGTTGGTAAAACCCCTGGAGTTGCATTTTGGCAATAGGGTCCTAACGCAACAAAAGTAGGTGTCACAGGATTGTTTACTATTACCGATAATGTTGCCGTTGTGGCACATGGAAACAAAATTGAATTTGGGGTAAAAGTATAAGTAGTTGTTCCACTTGTTGCTGTATTTATTGTTGTTGGTGACCAAGTACCAGATATTCCATTATTGGATGTGCTTGGCAAAGTTGGCGCTGTAGAACCTACACATAAGGGTGTAATAGCAGTAAATGTTGGTGTTGTTGTAGAAGCGCAAGGAGTGTTACAAGTGACAGTCTCTGGACCCACACATGAAACCCCATTGGCAGATATCGTGAAAGTAACCGATTGTCCAGGAGTTAATCCTGTAACGGTATAATTTGATGGGGCAACCCAAGTACCTGTTACTGGCGGTCCACCCGCAATTGAATAACTGTAGGTAAAATTGACTTGTCCTACGTTACTAAAATCAAAATTAATAGAGGTTGAAGTAGTGTTTGGACTTGCAAAATCACAAAATAGATTCAATGGCGTACCAGTATTTACTATGTTTACTGTAATAGGTACTCTGGTACTTTCGCATCCGGCAACCGTTTGACTTACATAATATATAGTGGTTCCTAGTGTTGCAGTAGATGGTGTAGGAACAATTGCTGAAGCTGTTCCACCTGTGGCATTAGTACCATACCAATTTAATATTCCACCTGCAGTTGGTGTTGCAACTAAAGGTATAGCTACGGCATTTTGACAGTAGCTTACAGGCGAAGTCACTGTAGGCGTTGGTGTTGACGTGAAATTTATTGTTAAGGTAGAAGTCTTAGTTTGTGTACACGCTCCATTAGTTTTTATACCACTTAAGGTTATAGTTACCGAGGTTCCTGTTGCATTAGGATCAATAGTGTAATTGGTAGTTAAGTTTGTTGGGTTTGAGAATGTACCACTTGGTGCCGACCATAATACAGAATCTTGCCCAACTGCTGTTCCTGTTAAATTAACGGTACTGCCTTTACAAGCTGTAATAGTATTTCCTGCATTTACAGTAAAAGGCGGAATTGGAGCATTACAGCCAAAGTTAACATAAGTTGGCGTTCCTGAAGGTGAAAAATTAACGGTAGATCCATCATTATCTGCTGTCGTTCCACCATAAGTTCCATTAATATTAACGAGCAAACTTCTCTCATAAGATACCGTTTCAGTGCAAGTACCACCAAAAGTCATTACTAAGGTTCGTAAACCTGGAACGACATTGTAATTAGCAAAATTCCCACCAATTGTTGATGGATTATTTTGAAAAATCATATATAATACACCAGTTAAAGACCCAAATGAATTGAATGTTGTATTAAGATTTTGACTCGTTACTAAAATAACCGTTGCATTGGCAGGTAAAACTCCTCCAGTAGGTTCTAAAATTTGTCCGCAACTTCCTGCTGCCTGAATATCTGCATTCAATGCAGCCACTTTTGCGGCTGTTGTAGCGTTTTGAATTACACCAAGCCAAGGATTGGCACCATTAGGCCATGTAACATTTAAGGTACTTACATTTAAAGGAGCTGGTCCAATTTTAAAACGAACCATTTCATTGTATCCTTCTTCGTTTACAGGATTATTAGGAGAACAAGCATCCACTAAAATACTTTCTACTTCAAAACATTGTGAAAATGATTTTTGACTAATAAAGAATGAAAGTAAGATAAAAAACGATAAATACTTAGTACTAATTTTTAACATTATTATTGATTTATAAACGCACCTACAAAAGTAGATAATTTAATTTAGAGTGCACTTAATTGCAAATTAAAATAATATTAAGATGATAGAAAACAAAAAATCCTAAGAGGTTATCTTAGGATTAAAATTTGTGGGGAGAGCAGGATTCGAACCAATCTGCTAATCCCTTCATTTACGATGGTTTCAAAAACCTTAAAAACTAGGGTCTCGATTTTGCATCTGTACTGCAAAAATCATCAAATCTTATGACGTAAATTTAGTGATAATTGATTGTTCAAACAAATTTATTGGGCTAAATCATACTAATTTTTGAACTAGTTTCAACTGAGTTTAGAGGTTTAGCAGTCTTAATAGCTGTTCTGTTTTTATCCAACTATGCAACGCACTACATGCTCAATTTTTAATCCTGTATACTCACAAAATTCTTCAATTGAAATTAATTGATGAGGTTCTTTATTCAGGTGTTTCTTTATTTTCAATAAATATAATCTTGCTTGTGTATATTCTTTTCCCATGATGCGCTGCACATCTTTTGGATATATACATACCCTGGTGCTGCTTGGTATCACAATTTCTAATATTTAATACTTTATCTATGCCTTTGCCTAGGCTTTAGTACGCCGATGGCATATCACAAAGCTATTGATTTTTTTTGTAAATGTGGGAAGTGATTATAAGCGATAATTTGTGGTTTTAGTTGCTTTTGATAACGAGGTGTTTGATATGAACTTTTTCTGTTTGAACCTTTGAGTAAATCATTCGGGATTTAGTTGCAACGATTAACGAAATGAAAGTGAATTGTGAAAATGAGTATTAATCAAAAGTTTAGAAATTATGGCAAGACAGAAAGGCATAATTAAATTAAAAGGTACTATCGGAGGTATCACCTTTTACAAAACTTCGCAAGACGGGCACCTTGCCCGCGAGAAGGGAGGTATCGAAAAAAGCAGGATAGAAAATGACCCTGCGTTTCAGAGAACCCGTGAGAACGGTTCTGAATTTGGACGGGCTGGGAAGGCCGGAAAATTGCTTAGAACTGCACTACGAGCTTTGCTATTAAACTCTGCCGATGGCAGAATGGTTAGTAGACTTACTCAAGCTATGGTTAAAGTTATCCAAGCTGATTTAGTGAGCGAAAGAGGTCTTAGAAATGTAATTGACGGGGAGGCGGAATTACTGTTGGGATTTGAGTTTAACATTCGTGGTAAACTTGGAACCAGTTTATATGCGCCTTTTACAGCTGCTATTGACCGAGTTTCAGGTGAAATCACTGTTGATGTTCCATCGTTTGTTCCGATAAACATGATTGCAGCACCATCGGGAACGACGCACTTTAAGATCATTTCCGGCGGAGCAGAAATTGACTTTGAGGCGGAAACTTTTATAGTTGAAACTTCAGAAACTGCTATTCTGCCATGGGATGCTAACGCAACGGCAGCTATCAGCCAAACGAATGCAGTGACAGCTGCCAGTACAAAACCTCTTTTCTTGGCGTTAGGAATTGAATTCTACCAAGAAGTTAATGGTCAAATGTATCCGCTTAAAAACGGTGCTTTTAACCCATTATCAATTGCGAAAGTAGATAGTGGTGTGTAATGGTTATTTTCTTAACCAGAACTTATTTCCCTGAAGGGACTAATGGCAAACTCGAATGCGAGGGCAAATTGATTTGCTACACAATTGAATTGCCTTGGAAGAATAACGAAACGAAGGTTTCCTGCATTCCTGAAGGGAAATATTTTATAAGAAAGCGATTTAGCAAAAAGTTCCAATGGCATTTGGAATTAATTGAAGTAAAAAACAGAAGTCTGATTCTGTTTCATCCTGCCAATAATGCTTTGAAAGAATTAAATGGCTGTATCGCACCGGTTACAAAAATTTCGGGAGCCGGTTTAGGTTTACAATCCCTAAAAGCTTTTACTAAGCTTAAAACTATTGTTTATAAAGCATTAGATGAAAAGCAAAGAGTTTTAATCATCATCAAATCTTAAATTTTATTCTTATGAAAACAAATGTTTTTAAAAATCTGAAACAAACGATGTTTCTTTTCTTGGTTGCTTTATGCAGCTTTATTGGGATTGCACAGACAACCCAACCCCATGTAATTATTAACCCAATTGGCGGAAGTAAAACGCCTGAACCTGAAGTTCATGTTGCTATTGGAGAGAACAAAACACCCACAGGAGAAATTAAGTACGATATTGGTGGCCGAGGTGACGTTGGTACAGGGTTACTTGTAATTGGTGGTAAAAGCACCGATGTGAATGACATTGGTGGAAGACAAGAGGTTCCGACTTTGCCTTATGGTTACGAGATTGGCGGAAGGGATTCTTCAGGCGGTTTAGGAAGTTATGCTACTAATTATTGTCAAGATACCAATAACGATATTGGTGGTAGAGGAACCGGTTCAGATTCCGGAGTAGGTCAAAATAGTTATGACATTGCACTTGCTACAATTTTTGACATCGGTGGAAGAAATACCGGAGGCGAAATTACCTGCGATATTGGCGGAAGAAGCCAAGATCCTTTATTTTCCGTTATTTCGGATTTTGATAGCACAACGGCGCTCGGACTGGATTCTTGATTATTCATTTAATTCAATAAAAGTCATGAATATTAAACGTAGAGCTACGGCGCCAACTCCAAAGTTTTTTAAAGTGCTTCGAAATGTTGGTTTGGTTTTGGCAGCTGTTGGCGGAACGATACTAGCCGCTCCTATTGCTTTGCCAGTTGTTCTAACTTCGGTTGGTGGCTATTTAGTTGTTGCCGGTGGTGTTGCCTCGGCAGTAAGTCAATTAACTACTATAGGAGAAAATGGATACAAATAGTCATACTGTAATAGGTACTGTCGGTGGGACATTTTTGAGTATCATCCCAAATATTCAGTCAGCGGATGTTTTGAAAACTGCTTTATTAGCTGCTATTGGTGCGGTTGTCAGTTTTACAATATCATTAGTACTCAAAAGTATTATCAAGAAGCACAAAAAATAGTTTAACTCTGTTGTGGTGACCTTTGGGTTAAACAAAAAGAAAGCCAAGTCGCAAGACCTGGCTTTTTTTATTGGCATTCCTCGCATAAATTTAATGTTACTTCTTCAATGACTACTTCAGTAGTGTTTGAATATAAGCTCTGATATTTAGCGCAGTCGATTGCTTTAATCCGGCTATCGAATACACCAAAGAAAACTCTTGATGATTTGGTTTTCCATTGGTCTGTTTGGTAAAGAATGAATAATGTCATAGTGTTGGATTTAAGGTTGATTATTTGCAATAGCGATGGAGAATTACTCTTCGTAAGTCATTTATAAGGTTAATGTTTTGTTGGAATTGGTTTGCTTTTTGTTCGAGTAATTGCAAGGCTTGGACATCTTTTTGATGCTGTTCAAAGTCGGCTAACATTTCATCTACTTTTTGCGAAAACTCTTTGATGAAATCGTGGATTCGCAAAAAAGGTATTACGGAGCCAACCAGGTTTCTGTGCCAAAATTTGGATTGCCAAAGGCTATAGGTTATCCAAAAAATATTTTCGCAATCTTCTTCGTTTTGGAAAATGACCACAAAACTGTTGGTGAATGGTTCTTTTTGAGGTTTCCCGCTGTTCAGTCCTTTGTTTAAAATGAACAAATGTGGTTTCGAGTATTGCGTGTCTTTTTTGTGGGTTTTGATAATGTAATTCTTCATGGCTTTGGATTTAAAAGATTCGCTTTTCTTCTATTTCCTGCTATACTTCTATTGAATATCTGACTGCCTCGCTACGCTCCGCCCATAAAATTTTTCAAAAGAAAAAAAAGAAAAAAAGAAAGCCGTTTGTTGAAGTGGAGGGTTTCAAAAAAGCCAGTTTTTTAAAAAAAATACTACCCGATACTTTCAATAGTAGCGGTTTTTATCTGCTGAAAATGGAAGTTGTTGTGGACAGGTATGGGTGGAGATTTTTTTCAAAACCCGAAGGGCTAGAACTTGCTTTTTTGAATACCCGGAACTTACCTTTGCTCTCTTTTTTTATTTTTTTATTTTGATTTCCAAATCCACTTTTTGTTAGATTAACGTGGTTCAATCGAAGAGCGGTAGTGTTGGAAAGGGTATAAAATTCCGGAACGGATTTTATACTCTTTCTTAGACTTGGTTTTATGGGTGCCGGAGATAATGTTTAGTGCACAGGTGGCAGTATTCAGTAAGTGGGTTGTAAAGTATTCGGAAAGGCACTTATAAAAGCAATGCAAATACTTCCTTTGTTTATTAGCGGACGTTCTGGCAAGGGTATCATTTTTTATTTGCTGAAGGGGATTTCTGTGATTGCTTTTATGGATAGCTGATGCCATGAGACGATGTTTAGGTTACAGTGTTTAGAAATCAAAATAAATGCGCTTTGTAACGACGAGGCATCGGCTATCGTGAAAGCAATTTATGCTGAGGTAATGGGCAAATAAAACAATGATACTCTTGCTTGATCTTTGATTTTATGGGTGCCGGAATTAGTGTTCGGTACTCAAGTGGCAGTGTTCAGTATTAAGGTTGTAAAGAACTCTGGAAGGCACCTATAAAAGCAATGCAAACACTACCGATTTGAGCGGTTAGCTGATAAAGACGGTTAATGAGAAAGATAATAGAAATATAGATGACCGGAGAGTTTCTATTGAAAAGTAAAACGTTGTTTATGGCGGCGGTGAAGTGGTGGTTTTTTTAATAGCTGGGTGATGCGATGGGAGCTATTAAAAAAGTTGCCGCTGAACCGCTGCCTTGAGCGTTGGGTGCGCGGCTTTTTTACATAATGTTGTTATAGTTCATGATTTGGTTTCTATAGATGCAGAGAGTTTCTTTATGAACTATAATGCTACATTATGTAAAGAAGCTTGGGAGAAAAAATTACCGGCGCAAGTCACGCAGTGTACATGTTATTGCATCAATAACTGTGACGGTAATTTTTTTAGGAGCGTTGGGCAGGAGTGACTTAAATATAATTTTATAAGATAGTTTTGACGCATTTAGTTGTAGAATAGCTTTACATTAAGGTTTTTATTTTTTGCAATCAAAGTCATAGAAAATAATATTGTCTATTGCTAGTAAAACGACTTACGTCCCAATTTGTATTGACTATATTCCCTATTACTTTTTTTAGTCTAGGAAAATCATAAGGCTGGTTTATGAAAACATCGGCACCTTCAGAAAATATGCCATCAGTATCACTCAAACGGGAATAAGAATCATAGACTACCAGCGAACAGTCTCTAAAGTTTTCAAAATCCCTTATTTTCCTAACCTCATCGCTACAATTATTTGCATTGGTATCAAGAAAAATAATATCCGGTTTTAGTTCACGTAATTTAAATGGATTTGAAACGGCTTTGTCTAAACAATAATGGTCATCAATGCTACATAATCGATCCAATTTATATAAGGCATTTTTAAATACAATTCGGGTTTCAATATTTTCTCCAATCAGAAGTACGTTTAATTTAGTGTTATCGGCTGTCATAATAGTTTTTGTTGTATTTCCATTTATAATGGCAAATCTATAGGACAACTCCATGTAAAAATATGATGATAGTCAAGAACATTCGTTTTTTTAGTAATCCTATTATCAACTTGCTTTTAGTTAATTTTTGATTATGTAATAATTAAATGATTAAATTTGAAATTCAACCGCTTTAGATTTTCCAAAAAATGAAAAACTCCGAATTATTACAGGCGATTGTCCAAAATGCCATTGACGGTATCGTTACTATTGATGCTAAAGGAATTGTAGAACATGTTAACCCTTCAGCATGCAAACTTTTTGGTTATGAACCTGAAGAAATATTAGGAAGAAATATTTCGATGTTGATGCCACCTCCTGACAGCGTGCAGCATGATCAATATCTACATCGCTATGATGTTACACATAAACCTAGAATTATCGGTATTGGAAGGGAAGTCACTGGTCTTCGGAAGGATGGTTCCAAATTTCCAATGAAGCTTGGGGTAAGTGAAGTTCATTATTCTGAAAGAACATTTTACGTTGGTTTTATTCATGACCAAACCCAACAGAAAGAAGATACTGAAAGACTGAAAGACTATGCCTTACATCTAGAAGAATTGGTTGAAATGCGAACTCAAACCCTAAATGACACTATTCTGGAATTGGAAACGGCCAAAGAGCAGATTAGCATTTCACTTGAAAATGAAAAAGAACTCAATCGTCTAAAAAGCAGATTTTTGTCTATGGCTTCACATGAATTTCGTACCCCATTAAGTGCAGTACTGTTGTCAACGTCACTAATTGATAAATATGCCGAACCATTTGACAGTAATGATATAAATAAGCATGTTGGAAAAATAAAGAGCTCGGTTGCTGGACTTACCTTCATACTTAATAACTTCCTACAATTAGAAAAACTAGAAAGTGGAAAGATTGCTGCAACTTTTGCAGAATTTAATCTTAGGGAGCTTGGTGAGGAAATTACGGAGGAAATGCAATTGTTGGTTAAGAATTTACAAATCATTACTTATAAACATATAGGGTCAGCAACCAATATTCTTCTTGATAAAAATTTACTGAAGAACTCTATTGTGAACCTGATTACCAATGCGGTAAAATATTCGGGTGAAAATGCCAAGATTGAATTTACTACAGAAATCAATGATAAAACTATTGCTATAATGGTAAAAGATGATGGTATTGGAATTCCAAAAGAAGATCAGAAGTATCTATTCGATGCCTTTTTCAGAGCCCATAATACAGGAAGTATACCAGGAACAGGACTCGGACTTAATATTGTGGCACGCCATGTGTCGTTGATGGGAGGTAAGATAACCTGTAACAGTGCTGTAAACAAAGGAACCTTATTCACACTTTTATTTGATAAGCTATGACAAAAGTATTAATTGTTGAAGACAACATTGACATTAGGGAAAATGTAGTTGAAATCCTTAACCTTTCGGGATATACCGTTTTTGAGGCAGACAATGGAAAAAAAGGAATTGAACTTGCTACTGAAAACAAACCGGATATAATACTGTGCGACATTATGATGCCAGGAATGGATGGATATGGCGTATTTGAAACACTGCATTCTAATGAAGAAACCAAAGCCATACCGTTTATTTTTATAACAGCTAAATCGGAAAGAATCGATATACGAAAAGGGATGGAAATGGGAGCTGATGATTATCTTACTAAACCGTTTGATGATACTGAGCTTATCAATGCTATTGAGAGCCGATTGAAAAAGAAGCAAATTCAGCAGGATTTTTACAGTAAATCATTTGAGAACATAAAGGAGCTTATTTTAAAAGAAGATGGTTTAGGCGTACTAAAGCAAGCTTTGGATGAGCGCAAAGTTAGATCCTATAAAAAAAGACAGGTTGTTTATGATGAAGGGGATGGTGTTAAAGGGATATGGTTACTGCTTTCCGGTAAAGTAAAGACAACCAAAATGACAGAAGACGGACGCGAATTGCTTACCGGTATTTTTGAGTCGGATGATTTTTTGGCCACTAACGCCCTATTTTCTGAAGGAGTCTATCTTGATAGTGCTGTCGCAATTGAGGATTCGCATCTTGTCCTATTCCCCAATTCGCAATTTGAGGAATTTATTAGCTTGTTCCCCGATGTAGCTGAAAAGTTCATCAGAATTTTATCTAACCAGGTTCGGGAAAAAGAAGAACACTTAATGCAGTTGGCCTACAATTCAGTTAGGAAAAGAGTAGCGGAAGGTTTACTTAAGTTTTATCGTCAACATGGAAATGGTGATAATAGTGTAACTGTTAGCCGTAATAATTTGGCTGCAATGACTGGCACCGCTCAAGAAACTGTTAGCAGGACCTTAACTGACTTTAGTGAGGAGGGATTAATTGAAAAGCAGGGAGGTACCATTATTATTCTTAACGAACAAAAACTGGAGAGACTTAAAAATTAATTCTATTGTTTTTGTTCAATTACCAATTTGGTTTCAATTTCTTGTATACCAGGTAGTTCACTTACTATTTTCACAACAAGGTTTTTTTGGAAGGCAGAGGGAACATTTCCAGTTAGAATCACTTTTCTGCCATTTAGGTTCACATTTATGTCTGCTGTAATCAATTCCTCTTTATAAATCGCAGCTAAGATGTCCTTTTCTCTAATAAGGGGTTCCGATACGCTACCCGTAATTATGTTATTTTGAATAGAAATAATACCTTCTATATATGAGATGCATTCGGTTGCCAAAAGTTTTTGGTATTGCCATTTTAATATCCCCTTTAGCACTACGTGGCCATATTTAACGGATATACTAATATTTTTATAAGAGCATCCTAAGTTTTTTTCAAATTTTTCTATAATTGAATTTGTAATATCTTCATCCCTATACTGTTCAGGATTAATTAAGGACACCTCAATATTATCAATAACATTTTTAATTCCTGATACATCCTTTATAAGCTTAACTACTAAGGCTTTTTTGAAAAACTTATTGACTTTACCAGATACAATAGCTTCGCCATTGCAGATTTCTACAACTATTGAGACATCCTTTAGCAGTGGGTCTTTTTTAAGCTGATTTGTTACTTTAAGTTGTAGACTTTCGTTGCTTTTCATATGCAAATTTATATGCAGTCCATTATTAGCACAAAATTCGTTATAACCGATACTATTAAAAAATGATATATATCATACTTTTCTATTATTGCAATACGCTAAGGGGGTATATATTTTTTTTGAAATTTTTAATATTATGATTTCAGTCATAAATTTAACAGCTGTTTAATGTTGAAATTTGTATTAGAAAATTTAAAATAAAAATATCATGTACAAACTATCATTATTTATTGCTGTGGGGTTACTGTTTATATCTTGTGGCAAAAAGGAACAATCAGGCGATGATTTTTCAAAACCAACTACAGAGGAAGCTACCACAAAAGCTGACCCATCTTCTTATGACCCTAAAAGAGGTGAAGGAAAATTTGATAAAGTAGACTTGGGAGCAACGTTAGACCAAACTATGGCAACTGAAGGTGAGAAAATAGCAGGCGTAAAATGTACTTCTTGTCATAAACCTACTGACGAAAAATTAGTTGGTCCTGGTTGGCACGGAGTTACCTCTCGTCATGAACCACAGTGGATTATGAATTTTATTACTAATCCTGATCCAATGATAACTAAAGATCCTAAAATGCAGGCTCAATTGGAAATTTGTTTAGTTCGTATGCCAAATCAGGGTTTAAATGATGCGGAAGCTAGGAATATTTTAGAATACATGCGAAAAATTGACGGAGTAAAATAACCGAAAATATGCAATCTGATCACTGAAAGGTTTAAAAGGATTGTTAATCTAATCTAATACCAAAATGAAAAATAAATTTGTGAAAGCAATAGTTGCTATTGCTATGGGGAGTGCTTTGTTCATTTCCTGTAAACCAAAAAACTCCGGTGATGCCGTGAGTGGTGATGCTGCTCAAAAGGCTTATGTAGCTCCGGGAAAATATGATGAGTTCTATAACTTCGTTTCTGGAGGATTTAGCGGACAAATGAGTGTTTATGGTTTGCCAAGCGGCAGATTATTCCGTGTTATACCTGTCTTCTCTGTTGATCCTGAAAAAGGTTATGGGTATAATGAAGAAACCAAACCAATGTTAAACACTTCACACGGTTTTGTGCCATGGGATGATTTACACCATACCGAAATGTCGCAAACAAACGGAGAAGTAGATGGACGTTGGGTGTTTGGCAATGCTAACAATACTCCTCGTATTGCTCGTATTGATTTAAAAACATTTACAACGAAAGAAATTATTGAGTTACCTAACAGCGCAGGAAATCACTCTTCTCCTTTCATCACCGAAAATACAGAGTATGTAGTGGCCGGAACTCGTTTTAGTGTTCCACCGGATAATTCTAATGGTGATGTACCTATCAATACTTATAAACAAAATTTTAAAGGACATTTAAGTTTTGTGAAAGTGGGTAAAGAAGGTCAGATGGATATTGCTTTCCAAATTCAATGCCCCGGAGTAAACTTTGATTTATCTCATGCCGGTAAAGGAAAATCACACGGATGGTTCTTCTTCTCTTGCTATAATACTGAACAAGCTAATACTTTGCTTGAAGTGAACGCATCACAAAAAGATAAAGATTTTATCATGGCGGTAAACTGGAAAAAAGCGGAAGAGTATATTAAGGCAGGAAAAGGAAAACTTACTCCGACAAAGTATGCACACAACGTATATAATGAAAGCACTCATACTGCAACATCTGAAATCAAAACAAAAGTATTGATTTTAGATTCAAAAGAATTGAAAGATATTTGCTATATGATTCCTTGCCCTAAATCGCCTCACGGCTGTGATGTTGACCCAACAGGAGAATACATTGTAGGTTCAGGAAAATTAGCAGCATTAATTCCTGTGTTTAGTTTTGATAAATTAATTTCAGCTATCAAAAACAAACAATTTGAAGGTGAATACGATGGTATTCCGGTAATTAAATACGAAGCAGCTCTTCACGGTGAAGTTCAAAAACCAGGTTTAGGACCATTACATACAGAGTTTGACGGAAAAGGAAATGCCTACACTACTTTCTTTGTGTCATCTGAAGTAGTAAAATGGGATATTAAATCACTTAAAGTATTAGACAGAGTTCCAACTTATTATTCTGTTGGTCACTTATGTATTCCTGGTGGAGACAGTAAAAAACCATTTGGAAAATATCTTATCGCTTATAATAAAATTACCAAAGACCGTTATTTGCCGACAGGTCCCGAGTTAGCACAATCGGCACAGATTTTTGATATTAGCGGTGATAAAATGCAATTAATATTGGATTTCCCAACCATTGGAGAACCACATTACGCACAAGCAGCTCCTGCTGATTTAATTCGAAATAATGGTCAATTGAAATTCTATAAATTAGAAGACAATAAACATCCGTTTGTAACCAAAGGAGAGAAAGAAACTAAAGTTGTTCGTAACGGTAAACGTATTGATGTATATATGACTTGTATCCGTTCTCACTTTTCACCGGATAACATTGAAGGTATCAAAATGGGTGATGAAGTTTACTTCCACATTACAAACTTAGAGCAAGATTGGGATGTACCACATGGATTTGCTATTAAGGGTTCTAGCAACGCCGAATTGCTAATTATGCCAGGAGAAACTGCTACCTTAAAATGGAATCCGGACAGACTAGGTATGTTCCCGTTCTATTGCACAGATTTCTGTAGTGCATTGCACCAAGAAATGCAAGGATATATCAGAGTGTCACCAACAGGTAGTTCAGTTCCGATTACCTATAGCTTGGGAACTAATTTACCCGCTCCAACCCAAAAATAAAAATCAATTCATCAAAGGAGCAATTTAAAAATTGCTCCTTTTTATTTTTCAATTATGAAAACTCAAAAAATTTCTTTGCTCTCTAAAGTTCTACTTTTGCTAGTTTCAGCACTCTTTGCAGGTTCTTTGTTTGTACCGATGTGGCGGATTGAATTGGAAGCGCCTCAATATCCTGAAGGCTTGGTATTGCAATTGTTTGCTAATAAAATTGGAGGTGATGTTGACATCATCAATGGATTGAATCATTACATAGGTATGGCAACTCTTCATACTGAAAACTTTCCAGAATTTAAGATACTACCTGTTGTATTTGGCGTATTCGCTTTGATGTCTTTGCTCTTGGTTTTTATTAATAAACGAAAAGGAGTTAAGATATTTTTAATTACTTATGCCGTTTTTATACTTTTAGCTGCCGCTGATTTCTATCGATGGAATTATGAATATGGTCATAATCTCAACCCTGATGCAGCAATAAAAGTACCAGGAATGGCATACCAACCTCCGCTGTTAGGATACAAACAACTCCTGAACTTTGGTGCTTATTCCATTCCCGATACCGGAGGTTGGTTAATGACAGGAGCAGCTGTGTTGCTTTTGGTTATTGTGGTCAAAGAATATAACTTGCTAAAGAAAAAATAATAGTTTATGAAAAAGACAGTCTTACTTCTTTTAGTTTCAATAGTGCTTGCTTCCTGTGTATCAGGAGAACCAAAACCTTTACAGTTAAATTCTGATGCTTGCGACTTTTGTAAAATGACAATCTCCAACGGGCAATATGGAGCCGAATTGATAACACAAAAAGGAAGATATTACAAGTTTGACGATGTTGCCTGCATGATTCATTTTGCTAAATCGAATAAAGTGGTTCCATATAAAGCCTTTTTTGTATGCGATTACTTAATGAGTAACACACTTGTCCCGGTTGAAAAATGCTATTTCCTGAAAGGTGGTACTATTAATAGTCCGATGAATGGTAATGCCATTGCTTTTACTTCCAAAAAAGAAGCGGAGCGTTATCAGCCTAAATTCAATGCAACCATTTTATCCTGGAACGAACTTTACAGTAGTTACTAAATGAAAAAACTCCGCTATATAAGCTATCTCTTTTTTACTTTTCAAGTGTTGATTGCCAATACCATTCACGTTGGAAAGCAATATCCGGTGAAAAGTATTCAACAAGCTGTTGCACAATCTAATGATGGTGATACCATTATGGTTCACAAAGGATTGTATAGAGAAGGTAACATTGTTATCAATAAAAAAATAGTTTTTATAGGGAATGATTTTCCTGTTTTAGATGCTCAAAAAAAAGGAGAGGTATTATCTGTAAAGTCAGACAGTGTTGTTGTTAAGGGTTTTAAAATTATTAACTCAGGTTTTGCAGCACTAGATGATCCTTGCGGAATTAAAGTCTACAACCGAACTTTTGTTAGAATCTATAATAATCGGCTTGATAATAATTTCTTTGGCATTTATCTCCAAAATTGTAATAACTGTATCGTTAAAGGAAACACCATCGTATCACACGGTACGCAGGAACAACTTATAGGTAACGGTATTCATTGCTGGAAAAGTTATAACCTGCAAATTATTGCCAATACAATTTCTGGTCATCGTGATGGAATTTATTTTGAATTTGTTACGAATTCGGTGATTTGGAGAAATATTTCTACCAAAAATATTCGATACGGATTGCATTTCATGTTTTCTAACGACGATTCTTATATTACTAATTTGTTTAAAAATAACGGAGCCGGTGTCGCCGTGATGTTTTCTAAAAGCGTTAAAATGTTTAACAATACTTTTGAAGAAAACTGGGGTGATTCTGCTTATGGCTTATTGCTTAAAGAAATTGCAGACGGTTATATATTCAATAATAAATTTATAAAAAACACTTCCGGGATTTATATGGAGGGTACATCTCGCATGAAAGTAGAGAAAAATGATTTTGTATCAAATGGTTGGGGTATGAAAATACAAGCCAGTTGCATGGATAATGAAGTTCTCAATAATAATTATCTCAAAAACACATTTGACATCAGCACCAATGGGAGCCTTGTTTTAAATACCTTCAACAGTAATTATTGGGATAAATATGAAGGGTATGATTTGGACAAAAACGGAGTAGGTGATGTGCCTTATCATCCGTTAAGTTTATTTGCCGTTTTGACCGAAAAAAATGCTTCCACCATGTTGCTTTATCGCAGCTTTATGATTACCCTTTTAGACAAATCCGAAAAAGTACTGCCCAGTATAACGCCTGATAATTTTATAGATAAAACGCCCCTAATGAAGTCGCTACCGCTATGATTGAAATAAAAAATATTTATAAAAAGTTTGGAAAACTTGAAGTACTCTCTGATGTCAATCTTTCTTGTAAAAAAGGAGAATGTATAGCCTTGATTGGCCCGAATGGTTGCGGAAAAACGACCCTCATAAAGTCAATGTTAGGTATGGTTTTGCCTGATAAAGGCTCGATAGAGTTCAATGGGGAAACGGTATTTAAAGAATATTTATACCGCGAAAACATTGGCTATATGCCACAGATTGGTCGCTATCCTGATAACATGACTATTGGTCAAATTATCGATATGATTAAAAAAATCAGAAACACAACTAATGAATTGGATGAAGATTTGCTGAAAGCTTTTGAACTAGAAAAAATGTTCGACAAAAAAATGAGAACATTATCTGGAGGAACCACCCAAAAGGTAAGTGCTGTATTAGCATTTTTGTTTAATCCTGATGTTTTGATTTTAGATGAGCCCACAGCCGGCTTAGATCCGTTGGCTTCGGAAATTCTGAAAGAGAAAATCATAAAAGAAAAAGAAAAAGGCAAACTTATTTTTATCACTTCTCACTTGTTGAGTGAATTGGATGATTTGATTACTGAAATCATTTTTATGCAGGATGGAAAGGTCTTTTTCCATAAAAAAGTGGCATTACTGAAAGCTGAAACAGGAGAAGATAAAATATCCAAAGCGATTGCTCAAATATTAAAGAAAAACAAAGATGAACAGAATCATTAAAATTATTTTGCTCGACATACTCAAGAACAAAATTGTATTAGCCTATACACTTATTTTGGCTGTTTTGTCTTGGAGTTCATTTGCCTTAGAAGACAATTCTGCTAAAGGAATACTAACCATTTTGAATGTGATTTTATTCACTGTGCCTTTGGTTTCTATACTGTTCTCGACTATTTATTTATATAATAGTTCCGAATTTATTGAGCTATTATTGAGTCAGCCTATTAAGAGAAGAAAGATATGGTTGAGTTTGTTTTTCGGGCTTTCGTTGGCGATGGTATTAGCCTTTTTTGTGGGTGCCGGAATTCCTTTATTGATTAACTCTCCTGATGGAGTAGGACTGATGATGCTTATTGTGGGATGTTTAATTTCGTTGGTGTTTGTAGCCTTAGCTTTCCTTAGTTCTATAATGACTCGTGATAAAGCAAAGGGAATCGGGATTGCAATAATGACTTGGTTGTATTTTGCCTTGTTGTTTGATGGAATAGTACTGTTTTTATTATTTCAGTTTTCCGATTATCCTATAGAAAATGCGATGGTTGGTGTGACCGCTTTAAGCCCGATTGATTTAGCTCGAATTCAAATATTATTGCATCTTGATGTATCTGCTATGATGGGCTATACCGGTGCAATATTCAAAGACTTTTTCGGCACGTCAATCGGATTATTTGTTTCCTTCTTATTGCTTTGTTTGTGGGTAGTTATTCCGTTTTTTATTTCACTCAGAAAGTTTAATCGTAAAGATTTATAACAATGAAAACTGACATCAGAAATAGAAAAGATATTGAAAAATTAGTCAATACTTTTTATAATAAAATTAAAACCGATGCTGTCATAGGTTATTTATTTACAGATGTAGCTCGTGTAAATTGGGAAGTACATTTACCTAAAATGTATGATTTTTGGGAAAATATACTATTTTGCACCGGTAATTATAATGGAAACCCCATGATGCGACACAAAGAATTGCATGAAAAAAGCCCTATGACTGAAGCACATTTCAAACACTGGACGGCTTTATTTACCGACACTGTTGATAGACTTTTTGAAGGTTCTAAAGCTGAAGAAATTAAAAGTAGAGCGATTAATATTTCGTTGGTAATGATGTATAAAACAATAACATAATGTACCACCATATCCTTTTGATTTTACACTTATTAGCGGCTACTATTTGGGTGGGTGGACATTTATTCCTATCCATAAGATTTTTGCCAGAAGCCTTTAGAAAAAAAGACGTATCGATTATCAAAAACTTCAAAGATAAATTTGAACCAATAGGAATGCCAGCTCTTATTATTTCAACACTAACAGGAATATTAATGGCGTATGATTATGATGTTACGTTTACCAAATGGTTTTCGTTTTCTAATGGTATTGAAAAAGTAGTTTCTCTCAAATTAATTTTGCTATTCATCACAGTGGCATTAGCGGTTAATGCACAGTTATTTTTATTCCCGAAACTTACTTCAAAAAGCCTTCCTAAAGCAGCACTTCAAATTATTTTGGTAACACTTATAGGAGTGGAGATGCTAATTTTGGGAAGTTTAGTCAGAATAGGTGGTTTCTAAATTGAGTGATTCTTTTACAAACCCACCCCGATTTTCTTTCCTTTGAATAGACTGTTCGATAATCAGTATTCCAACCGTTATCATGTTTTTTAATTCGTAAAAATCTTTATTGACCCGATGGTTTTTTTCCATGCTAGAAATTTGATTTTGCCAAATTTTAAGCTGCATTAGTGCTCTATATAAGTCATTGTTATTTCTGACTATGCCAGCATTTCTTTGCATTAACAACTGTAATTCGGATTTTATTTTCGTCAAAAAATCAGTATCAATTAACGAACCGTAATTGGATTTCCATTCAGAAATTGTTGGGTTTGTTTCTGAATTGTTTATCGACGCATCAACAAGGAATCGGTAAATGTTATCAGCGTAAACCAAAGCTTCTAATAACGAATTAGAAGCCAGACGGTTTGCTCCATGCAATCCGGTTCGGGAACATTCACCACAGGCAAATAAGTTTTTTATAGATGTTTGCCCGTGCTTATCTACCGAAATACCACCACACAAATAATGTTGTGCCGGTATCACCGGAATCCAATCTTTTTCAATATCAATATTCAATAGTTTACAATTGTTATAAATCATAGGAAAGTGTTCTCTAAACGCCGTGATGTTTAAATGAGTGGCATCCAAGTATACACAAGCTTCCCCTGATTTTTTCAATTCGGTTTCTATGCTTTGCGACACTATATCTCTTGAGGCTAAATCACCTCTTTCATCATAATCCTGCATAAATTGCCGACCGTCTTTAGTTCTCAAACAAGCACCAAAACCACGAACGGCTTCTGAAATAAGAAAGGTAGAACTTAGATTTTTGTTATATAAAGCTGTGGGATGAAACTGAATAAATTCCATGTCTAAAATACGAGCATTTGCTCTGTTAGCAATCGCAATTCCATCCCCAGTGGCTATAGCCGGATTGGTAGTATGACCATAAAGCTGACCAATTCCTCCAGTAGCCAGCAACGTATAATTGGATTCAAAAGTCAGAATTTCATGAGTGTGTTCATCAAGAACATAAGCGCCCATACATTTATCGTTTCGGGTTATTAAATTAAGTGCAAAATGAAAATCATACAGCGTAATATTGCTCATTTTCCTAACCTGAAGTAAAATAGCTCTTTCAATTTCATAACCGGTTTGGTCTTTATGATGTACCACACG
Organism: Flavobacterium sp. FG139; assembly: GCF_057809695.1. Lineage (NCBI taxonomy): Bacteria > Pseudomonadati > Bacteroidota > Flavobacteriia > Flavobacteriales > Flavobacteriaceae > Flavobacterium > Flavobacterium sp. FG139. The sequence goes on from NZ_JBMDKL010000012.1 coordinate 20,688, forward strand.
GTTTTTGGAATGACCTCCTTCTTTTCCTAAATCGAGATTTCCGTCGGCAGCAATATCAAATTGTGCTCCCCAACTAATCAGTTCCTGTAATCGTTTTGGCCCTTCGGTAATAACCATTTCTACCACAGCTTTATCGCATAATCCATCGCCACAAATAAGAGTATCTTCTATGTGCTTTTTGAAAGTATCGCCCTGATGGTCTTGCACTACTGCGATTCCGCCTTGAGCATATTTGGTGTTTGATTCTTCTGCTGTCGATTTTGTAACAATGGTAACAGATCTTTCCGGAAATTTTTCTGCAATTTTCAAAGCAACCGAAAGTCCTGCTATTCCGGATCCTATGATTAAATAATTGGTATGTATCATTAGTGTGATAATTCGAGCATGCGTTCGATAGGAAGCAGGGCTTTCTGTCTGATTTCTTTAGAAACTTTGATTTCAGGGCTTTCATTTAATAAACAATCGTATACTTTTTGTAGCGTATTCATTTTCATAAAACCACATTCACTGCAGGCACACGTGTTATTTTCAACTGATGGTGCCGGGATTAATAGTTTATTAGGAACTTCCTGTTGCATTTTATAAAGTATTCCGGCTTCTGTTGCCACAATAAATTCATTGGCAGAGTTAGTTTTCACAAAGTCAATCATGCCCGAAGTTGAACCTACGTAAGAAGCAGTTTCTAAAATATGCGTTTCTGATTCCGGATGCGCAATGATTTTGGAGCTTGGATGTTTTTTATGGAGCGCAATCAGTTTGTCTAAAGAAAAAGCTTCGTGCACTACACATGAACCATCCCATAACACCATTTTTCTCCCGGTTTCCTGTTCAATATAACGTCCTAAGTTTTTATCGGGAGCAAAAATAATTGGAATGTTTTTGGGAACGGAAGACACAATTTTAACCGCATTAGAAGAAGTGCAAACCAAATGACTCATCGCTTTAATCTCAGCCGAACAATTTACATAAGTTATTACTATATGGTTAGGATGAGCGGCAATAAACTTTTTGAAGATATCAGGTGGACAGGATTCTGCTAATGAGCAACCCGCAGCTAAATCAGGAAGGATTACTTTTTTGCCTGGATTCAGAATTTTAGCCGTTTCTGCCATGAAATGTACACCGGCAAACAAAATGATATCGGCATTTGCTTTGGCAGCTTCCTGCGATAGTCCCAAACTATCTCCCACATAATCGGCTATTTCCTGAATATCGGATTCCTGATAATAATGTGCTAATATAACAGCATTTTTGGTTTTTTTTAAAGCCAATATTTTTTCTTTAAGAGCTTGCATAGTGTTGTGTATTAAGGAGGAATGGTTGAAATTCAAAAGAGAAAGTTACCATTGATTCCTATGCAAAATAACTGCTGAAAATTAAGCTTTTATATGATTTTAATCATATGTAGCAGTGCTCATAAGTCCGTAATATTGAAGTAATTTAAAACACAAATGAAATGGAAACACTAAACAAAAAAACAATAGGTAATTACGTAGCAGAAGATTTTAGAACAGCAGCCTTATTTTCAAAATATGGCATAGACTTTTGTTGTAAAGGCAATCGAACTTTGGATGAAGCCTGTGAAAAGAAAGCTATAAGCCCTGAAGTGTTAGAAAACGAAATCAATGCTATTCTGAACACGTCAAATGATCAAAGTATAGATTTTAAATCTTGGCCATTGGACTTATTGGTTGACTATATTGAAAAGACACATCATCGGTATGTTGAAGAGAAATCTTCAGTGCTTTATCGTTTTCTGGACAAACTTTGTAAAGTTCACGGTGAACGTCATCCAGAGCTATTTGAAATCAACAAGTTATTTATCGAAGGAGCTGGTGTATTAGCAAAACATATGATGAAAGAAGAACTGATTTTATTCCCATTTATTAAAAGGATGACCCAAACAAAGAGCAAGTCAATAAATATGCCAAATTTTGGGACTGTAGATAATCCAATAGCGATGATGAAGGATGAGCATACAATAGAAGGAGAACGATTCGCTAAGATAGCTGAGTTAACCAATAATTATACCCCACCAACAGATGCTTGCGAAACTTATAAAGTAACTTTTGCGATGCTAAAAGAATTCGAGGATGATTTACACAAACACATTCATTTGGAAAACAATATTCTTTTTCCAGGAGCTCAAGTATTGGAAAGGCAATTCAACATTTTAGATAAATTGGATCATTCATTACTTTAAAACCAATGCTTCATGGAAAAATATGTTATCAAAAGAAATGGAGATTATAAACCCTTTGAAAGTTATAAAATAAAAGATGCTATAGTTAAGAGTTTTCAGAGCGTTGCAGTTGCATTTGACAAGCATGTTTATGAAAAAGTTATTGCCACTATTAATTCTAAGGATACTTGGGCAGTAGAAGAAATTCAGGATATTATTGAAAAAAAGCTTTTTGAAAATGAGTATTTTACTGTTATGCGTTCCTTTATGTTGTATCGGCATACGCGAAAGTTGCAGCGTGAACACATTCAAGGATTGAATGATGATACCACCTATGTTGACAGCACTCAAACTATAGAAGAATATATTTCACAAACGGATTGGCGTATCAATGCCAATGCTAACACATCCTATTCTAATGCCGGTTTGGTGAATAATGTAGCGGGAAAGGTTATTGCCAATTATTGGTTAGATAAAGTTTATTCCAAAGAAGAAGGATATGCGCATCGTAACGGTGACATCCATATTCATGACTTAGATTGTCTGACGGGCTATTGTGCAGGCTGGAGTTTGAGAGTGCTACTGAATGATGGTTTTAATGGAGTGCGAGGCAGAGTTGAAAGTAAGGCTCCGTCTCATTTCAGAGAAGCATTAGGTCAGATGGCTAACTTTTTGGGGATTTTGCAAAGTGAATGGGCGGGAGCTCAGGCTTTCAGTTCGTTTGACACTTATTTAGCTCCTTATGTCTTCAAGGACAATTTATCCTTCGATGAAGTACTGAAAGCCGTTCGGAGTTTTGTATATAATCTGAATGTTCCCGCCCGTTGGGGGCAATCTCCATTTACCAACATTACTTTGGATTGGGTTGTTCCTGCCGATTTGAAAGAGCAAATCCCAACTAAAAACGACCACCATCTTTTTGATAAAATAAAGGATGAAAATGTTTTGACTCGTGCCAAAGAGCGCGGAGTTTTTTCTCTTCTAGATATGCGTTACGAGCATTTTCAAACCGAAATGAATCTGATTAATAAAGCGTATTATACGGTAATGACTGAAGGTGATGCCAACGGACAGCCTTTTACTTTTCCGATACCAACGGTGAATATTACCGAAGATTTTGATTGGGATGGAGAAAATACCGAGCTGCTTTTTGAAAATACAGCTAAAATTGGTTCCTCTTATTTTCAGAATTTTATGGGAAGCCAATACACATTGAATGATAAAGGAGAAAAAGTTGAAAATCCGAATGCCTACAAACCGAACGCCGTTCGCAGTATGTGCTGCCGTTTACAACTTGATTTGAGAGAATTGTTAAAACGAGGTAATGGTCTTTTTGGCAGCGCAGAAATGACAGGCAGTATTGGAGTGGTCACCATCAACATGGCAAGATTAGGGTATCTATATGAGAGGGACGAGGAAGGTTTATACAAGCAATTGGATAAATTGATGCTATTGGCAAAATCGACGCTTGAAAAAAAACGAAAATTTATCCAAGAGATGTATGATCGAGGCTTATACCCTTATACTAAACGCTATTTGCCACATTTTAGAAATCATTTTTCCACCATAGGCGTAAACGGTATGAACGAAATGGTACGCAATTTTACCAATGACAAAGTAGATATTACATCGTCATTTGGTCATGAATTTTGTATGGATGTGTTGGATTATATTAGAAATCGAATGAAAGAATTTCAAGAAGAGACAGGAAATCTTTATAATCTGGAAGCTACACCTGCCGAGGGTACAACCTATCGTTTTGCCAAAGAAGATAAGAAAAGGTATCCCAACATTTTGCAGGCGGGCTTGGGTGAAAATATATATTACACCAACAGTTCTCAAATTCCAGTCGATTTTACACAAGATCCATTTGAAGCCTTATTGATGCAGGATGAACTGCAATGTAAATATACAGGAGGAACTGTACTGCATTTGTATATGAATGAGCGTATCAGCTCGTCGGAAGCTTGTAAAAACTTTGTCAAAACGGTATTATCAAAATTCAAATTGCCTTATATTACTGTAACGCCTGTGTTTAGTGTTTGCCCTATTCATGGCTATTTGAACGGTGAGCACGATTACTGCCCAAAATGCGATGAAATTATACTAGAGAATCAAAACAACTCAAATTATGAAAACAAAGACCACTGAGATTTTAGAACAAAACCAACAGTTGAGAACAAAATGTTTGGTTTACACCCGGGTTATGGGATACCATCGACCTGTAGAAAGCTTTAACATTGGAAAAAAAGGAGAACACAAGCAACGTATGCATTTTCAGGAATGTAAAAATTAAGCATGTCCATTTACAGTATAACACCGTTTACGTTGCTAGATTTCCCCAATAAATCGGCTTGCGTTTTTTGGTATGCTGGTTGCAATATGCGGTGCTTGTACTGTTATAATCCGGAAATTGTTTTAGGAAAGGGCGTCGTAACTTTTCCTGAAGCAATTTCTTTTTTAGAATCTAGAAAAGGTTTGTTGGATGCTGTGGTTTTTAGTGGTGGAGAATGTTTGATTCACAAAAATAGTATCGAGCAGATTAGAGCAGTGAAAGCAATGGGTTTTTTGGTTAAAGTCGATACTAATGGAAGCAAACCAAAAGTGCTGAAAAAATTAGCAGAAGATAAAATAATCGATTACGTAGCGATTGATTTTAAAAGTCCAAAAGAAAAGCTAACCGCTATAACCAAAAGGAATTTCTATGCCGAATTTATCGCGTCCTTAAAAGTACTTACCGATTTTAAAATTCCGTTTGAAGTAAGAACAACCTATCATTCGGATTTGCTCAACGAAAGTGATATAAAAACAATGATAACCGTTTTGGAAACCAACAATTACACAGGGAATTTTTACATCCAATATTTTAGGAATAATACCGAAACACTCGAAAAATTAAATTATTCTTCAAAGAATCTTACCGCAGAAACTTTAGCAACAAAAGAAATAAAAGTAGTTTTCAGATAATGATGTGCTTCTTCAAATCCTCAATTAAATGATTCAAGCTATCGACTTCTACATGTTCCATTAAGACAATTTTATACCATTGGTTGTCAGTATTATGCTTTTGAGGAACTAAATCATATTTGTGTGCTACATCTATCGGGATATATTCTGCCTTTATAGTTACGATATTCATATAAGGCTCTCTAAAATAAGCAATGCCTAAAGCATCCAATTGTTTACAAATCCAATCCGTTCTTAATTGAAGAATTTTTACTTTTTCAAACCATCCGTTTTCACCATAAGTAGTCAAAATCATCCAGGCAGCAATGGCATTGGCTCCCGATCTACTACCGCATAACGTTAAATCCATTCCTTCAACATACTCAGCTTCTTTAGTCAATACATTTTCGATTAAATTTTTCCGACATAAAAATATTCCGGTACCATAAGGTGCCTGCAGCATTTTATGGGCATCAATCGTAATGGAGGAAACCTTTGCATTAGCAAAATCCAAGTTACTGTCAGGAGCAATGAAAGGATATACAAAACCGCCATAAGCCGCATCGATATGAAGCTTATATGGTACATCGTATTTCTCTAACAATTGGGTGTAAGTATCAGGATTGTCAACGGAACCAAACATGGTGGTACCCATATTGGCTACTACAATAAAATACTTTTTTCCATCAGCTATGGCTTTACAAAGTGAGGTTTCGAACTCATTAACCAAGATGCGACGCGTCTCAAAATCAACTTTGACTTTCATCAAATCAAGAGATAACAAATTTGCACCTTTTGCAATAGAATAGTGCGTGTCTTCCGAAGCCACAATCATGATTTCAGACAATTTTGCCTCCAGTGTATTTTGAAAAAAGTTTCTGTAAATCCACAAAGCCTGAATATTGGCTTCGGTACCGCCGGTGGCAATATAACCATCATATTGTTTTTTAGCAGATTTAAAAATATCCACAGCTACTATTTCCAGAACTTCTCGTTCAATTTCCTGAGTGCCTTTAAAAGCAGTTTCAGAAGTTCCGGTTGTGTGACAACCAATATGATTGGGATTGGCTACATACGTCATTAATACCGGAGCATCTTTCAAAAAAGGCGCGTCATAAAATACTTTACCATCCAAATTGGATGCAGGATACCCCAATGAGATGTCATGCAAAAAATCAACATTCTCATTTAATGCTTGTTGAACTCTTTCCACTCGTTGATTTGAAGTCAACTTTTTCCAGTCTTTCATTGTTTTAATTTTAGTTAGAAATACTTGTTATCAGTACCGTTAGATCATTTTCGCTTTTGTCAAACGTAATCCGACTAATTTCCATTTTATAAAATTTCAGTTCTCTATGGATTTCAATCACGTGTTTTTTGAAAAAAGGTGTTGTAGCAAATAAGGTTTCATAATATTCAATTCCTTCCAGAATGTTTTTTTTGAACAAGTTCCATTTTTTTATTTTCCCGTCAGTGATATCATCAGTAAGGTTTTGTATTTCATTTTTCAAATAGTCGACATACATTTTCAATTCTTTCATAAACATATTAGGACGATTCGTATCTTTGAGTATGTTGGTATTCCCATAAATATGTTTTACCATCTCAGCCAACGACACTATTTTATCAAAAATAAGCCAAATTAGGCCCTGGGCAAATTACCACACCTTGTTGTTGCCCTTTCACTTCAATACCATTTTCTAAATAGGAAGGATTAGCCAAACCAACACATAAACAAGATTTTGTCATTATTTTGTTTTTTTGCTTTTCCAAATCTGATGCTGATATCTCTTTTTTTTGAGCTTCCAATTCAGCCAACTTAATATCCTGGTATTTTTTGGAGGCGGTACACATTCCCTGACTATCATATTCTTTACTCAATGCCAAAAGCTTTTTTGGACAGGAGCTTCCGGCTTTATTTTCGGTTATTCGGTTTTGCTTCCAAAGATCATTACTCATCCCTTTCACGGCGTTAAACGGAACGCCCAATGGTGATATATCACTTAGATAAAAATCATCTTCCTGCGCCTTCGCTAGCAACATGCGGGTTTCTTCATCAACCGATGTGGCTTCGGGAACTAAAAGAAACGGAGATCCCCAGCCCACACTGTCCATCTGAAAATGAGATAACAAAAAATCGTGTTCTTCGGCAGTACCCACACCTCCTTGAGCTGTAATTTTTAAGGGCAATGGTTGAGTCGGAATCGGAAGGTTTTTTACTTCTAAAGCCTTAACCATAAGTTCGTGAGCCGATTGAATTAATTGCTCTTTTTTGGTTCTGAATTCCTCTAATATTGGTCCCAACAGAAAGCCGTCGGTAGCAAAAGCATGTCCGCCACAATTCAGTCCCGATTCTATTCGGTATTCCGAAACCCAAAGCCCTTTTTTTGCCAAAAAATTACCTTGTATCATAGCCGAACGGAAGTCGCTGACCTTAAGAATAATTTTCTTTTGCAAATGACCATTTACATCAGGATAAAACATCGGAAATTGTTCAAAATAGCTGTACAATCTTGGATTCATTCCGGCAGATAATACCACAGATGAACTCAAATTGCTATTGGCAAAGCCGCGTAAAGAAGCATGGGCATCATTAAATTCAATTGGTAATTGTTTGTCTTTTTCAAAGTTATCTTTATCCACTTTGGTCATAATATTTACATCTATTCCACCGGGAGAAAAATGTTCAGACAAATATTTTTTCACTGCATCTTTTAGTAACAAACCATCATCGACGAATTTTTGGAGCCCATTTTTTAATTCAGATGTATTGGGAAGTATAGACAGGTAGTTTTCCAAAGCCGTCTTGCTTTCAGCTAATTCATTTTTGAAATGTTCAAATTTATCTTTTACAATAGTATCCACTAAATTGAGATACTGCTTGATTCTCTCTGCCCGGTAGTCCTGGCATTTTTGAGTAATCTCCTGATAATGAAGGCTGAACTTTTTGCTGTAAAAAGCACGCATTTTTTCTGTAAGCTCGTCATCGGTTATTGAAATTACTGACGAGATTCCAAAATGAGCCACTCTAATAGGACTGTCAATGGTATAGGCCAACCCCATTACGGGAATATGAAAGGTGTGATTCATCTGTTCGTTTTTAAAATAAACTGCGAATTTTGCGAAATCATTTAGTAAAAAGGATGATATATGTCATGTAATGAATTAATCTATTGGGACTTTAGTATTTTCAGCAGTTCATAAGTGATACGATAGAGCCCGCCAGCCATTGCCAAACCAAAAATGAAAAACAAAATATAAAGCCAATGCAATGAATTCTGAAATTCGCCAAAGGAAATTTGTTGGCAGCAATAGACCCAATATCCTTTTTTAATACCCAGTATTAAAAGTGTGAACCAAAATCCGGTAAAAGCAATATTAAAAAAGTGAAGACTTCTTTGAATTTTATTTGCTGCAACAATGGAAATCAGGTTTGCCGATTCTAAAATATAAGATACGGAAGACAGTAGGATTAAAGTGTTTATCCCTATAGTAGTTCCCATGGAATGAGCTACTGTTATGTGCGTTCCATGTGTAAATAGGTTTATAGAAGGAATAGATATGAGTAGAGCTAAAACAATGTTCAGGAATACCCAAAAATTGGCCAGTTTCATAAAGCTATAAGCCAAAGGGTAATTGGTAATAGTTTCCTTGGAGAGATTCTTTTTCCAATCGTATAAAATAGAAAACAGAATTATCCATTCGGTCATACTAATGGCGTATGCTACATATCGTATCCACGGAGCAGTTGGAATAATGTAAATATGATGTGCCCAGCCAAACATTAAATTAGTCAGTCCCAGAAAATAAAAGAAGAAAGCTTTCTTAGAGTTGACATAACTATAATCATTACTGATTTTTGATATGACGTATAAGGACGTGCCATAAACCAACATATTCCAAGAACCAACATACGAGCCACCTGCTTTCCATTGCATCGCTATATTTTGAATAAAATGACCTTTGAAATAAGGTAGTAACCAAAGATGAGCTTCGGTAAAATGATATATCATAAATACTATCCCTGTGCCCCACATCCAATAATAAACCGGCCAAGATTTAAAAGCAGTACGAGTGGTTTTGAAATAAGTGATTCCTAACATTATCCACCCTAACATTATTGGAAAATAGAAATAAAATGGAAATTCCAAATATTCTTTTCCTCCAAAATTTCCAAAGACATAAGAGATAATAATCCCTATTCCGGTTATAATAAATATCCAAAAATGCAGTAAAATGAGTTTTGGGTTTACTTTTTTTTCTGTAAAGTTGAGATAATAATAAATTCCTCCAATGGCGGATAATAAAATCCAGGAAACAACAAATAAAGTATGCAACGGACGTAGTGCATTGAAGGGTAAAACCGATTTTATAAAATCAGGGATGATATATTGAAATCCTGCCAATAAACCACAAAACATTCCTAGTACTAAAGAGATTAACCCCACAGAGATAAAATAAAAAGGATAACGGTTATTTTTCATAGTGAGGACTTTTATATTTCAGGGTAACCCATCCGTTAGTTTCTATTTTGGTTTTATTGTTTGGGTAATAACCCGTTTGATCAACTTCTTTTAGGAATTGAATTAGCGCTTCTTTTTCTTTTGAGTTAAAATAAAACTGAGGCATTGTTTTAACACCGCTATTGAACATAGCTTTGAGATAATCCTGATTTGATACTCTGGAATATTCATTAGTCAAATCCGGACCGAGATAGCCTCCTAAACCATAAAGCTGATGACAGGAATTACAGTTGTTTTGTAGCCAAAGATTTTCGCCTTGCTGCGCTTTTTTTGATAAATGAACAACTCCATAAGCTTTGTCTGAGGTGTAAATTATGATATTGTACGTCACGAATACTATGATTAAAGTACATAGAGCAACGCTGTATTTTAAGGATGAAGTCATTAAAAAATTACTTGATGAAACAATGTAAATAGAAGCATTTCACAACAGACAGAATATGATTTTAGTCATATAAAAAAAGCGTGAATTCGTAAAAACTCACGCTTTTTCAACTTTAAAAAAGGGCTTGGTTTGAATTAATAATTATTTTTATTTTGGTAAAAGCACATCGCCAATTACATGAATGATACCGTTTGATGTTGGTATAGAAGCTACTATTTCAGAGCCATTAACAAAGGTTTTATCTCCTTTTTTGGTGATTTTAACTTTGCCCCCAAATACCATATCAAACTCTTGGCCATCCTGCATGTACTCTGTTTTAAGTGAACCAACATATGTGTGATACCCAAGAATATTAGTTAATTTTTCTTTGTTTTCCGGTTTTAATAAATCGTCAACCGTTCCTTTCGGAAGTTTGTCAAAAGCGGCATTTGTTGGTGCAAAAACAGTAAATGGACCTGCATTACTTAACGATGTAACCAAATCGGCAGCTTTTACTGCAGCAACTAATGTTGTGTGATCTTTACTTCCAATGGCAGTTTGAACAATGTTTCTTGCAGAAGTGTCATCAACAACTCCTTCTTGACCTGCAGCTTTTGTTTCAGTATTTTCCGTTGCGGATGCAGGGGCAGCTTCGTCTGTTTTTTTGCATCCAAAAAATGATATCAGACCTACTAGTAGCAATAATTTAATTGATTTTTTCATTATAATAAATACTTGGTTTATACACACAAAGTACTTAATTCTGAAATGGTAATTTTATGAGTTGAATCATAAATTAACTGCTATTTTGACTTTTTTTATAGAGTAAAAAACAGTTAGCCCTATTCCAAACACTAATACGATGGCAGCACCAAAAAGTAGCTCGTTTGCATAAGGAATTAATGTATAACTAAAAGAAGCTATACCTTGTACTGCCAAAATAATTTCATTAAGCAGCACACCGATGGAGAAAATAATCACACCGAGCTTGATTCTTTTGTTACTATGAATTAAATGATTAGCATAAATATAGAACAACAAAAACAAACTGATAATAGCTAGTAAGACTAAATGCAAATAGGCAATTACTATGGGTCTGAACCCGAAGGCTAATTTACTGACTGACGGTATGGTAGAACCTAATTGCAATACCACTTTGACACTTACAGCAAAAGCAACAAAAAGTAAAATGTAGCGTAAAAAATAGGGGAAGTTGGTGAGATACTCTTTTTTAGTTTTAACTATAATTATCAAAAATTTATACCAGGCAAATACTTGCATAAAGGATGCTATTACTGTTAGTATATATAGCCAAATAGGTAAATTAGCCCATAAAGTGGATAAAAAGTAAGCCGGTAAACACGAAAAGAAAAACAATTTGAATGTAATATCAAAAAATGGGTTGTCTGTTTTTTTTAGATTTAAAAACCCATATAATAAGCCCATACACGTAAAGAAGAACCAACCGTTGTATTGAAAATGTAGGTAATAGTAAATAGAAGCCAAATATTCTTCTTCGTGAATATTTTTTGTAATCATCATATAGGCTAAGAAAAAGGTGCCTAATGATGAAATAATATTAAAAAAAATAGCCGCGCTGAACCATTTTTTAGACAAATCATCTGAAGGTAATTGTTTCAAGTGTTTTAGGTAACAATATGCAAAAGCGTAAGAAACAAAAAGCGATGCCGTTGAAAAAGCAATAGAAAAGGCTCCATAACCCTGTATGATAAAGGATATCAGCATACCATAGGCACAAATCAAATTAGCAGCAAGAATGTTATTATATTTTTTTAAATCGATAGTTGCGTTGCTTTTTTTATTGAGATAAGCAATCATTAAGACCATCAGGGTATGACTAATCCAGCCGGAAAAAGCAAAATGGGAGTGGGAATGTTGTAGACTTTTTTGATTAAAATAAGGAAATTCGAAACCAATTTTGTAACGCATTAAAAGCCCTAAAAGGGCAACAATCAGCAGATTGATTAGTGAAAATTTTAACCAAAACTTACTGTTAAAGCTCATTAGTAATATATTTTATGATTGATAATATCCACTTTTTTGCATTTACTCATTTTAGATAAAGCTCTAATCACTGTTTCTACCCGTAAACCGGTAAAGTTGGCAATTTCCTGACGGGTAAACGGAATCAATTCTTTATCATTACACTTTTTACCTTTTTTGTGGGCGTTTAAGAAAGCTGTAATTCTAAATTCAGGTTTTTGATTAATAATGTCTTTTGAGGTTAGTGCTTTGGAGTGAATACGTCGGCACATTAAATTTAAAAACTTCTTTTGTATTGCTGGGTATTCTTCTAAAATTTTCAACAGTTTGTCTTTTGACAGTTTTATTATTTTACTGTCTTGAAATGCTACCGCTGTAGAAGGATAAGATTCATCAATAAACAAAGGCGGCTCGCCAAAACTTTGTCCGTCTGAGAAATATCCTTGAGTAAATTCTTTTCCCTCATCGTTTGAATTGAACATTCTGATACTTCCTTCAATAATCTGAAAATAAAAATTTGCCATTTCTTCTTCACAAAAAATCATTTCGCCTTTTTTATATTCTTTAGCTATGGCTCCCCAGGTAAAGAGTAAATCTAAATCTATTTGCATAATTGATTTCGAGTGTTTTTAAGCTTTCAAAAACTGCTTTTAACAGCTATTGTCGCTTTGGGTTACAAAATTAGTTAGTATAAAAATACTAAAAATATGACCATAGTCATACAATCTTGCTTTTTTACGGACTTAAATTTGCAGAGTGGAATAGAAGAATAGTCGCAACGCAATGAACAAAGGGATTTCTTTATATTCACAGAAAGCTATAAACATTCATTAAATTGAAAAAAATAATATCCATATTAGTCTTAGTCATATTACTCAAACCAATTTTCCCGGTTATAGATTATGTGATAAATTATGATTATATAGCTACAGTACTTTGTGTCAATAAAGCAAAACCACAAATGCATTGTAATGGAAAATGTCATTTGATGAAGGAAATGGCCAAAGAGTCAGAAAGCGAAAAACCTATTTCTTCTGATAAGAAAAACGGTGCGTTCGAAAATGAAATCTTATTTTGCCAGGATATCCATCCATTTGAAACGATTCAGGATTTTTATCCAACAACTACAAAAAAGAATGTGAACTATTCAAATTTATATTCTCATTTGAATAGTAACGCTGTGTTTCATCCTCCCACTTTTAACGTTTAAGTTTTATTGTTTGTTGATTTCTTATGTTGGAATCAACAGGATTTTTATGTCCAAAATTGTTTGAAGAGAAATCTTTTCAGGCAGACTATTGTTTAAACTTAAGTAAAAAAGAAAATGAAACGTATTATAAAAAACATATTGGCAATGATTGCCTTAGGAACAGTATTAACTTCTTGTTCTTCTAACGAAGATACTCCGGCAACCGATGAATTAGCAGGTATTAACAAATTTAAAGAGATTGTCAATGACACGCATACGATAGAGTTGTATTCACACATGACGGTGGAGCAAGGTTATAATGAAATTAAAATAAGAATCAAGGACAATGCGAACAGTAACTATGTTAAAAATGCTGAGGTTAGCTGGACTCCTTTGATGCATATGAGTATGATGACTCATTCTTGTCCAAAATCAGCCGTAGAAAAAGTTACTCCTAATGGTACTTTATATGAAGGTTACATTGTATTTCAAATGCCTCAAAATGATATGGAATATTGGGATCTTAAAATTGATTATACAATCAATGGCACTTCCTATACTGCTACTACAACAATTGACGTACCCGAATCAACAGAAAGACGCGTTAATACTTTCACAGGTTCAGACGGTGAAAAATATATAGTGGCTTATGCAGAACCTCATCATCCCAAAGTTTCTGTAAATGATATGATTGTGGGCATCTTCAAGATGCAGGATATGATGCATTTTCCGGTAGTTGATGGGTACACCTTAAAAATTGACCCAAGAATGCCAAGCATGGGCAATCACGGCTCGCCGAATAATGTAGATGCTGTACAACAAAAGGCAGGAGAGTTATATACCGGTAAAATGGCTCTTACCATGACCGGTTATTGGAAAATTAACTTGCAATTGGTTAAACCTGATGGTACAGTAGTTAAAGGTGAAAGTATTACAGATTCCGTTACTGAGAGCAGTCTTTATTTTGATTTCGAATTTTAGCAGTATTTCCGTTATAACAAAAAGGTCATTAACCGAAATGTTATTGACCTTTTTAACCTAAAACATCATGAAATATTTTATACCATTTTTACTGTTGTTTACTTATTCTTCAATGGCGCAGGAAACAGTAAAAGATACCACGCACCCCAAAGAACTTAAAGAAGTTATCGTTATAGGCAAAAAAGCCCAACTTTTTGAAAAGCAATCCAAATTACTCTCCACTTTGGACGAGTACTTGCAGCAATCGGCTAAAGTTGATATGATAAAGCGCGGGTCTTATGCATGGGAACCTATCATCAATGGTATGGCGACTGAAAGAACTTTAATTACGATTGACGGTATGCGGATTTTTGGTGCCTGTACTGATAAAATGGATCCTATTACCTCGTATGTGGAGGTGTCTAATTTGTCTGAAGCTACTATTTGTTCCGGTCAGGAGGGAGCCTGTTTTGGCAGTACCATAGGAGGTTCTATTGATTTGAAGCGCAACCGGAATCAATTTAGAGAACAGCAATGGGATTTCAATTTGAACAGTGGCTATGAAACCAATAATAGGCAAAAAATTATTGGCGCAGCGGTAAGTTATGCTGATAGCCTATTTTATGCAGATTCCGATTTTATGCTTAGAGATGCTGAAAATTATAGAGCAGGAAACACTAAGGAAATCCTATTTTCTCAATTCCAAAAAATGAATTTATCCACTACTCTGGGTTATAAACTGGGGAGTACTAAATTGGTGGAAGCCTCCGTAATATATGATAAGGCTACTAATATAGGTTATCCGGCATTACCTATGGATGTTTCGTTGGCAGAGGCACTCATCAGCTCCTTAAAATTAGAATACATTCCATATCATTCCGCTATTAAAGATTGGGAAACCAAAGTATATTTTAATACCGTCACACATCGCATGGATGATACCCAACGACCAATAGTTCCCATTCATATGGATATGCCGGGCTGGAGTAAAACGTATGGTTATTATTCCAAAATAAAAGCTCAACTGCAACAGCATCATCTGTTGCTTAATTTTAATGCGTTTTATAATCAGTCGTTGGCTGAAATGACCATGTATCCTGCGGATCCGAATGAAAATAGTATGTTTATGTATACTTGGCCTGATGTACGGACTTTATACCAAGGTCTTTATGCAGAAGATAATTATGCTTTGAATTGCCATTCCGGTATTAAACTTTCGGCAACAGCCGGTTTTCATCAAAATAGAGTGGCGAGTCAAATGGGTCTTGAAAGCCTGCAAATATTTTATCCAAAGATGGCTTCACAAAAGCAGCGTTTTCTTATGGGTTCTGCCATTAATTATAATTATACTAAAGGGAGATGGGAGTATGGGTTAGGGATAGCCTATGGAGAAAGAGCACCATCCGTGTCTGAAGGGTATGGGTTTTATTTATTTAATAGTTTTGATGGATTTGATCATATTGGGAATTCCGAACTTAAGAATGAAAAGTCATTGGAAGGGAATGGTTATCTTGGGTATCAAAAAGGAAAAGTAGCTATTAAAATGACCGGTTCCTATTTTCACATTTCCAATTACATTATGGCAATCCCGGATACTGTTTTAGTTCCAATGACTATAGGAGCTAATGGGGTAAAAGTGTATTCAGCTTTGGATTATGCCACTATTGTCAATGTTAATCTTTCGGCTGACTACCAAATTTCGAAACAATTTGTATGGAATTCACAATTCGTTTATAGTAAAGGAAGTGATTGCAATAGTATGAACCTCCCTTTTATAGCACCGTTTAGCTATACTTCTTCCTTACATTTTGCAAAGGAAAAAATAACTGCAGAAATTTTGGTTCATGGAAATGCCACCCAGACCAATTACAGCCCTTTTTATGGAGAAGATAAAACGCCAAGTTATGCTGTAATTAATGCGAGTTTTGGCTATAAATTTTTATGGAATACCATTAAAATACAAATGAAAACAGGGGTAGAGAATGTATTAGACACCTATTATTCTACCTATAGCGACTGGAATAATCTTCCAAGAATGGGGCGCAATGTGTTTGTGAATTTAGCTGTCCGATTTTAATTGAAAATATACTATCAATCTCAATGATTTAGATTATCGAGTTCGTTTTTAATATTAATCCTAGCCTGTTCTTCCTGTTTTTTTAAGAAATGTTCCGTTTTGTATATAGCATCCATTTCAAGAAAATGCAGGAGTGCTTTTTTTCTGCCAGAATTGTACATAAAATCGGCATAGATCGTATATTCTTCGCGTATTTGATTGGAGTATTTTTGATAGTCTTCTGGGTTTTTTCCAAGGATTGCTAAATCGGCATCGATTAGATAATTGGTATCGTTATCTTCTGATGGAAGATGTTGTTTGGTTGCTAAAATCATAGCTAAACATTTATCTATTTTATCCTTATTGAAGCCAATTTCTGTCAGCCTTTTCTTTGCCAGTTTCGCACTGTCTGCTTCATTGGTTTTACTGGAGGCTCTATAGATTATATCATGATAAAAAACAGCAAATAGGGTAGTGTCCCAATCATCAATTTTGCCTTTTACTTCCTTTAAATTAGTTACCATGTCTTCTAAATGGTCAATAGTATGGTAGTGCCTTTTGGGCTCGGAATATTTAGTAAATATTTCCAACCATAGGTTATTAGCCAATTCATGATCATTGGAGTATTTTTTAATTAGTTGGAGAAATATGTCTGTTAGCATAAACGCAGTAGAGAGCACAAATTTAGTCATAAATACTTATTGTTTAAAGAACTACTTCTTTAATTTAAGATCTAAAAATTATTTTCTAAACTGAATTTTAGAAAAACTAAACAGACTTATTAAAAATAGAATTTATAGAATAAATGGATTTTAGTCAAAATTTTGCAGATGTTCTGTTTATTTCTGCGAAATCGCATTGAAGATTTTACAATTGGTAAATAGAATGTCTTTTAGCATAGCTACTATTTAATAAACATTGCAATTAATTTCAAAAAAATTGTGAATTAAGGTATTAATTAATACGTTTATATATTAAAGTGTGCCTATTTGAAGCACATGATGATTACTTTATTTATTTTTGTTATTCCAACAAAACAGCCATGCATTTATACCGTTATTTAAAACAAAATCATCTATTTATAGTCTATGCTAAGTTAATTTTGGCTTGTAGCATTGTCGGTTTTTTAGCTACTTTTTTGGCTGTAACTTTGAAAAAAATTACGGAGTATTATGAAGAATTCCTTTTAGGGAAAGCCAATAGTTTTGGGTTTTACTTTCTTTTATTACCGTTAATTGGATTAACTATAATTTATTTTCTTAGGATTTACTTATTCAATAATAAGGAGAATAAAGGAATAAAGGAGATTTTTGAGTGTACCCAAAACAAATCGAAAAAAATGCCACTTTATAAAGTTCCTTCTCATTTTATTAATGGATTTTTTACAGTAATATTTGGTGGTTCAACAGGAATAGAAGTTTCAACAGTGGTTGCTTCGGCTACAATTGGTTCTGTTGCTCAACAAAAAAATATTTTTTTGAGAAAATACAAGGATGAGCTCATTTCCGCTGGAATTGCAGCAGGTATTACAGCTCTATTCTTGAGTCCAATGGCTGGATTACTATTTTCATTAGAGGTTATTTTTAAGAAGGTTAGTCGAAGAATATTATTTTGTACAATTATTTCAGTAGCGGTTTCGATGTTATTAGTTTCTCTTTTAGGTGAATCACACTTATTTTTGATTCAAAAATTGGCATGGCATTATCATGCTATTCCCTATTTTATTTTATTAGGAGTATTGTCAGGTGTAAATTCAGTATACCTCACCAAAAGTGTTATTTTTTTTAAGCATAAATTCAATAAAATAAATAGGAATACTATAAAAATATTTTTAGGTGCGATTGTTATAGGCGTTTTAGTGTTTCTATATCCTGTGCTTTATGGAGATGGTTACCATGGAATTGCGACACTTCTTAAACATCCGCACAGTGCTATTAGTTTTGCTTTTTTCTTTTCTGTTTTTGGAATTGTACTTTTAAAACCTATTATTACTGCGGTGACCTTAGCAGCAGGGGGTGATGGAGGTGTATTTGCTCCAAGTTTGGTAATTGGTGCTTTTCTCGGTTTTTTTGTAGTTACACTTTTAAATAATTTTTTTGATGCCAATTTGTATGCAATTAATTTTATTATCATTGGTATGGCGGCAATGTTAAGTGCCAGTATTCATGCTCCTCTTACCTCGCTTTTTTTAGTTTGTGCAGTTGTTGATGATTATACTTTATTTATCCCAATTTTAATAGCTTGTTTAGTCTCAAAATACACCGCAAAACAATTGTATCCCTATACTGTATATAGTTTGACCAAGGTTGCAACTAATTAATGTTTTAAAGAATGTGATTATTGCATATTCCAGTTATATTAGACACCTGATTCCAACTCAAAATGACCACTTAATTTCGTAGCAAAATAACATTAGGATAGTTCATTTAGTTTATTTATATCATCTAAATAAAGCTGTAAATCATAGAGGTAAATCAATTCATCATCCACCTGTTCCGGCATTTGTGCTAATTGGACAAAATTGATATTTTCGGACATTGATTTTTCGCCGAGCAAATCCTGGAGCATAATATTGATTAAAGTTTGTAAATTTTTATTGTGGGAATAGATGGTGAAATTCTTCAGGTAAACGATCATATCTATTTTTTTCTCACCGTCATATTCGAAGGGGATAAATTTAAGGTCACTTGTTTTTAAAGTTATATCCTGAAAAATGTATGGGTCGTCTATTCCCGCTTCCATATCGTCTATGTCCTGACGTGGCTGGATAAGTGCAGTGAATTTCCAATCCCATAACCGTGGTGCCGCTTTTTCAAGTTCAATAGCCATATGGAAAAGTTCCTGTTTTCCTCTCGCTGATAGCATCAGCTGCGTCTTTTTTTTCTTCACTTTGGGAAACACAATTATGTACTCAAGTCCGGGGAAATAGAATTGCAAGTGCCAATCCAGCCAAAATAGGTAGTTTTTTTGTTCCTTATAATCTAAACCCATCAGATTCTTTAGTTTGTTTTTGTGTTCAAGAAACCATTTCCAAAAATGTGTTGCTGCTTTTTTCATTGTTTTTAGTTTTTACGTTAGCGTTTATCTTTTGTGTTGTTATCGTATGCGATTAAGTTAAAGAGTTCGCGCATCCGGCTTCTGACACGGTTGCCATATTGAGCTTCAATTTCTGAAGCTGACAGGTTAGTGGTAATGTGGGTTTGAATGCGCCTGCTGATGTAGAGGTCGTACCTGCTTAATAGGATTTCGGCCATTACATTGCATTCGTTACCATAGTATTTCAGATTATTTTCCAATCCCAAATCATCGAAGCAATAAATTTTTGGGTCGAGTTGTTGTTGCTTTCCTTTTGAATAGCGATGAATAACATCATACCCTTCTTTTATAAACTCAAAACTTATATCTCTACAAGGTTTTATGATGAATTTATATTCTGTTGGCGTTAGGTGTTTCATCAGGGTCATTAGTGATGTTTTACCACAGCCAACTGGACCTGTGATTAGGATTCCTTTGTTGCCGTTTATACCGAGTTGGAAACAGGCTTGTTTGTCCTTCAGAAAATAGGCGATGAGCTTGTATACGATGGGATAGTCTTCTTCGATGATTTTGAAGTGATCACCGAAGAGTTCTTGGCCTTTGGCTTCGAGCCAAGCTATTATTTCCGGGTAAGTTAGTTCTGTGTTCATGGTTACAGTGGTTCTGCGTAGTTTTTATCACTATTGGTGCTCAAGTGTTGCTGTTTTATTGTTGCTCCTTTAAATTTTTCAGCATTGAGCATCCAGTTCTTAGCAGCAGCCTGCCAGTCGGCCATTGGCGTTTTGCCACCAACCAGCCAACCAATACTTTTGAAATAATTGAAAAATTTGTTTGCTTCAAGTTCCGGATAACCCTGGAGTTGAAAAAACTGTAACACCTCTTCCAGTTGTGGCATCTGTACCTTTTCTTTTTGCGCGGAACTTTTTTCTTTTGGATTGTTCGTCTCACTTTTAAAAACAAATTGTTCTTCTTCCATTTTTTTTTCTTGCTCGCCCAAGTTTAAACTGTTTGAATTGTTTACATCGTTTGTATTGTTTGTATTGTTTATATAAGGTACTACGACTTGTTCAGTAACTTGTTCAGGACTTGTTTCAGTACCGGTCTGCAACTTGCCTGCAACTTGTTCATCAACAGATTTAAAATTTGTACTGGTGCTTTTTGGTAAAGGCTTTAGGTCATCAGAAAAATTGAATAAATAAACATGGCTGCCTTTAAACGGATTGTATGATGGTTCATATTTAATGTAACCTTGTGCATGCAGAGCTTTGAGGCATTTATGATAAGTGGCTTTTGAGCTAATCTTACTAATTCTCATTACTTCATCCCGGGAGATGCTTATCGGATTTTTAAACCTATTGTAGTTCCAAAATTGGAACAAGGACATGTAAAGACTTACATGCGTTGGATTCAGCATCCGATCTTTAGATACTTTATCAAAAAAACCCGTTAAGTGTTTAATGTAATTCATGATTAGAAGATTGAGAATTAAATTAGAAAAGAAAAGCAGCAAGCTGCTTTTTGTACCTGATTGCCACTGGCAGTCCTCCTTTTTATTTCAAATGCTCTGCACTTACTTTATTTTCATCGAGTAGTTTTTCGATATCCTTTTGCGCATAATATATAATTCCGCCTATCTTGGTATAAGACAACGTTTTATTTATCCGTAAGGTTTGTAATGTTCCTGGAGAGATGTTTAACAGTTTTCTGACTTCTTTAGATTTGAGCCACTGTTTAGTTTGTTGAGGTGTTGATTTTAAAAGTTCTTTAAAATCTGAAAGTAGGAGCGTGCGGAATTCGTTTAAATCTTCCTTGGTAAGTACTTCGATTGCCATAACGTATAATTTAATTAGTTATGGTGCAAAATTGTTTAGTTTGATTTGTATTATATCCCAAGTCCTTCCCAAGTTGGGAATGAAAAAATTAGAATCTAGTCTAAACTATCTGTATTTGTGGCCTTTTTTAGTTGGTAAATAAAGAACGTTGGTGAAATACCCGTTTGTGCTTTAAAGGTTCTTGTAAAAATTTGTGTAGTGCCGAATCCTGCTTCTTCTCCTAATGCTTTGTTGGTGTAGTTGCGGTATTTACTTTCCGTTTTCAGCTTTTCGATTATATAATCAATTTTCAATTTGTTTATATACTCAATTGTTCCGGTTCCTTTGTGTTTTACAATTACTTTGGATACATATTTTGTATTTGTATTTAATATTGAAGCCATTTTTACCAGGGTCATGTCTTTTTCAAGGTATTTTTTAGTGCGCTCAAATTTTTCGAGCTGTTTTAAAATACTGTTTTCCGTTTCGGGTATTAATTCTTGAACAAACGGCTTTGATTCATTATCCTCTTTTTTTGAAGGTTCGAGATTCGTATTACGATTCATGAGTTCCCGGAATAATCGCTTGTTCTTTTGTTGACGATTTATCAAAAGACCAATAACCATTAAAAGCATTGCCAATATACAGACTCCAATAGCTGTTCTGAAATTCATTTCGTCTTCTATATCTTTCTTTGCTTCCAGCAATTTTCTAGTGTCATACTCCTTAATTATTTTTTTTAAAAGGTACCGGTAATTTTGATGAAGTAACTGGTCAATGGTTAATAGCTTATCGATATAGAGTAACTGCAATTCTTTATCGTTTGTTTTTTTATAATAGTCAATCAGCAGCTCGTATCCTTCTCTTACATCCGGACGTATGTAGTTGTGTTCGTTATACAGTGCATCTACTTTTTTAAAATAGGTAATTGCTTTGTCTCTTTCGTTTAGCTGCCAATAACATTTGCCGATGTAGCAATATGTCACCATTACTGTTGCAAAATCTTGATTCTTTAGAAAATAAGGAAGCGTATTGTTTAGATTTAGGATTGCTTCTTTATACTTCTTTATTGCCCATTGATTAACTCCTTCAGACTGTATGAAATAAGGTTGCATATCCCTATTTTCCAATCTTTTGCCTTCGTTGATACCCAATCGGTTAGTTATCGAAGACAATGAAATATTGCCTACTTTATTGTAGCATACGCCTAATGCATGTAGGGAGTTGAGGTAGGCACGGTCATTTTCCTCTTTGAAATATTCTATGCATTGCTTGAATAACGCCATTGCTTCGTCATAAAATCCTAGGTAATATTTGGTTTGTGCTATTCCAAATTTGACTTCAAATATGGCATTTTTATCAGGTGTTTTAACAATGTACTTATCGGCAATAATAAAATTGTCGAGTGCTGTTTTAATTGTTCCCCGGTCATAGTATACGGCTGCTTTTGTCATATAGGCAGTGCCCATCAGAATATTGTCAGAAGTTTTGTTGGCTGATGCTACCATACTATCAGCATATTGTAACCAATGCTTTTTTTCTGAGGTATATAACAAGGCTTTATATGCCTGCGTTAATTGGTTAAACTCTTTTTCCTGCTTTGCTTTTGTAACCCATGCCTGAGCATATATTTTAGCTTTACCAGTATCTGTGTTATTCTCGGCTACTGATTTACTTATGTAGTCATAACTTTTTGATGAAAGACTGTCAAGACTATTCGATTTTAATTGCTGTGCTTCTGCCTTAAAGCAAAGTAATACGAAGCATAAGATTAATGGTTCTTTTTTAAACATTTTAAACAATTGGAACCTAAACCAATAAATAATGCAAAATAATTGGCTGAAACGGTCAAATTAATGCGAATAAATGTAAATAATTTAAATTAAACATGGGTGGTTAAAATGGAGAAAATTGAGAATAAACTGATTTTAATCTAAGTAGTTGAACTCTTGATTTTTATTTTAAAAACCTTACTGTTACATTCCCGAATCTCACTTATTAGATTCCAGAATGTAACACTTGTTGGCTTGTGGAGCGAGAAAACGCCCTGTAGCTTTGCCCTGAATTCAAACGGTTTTGTTATGAGCAAAACCAAGCCACTGTTCAGAGTACCCCGGGCTAAATGAACTGATGAAAAAAAGTAATCAGTAACATTTTAACACACTAACCAACATGAAAACACTATATTCATGCCTATTTATTTTGACTTTTTTTATTTCCTGTGATGATGACGCTACCATTGCAACGCCAAATGTTGTCAACAGCAGAATTACCGGCAGAATTGCTACCGAATTACCGGGTAATACAGCCAACCCTTATGATGAAGCCGGATGGATTCATAATGAACTTTTTGAAACGTATTATGAAAGCTCAACCAAGCCCACAACCATTGCCGGCGTTATTAGCCGAGTTGAAGCCATAGCGGATTCTAATTCAAACTTTAAGGTTATAAAGACTGCAAGTTATCATCCTGTTTCTGAGGAACGGATTCAATATCTTTTGGACCATAAAGGAACTTGTGTTTCTGAAGTTATTGCTAATTCCACTCTTAGTAGTAATGCCAAATTGAGTCTTAGTAACTTTATGGTCTCCTTGGATGAGAAATTTGCTGTGGAGACCAGTTGTGATCTACTTTATAATTATGTAGCTGCCTATGAAAAGACGGTTGTAGATAACGCTACTTTCACTAGCAAAGATAAGCAGCTTATGTTAACTACAACCTCGATTGCCCGTCATACAGTTTATCTTGCAAGAAAGAAACCTAAGAAGAATACAAACCCTGATTGGACTATCCTCATATTGCATATAGCTACTGCAGAAGATGGTGCCGAGTTTGGGATGGCTGAAAGTATTACTGAGGGATTGGTTGCAGGGATTGTGTCTAACCAATAGTATCATTACAACCGGCTAAACGAAATTACTAAATACCACCCCTTAGCCACACTTAGCTACCCCTCTCACAAATGAGGGGTGCTTTGTTTAATTTTCGTCAGCTTGTTCCATTCGGATAATTAAATTTTCCTTTAATGCGTTTAGGAATTTTGTGCGTTCGGATTTGCGTTCCCGGATTTCGAGAAAGGTTTTGTGGAATTGGCCTAAATCTACTTGAAAGACTGCTTCAAAAAATGATGCCAATTCTTTGAGTTCTGCTTTACCGTTATTAAATACCCCTTCGGTATGCAGTGCAAAAAGTAACTCCGTCAGTGCTACTTTTGAACCTGTCCATTTTGGAAATTTGGTTGTATTCTTTTGGGATTGACTTTCGTTATTTTCTAGTTTGGCCATTTCTGCCTCCAAGTATCCTTTTATCTTTTCGTTTGCCAGGATTTGAGCTACCTTATAATCATGAGAAGTGGAGAATCGGTGGTCAGCCTGGAAGTAGGAACTATCGAGTGAAACCTGAATATCGTATTTGCCGCGAAGAAAGTATTTTTTGTCAAGACTGTTATTGCCCCTGCGGTAGTAACGGTAGAATTCGAGATTTTCACGGAAGAATTTCTCTAATTTTAAAAGTTCCTTGTTATAGTATTTTCGCAATGTTTTTTTGCTTCCAAAGGGTTTATTACTCTCTATAGTGTAGATTTCATTGTAGTAGATTAGAAGGCAAGCCAATTGGGGTTTAGTATTGCGAAAAAATTCTATTTCTTCCGATTTGCTCTCGAAATTGTATTGCAGGCAGGCTGTTTTTAATTTTTCTAAACTACTAATTAGTAATTTTATGGCTTCCTGTGCTGCCTTTACTTGGTTGCTGTTTTCTGCCTGAATTAGAGCTAATCTCTTGTCTACCTCTGCTTTTAAGGAAGCTGCCAGTGATTTCATTTGTGCTTTTGGTTGAAAGTTGGTTTTCGGCAAATCTATTGGAGTAGGGTGTTGGGTGCAAGGATAAAGGTGTGTGATTCCAGAATTGCATAGTTTAGATTCCCGAATTGCATACAATATTTTGAACGAACTAAAGTTCGTATACCTGACTGCCACCGGCAGTCCTCCTTTTAATTTCAAATCCGAATTGCATAGTGGATATTCTGGAATTGCATACCAAGTTTTGAGAGTATATTTTTTATTTGGGTTTTGACTCACACGATATGATAGCAATATTTTTTGAGATTTTTCTTTTTATTGTATTTGTCATTTTGTTCTTCCGGGAAGTGCAGCTTGACAAAAGGCGTTTTTTAGAACAAAAGCGATTGGCAAATGAGCATATTTTGAGGGAAGTGGAGCGGTTCTTAAAAGAGCAAGAATTGAAGAAGCAAACTAAATCCCAAAACAGTTGAACGTTAATATTCCTATCTTTGTTTTAAATTGCTACAGATACCTCTATGCTCAGTAAAGAAGACATTAAAGAATTAGTTCGTTTAGGAGAAGGACATAGTACAGAATTTAAAATAACTCTACCCTCTAAACTGAAAGATGTAGCCGAAGAAGTATGTGCTTTCGCTAATGCTTCGGGAGGTATTGTCCTAATTGGTATTGACGATAAAACCAGTGCTATTGTTGGTGTAACAATAGATAATTCGAAGCGGTCAAGTCTTCAGAATGTTTTAAGGGAAATTTCACCTTCACTGCCCTGTGAATTTTATTTTGTGGATGTTGATGGTGTAACTGTTGCCGTTATTAAAGTGCCTGAAGGAACCAGTAAACCTTATACACTATCGGGCGTAATTTATCAACGACAAGGTGCAAATTCGCAAAAGATTACTGCTGCCGAGGAGATACGAAGCTTTTACCAAGAATCAGAACGAATTTATTTTGACGATGCAGCCTGTATTGAAGTTGATATATCAAAAGATATTCCCTCATCACATATTGATGACTTTAAGGCTCGTGCTAATTTAAGTCCTGGGATTTCAGGAGAACAAATAATGCAGAACCTGAAATTAATAAGCCGTGATGGTTACCTGAAAAATGGTGCTGCTTTATTTTTTGCAAAAGATCTCCAACGGTTTTTTGAAAAAGCAGTAATTCGTTGTGTACAATTTGAAGGCAATGACAAAAGATATATTATTGACGATAAGGTAATGGAGGGAACATTATTGCAGCAATATTTTAAAAGTATGGACTGGCTTAAAAGCAAGCTTAATGTAAGATATGACATTGAAGGCGCCGGGGCGGGACCGAGGAAAGAATTTTGGGAGATACCGGAAACTGTATTTAAGGAAGCTATTATTAATTCGCTTGCTCATAGGGATTACTCAGATTTAGGGAGTAGGATAACTATTGAACTATTTGATGACCGAGTAGAAATAGCGAATCCGGGCGGTTTAGTAAGTGCTATTCCGAGGAGTGAATTTGGGAAAAGAAGTCATACCCGTAACCCGTTAATTTTTAAATTATTTGAGAAAGCAAGAATGGTTGAGCAAATTGGTTCCGGAATTGCCCGTATGCGAGACTTGATGCGTGATGAAAGTTTGACACCTCCGGAATTTAATACAGATGGTATGTTTACTGTAACTTTAAGACGACCGTTTGATTATGAAAAGTGGGTGAATAAGTGGGTGAATCACTTATCTGAAAAACGTATTGCAATCCTAACTGCAATGCATCATGATCCTACTATAAAAAAGACTGCTTTAGAAAAACTAACAGGTCTTAGTGGTAGTGCTGTGGATAAAAATATAGATGCATTAAAAGATGCAGGACTTGTTGAAAGAGAAGGAACTAAAGGAGGTAACTGGGTTCTTCATTATATAGCTCCCAAAGTGGGTGAATAGATAGAAGTTACTATAGAAGATTGCAATGGTGTTGCAATAGGTTACTTATGTTGATAGTGTTACTATAGATGGTGTTGTGTTTAAAGTGGGTGAATAAGTGGGTGAATAAATAGAAGTTACTACAGGAGATTGCAATGCATTTTGCAATAGTATTGCAATAGGTTACTTATGTTAATAGTGTTGCCATAGATGGAGTTGTATTTAAAGTGGGTGAATAAGTGGGTGAATAAAGAGGAGTTACTATAGAAGATTGCAATCATCGTGTGGTAGTATTGCAAAGCGGTTTGTCAATGGTACTGGTTTTATTTGACCGGAAAACGGAAAATTGAGTTAATCCCTTATAAACAAAGGGTTTTTTATTTGCTCGAGTTTGCAAAATACACTGCAATCATGGTATGCCAGTATTGCAAAGCTGTTTGCAAAAGATACTATTTTTATTTGACCGGAAAACGGAAAATTGCTTTAATCCCTTATAAATAAAGGGTTTTTTATTTGCTCGAGTTTGCAAAATGTCATTGCAAGGATGCGTGTAGTATTGCAAACCAGCTTGCCAATGGTACCGTTTTTATTTGACCGGAAAACGGAAAAATACTTTAAGGCATTACAAATCAAGGCGTTTTTATTTACTCGAGTTATACAATTGCGTGGTCAACTCTTTTATCTTTCTAGGGGGATATTGAACGTAGTAAAAGTATCCTTTGTGGAAACTCTTATGATAGCAATTATACACTCAAAAAAAAATGATTTTCAGCGTATTTGATTATACAAATTCAAGATTAAGTTTTGGCATTTTATTTCCTTTTTTGCCAAAGTTTAATTTTGCTATCTTAGCACTACCACAATAAAATACTACATGAATCTTCCGCATAACAGTTTGCTTCCTGTATCTAAACTAGCCGCTTCGTTTGGGAACACTTCTGCAACTTATAAATTCTATTGGTTGTTGGCTATATTGGAATTGGTGGAGGAAGGACAGGTAACGATACCAAAGCGGCATTTATTTGCCCGAATGATTGGGAATGCCTGGTATACTGTGAATTATTTTCATGTATCATTTGGGAAACAGGATTTGATACAGCAGGCAGTACTCTCAATATTAGAGCAGGAGCAATTGACTATTGATGTAAAGAAAAATGTATTATTGGCCGTATTAGAAGACTCCAACTTAAAAACTACTCAACAAACTTTGTTTCATTTTAATAAAAATGTACCTCATTGGTTTTTATCTCCGTGGTTTGCCAAAGTGGGAGGGGAGAATGATGTTACTTACCGGAAAAGGATTTACAGCTCTTCAAAGGTATTTGAAAATGATTGTTTGTATGCGCTTTATGATGAGCATATTGTAGTTAACCCTAAATGGGTTGATTACCTAAAGGCAAATGCCAGAATACTCAAGGATTATATTTATTGGAACCTGACCTTGTTTTTGCAGGTGCGTAACCCGAATGTGCCGGATATAGCCAATAAGTTGATACGACCGCCATTTAGAGGCTCACTTACCAACCAACGGAAGAATTACTGGGATATTGTTTTTAAAGAACTTGGAACCCTAGATTGCATTTTTACCAATACTGCTTTGACCATAGACCGTTATGCCTTAGACCATTTTGTGCCCCATGCTTTTGTATCACATGATTTGATTTGGAATTTGGTGCCCATTGAGACCAGTTTTAACTCAACTAAGAGCGATAAGCTGCCCAATATAGAAACGCATTTTGACAGCTTTTTTAAACTACAAAAAACTGCTTTTGAAATCATGCACCAACACAGCCCGAAAAGTAAATTGCTGGAAGAGTATTTGACTATTTACCCAGATTTGGTTAGTGTTGATGGCTTTAAGTATAATAAGTATAAAGAGAGTATTCAGCCCTTAGTTACTATTGCTCATAATAATGGGTTTGGGTATCTTTGTAATTAAGAACGGATTATTAACTCGTACAATTTGCATTAATAAAATAATCGCAGAATTTTTTAAAGCAGTAATGATAAGAATGTTATTTATTTACTTTCATTCTTCAAGTTTACATTATTAATTGAATCAAAATAAAAAAAGATGTCAAATGATTTGGTAGGGTATTCTCGGGCAGGTGATGTATTTCACTATAGATGGGCTGCAAGAAGATCTCTTCAATTAATTTATCCCAACACCTTACTGGATTCAATTACCATAGAAGGTTCACCAGAGGTCGAGAAAGCTGGGGAGTATGTCATAGATGTTACGGAAACATATTTGCCTAGTAATGAAAAACAAATAATAAAATACTTTCAACTCAAGCACACAACAGTACAAGGAGATAAGCCTTTTATTTTAAGTGATTTAAAAATCACACTTGAGGGTTTTGCAAAAAGATACGATCAACATTGTGTCAAAGATGAGCTTTTATTAAAAGAAGTTTCATTTACAATAATAACCAATCGTAAAATTGACATTAATTTTAAAAAGAAAATTAAACTACTCAGTGATGGAAAGGAAGTTGATAACTCATTTAGATTAACTATTGAGAAATACACTGGCTTTTCAGGGCAAAAATTATACGATTTTTGTGCCACTCTTTTACTTGAAGATGGAGAAGGAAATTATAATACTCAGAGGGAAGAATTACGAGTAGAACTATCTCAATTACTCGCTGGTACTTTTGACGATTCATCAATAGATACAATCACAACGCTGATTCAAGAAAAAGTTCTTCCTGATTCTAATGGATTAATTGTCAAAAACGATGTTTTACGGAGATTTGGTTTTTCATCTGAAAGAGATATGTATCCGGCCGAAGCTATCTGGGAAGATGTTGATAAAACAATCACGCGATCACAACACACTACCCTTATAGAAAATATACTTTTAGCAACTTGTCCAATAATTATACATGCTGAAGGTGGAGTTGGCAAATCTGTTTTTACGAGACAGGTGTTGAAGTCATTGCCTGAAGGATCGATAGGAATAGCATACGATTGTTTTGGGGCTGGAAATTATCGAAATCGCAGTACAACAAGGCATATGCATCGAACTGCATTAGTACAAATTGCAAATGAACTTTCAGCCAAGGGACTTTGTCCGCCAATGCTGGCCCAAAGTACTTCATTAGACATAGAAATAATGAGTACCTTTTTGGACCGAATCACAATTGCCGCTTCTGCACTATTAAAATCTAGTAGTAATGCTCAGTTGGTATTGTTAATAGACGCTGCAGATAACGCTGAGATGGCTGCTCAAGAATTTAATGAATCCTGTTTTGCTCATCAACTTATCAGAGAGCAATTGCCCGCAGGCTGTAGAATAGTCTTTTTGTGCCGCACTGAAAGAATGCAACTTCTGCAACCATTAAATTCAAATGAAAAGTTTGAATTACTTGGATTTAATGAAGTTGAGTCTTACGAAAATTTAAAAAACTATTTCCCTAAGGCTTCGAAAAACGATGGTGTTGAATTTCATCGATTGACTAATGGTAATCCAAGGGTACAAGCTAATGCTCTTAACTATAAGACAGAATCGGTAGCTGAGTTGTTGAAAAATTTGGGCCCGGCTGGAACAACCATAGAAGATCAAATTGAACTTCAACTTTCGCGTGCAGTAGAAAGAATAGAAGATTTATATCCTAATGAATTTAAAGAGCAAGTAAAATCTATATGTACCGGTTTAGCCAGTCTTTCACCGCATATTCCTATTGAAGTTCTTGCAAAAGCTGCTAATGTAGAAAATGCCAATGTAAAGAGCTTTGTTTCAGATATTGGTAGGCCATTGTGGATTTCAGACTCTACTGTACAATTTAGAGATGAACCTACTGAAACCTGGTTTCGTAAAAAATTCTGCGGAAGCGTTAGTGACTTTAGAGATTATATTTCTTCACTAGAACCACTAGCTTATAATTCAGCATATGTTTCGCAGGTATTGCCGCAATTATATTTGCAAGCTGAACAATATGACAAGCTCATAACCACGGCCTTATCTGACGATTTTTTACCGACAGAGAATCCTATAGATGCTAGAAATATTAGAATTTACCGACTTCAATTTGCTTTTAAAGCAGCATTAAAATTACAGAGTTTTAAAGATGCTGTAAAACTAGCGATTAGAGCCGGGGAAGAAATGGCCGGAGAACAACGCCAATTATCTCTCCTACAGCAAAACCTAGATTTATTCGTATTGTTGCAAAGTGAAGATAAAGTAAGGGAAATAGCTTTTAAGAGAACACTATCTGGAAGTTGGATGGGATCAGAGAATGTTTACAGTTCTTCATTGTTGTCTTCTATCGAAGGTAATAAAGGTGAAGCAAGAGGATATTTGAGAGCTGCATTGTACTGGCTTAATGTATACTTCGATGAATCAAGAAAGAAAAAGAAGCGATCTCATAATGATGTTAAGCTAGAGGATGGTGATGTTTTGGAGCTGTGTTATGCACAATTAAATATTAATGGTTTAGAAGGTTTAGTTGAGTTTATTTTAAAATTGAAACCTGCATCGGCAGTTTATAACGTTATTAAATCTCTGACAGCAAAGCTTATTGATATTGGTGATTTTGCAAAAATTGAGAAACTATCTGAGTCAGTTTCTGAATATCCTTATTACGTAATTGCAATTACGGATGAATTGGCAAAGGTAGGACATGCTCCTTCATTAAATTTTTTAGAAAACTGCCTTAAATCGTTATGTTTAAGCAAAACTCGAATAAAAGTTGGACCACGAAGTTACGGTGATACCTTGCATCTTGCAATACTATCATTTTTAGAAGCTTGCGTACTCAGAAATTTAGATTCCAAGAGAATTCTAAAGGCTTTGAATTACTATTTTCCGGAAAGAGCAAATCAAATGGTTCATAGTTCCCACTTTAGCACCGATAGAGAACTATTTTTAAGGGCTTTGGCAATCCGGATGTATATAAATAAAAATGAGGATGTAATAATGGACCGCATTATTCCTTCCAATCTGATAAACCCTGAGCAAAAAAGGAGACCAGATGACGATTTAAAAGAGTTTAAATATTTGGTAAACGGTTTATTGCCCTGGTACTTACTTAGATTAAAAGTAATAACAAATCAGACTCTAAATTTACCTGATTCAGCACGTGAGACGAGTAAAAATTCCCATCAAGCTCTCCAGGGAAGATACCGCAGTAGTGATTCAATTCCTTCGGAACTAAATTCTATTTATATTTCGATTCTTAAATGGTCAGGTAATCTTCCCCAAATTGAAGTTGACCAGTATTTTAGAGAATGGATTGGAAACAAGGATAGTTTTTATGCTTATCATCATTTAGAATTATTAAGAGCAGTGTACCGTCTAAATCATTTGACAAATTATCGAAAGGAGTGCGAACAGAGCGCTTTTAATTTAATCAAGTCTATTACAGACGACGGACCAGATGAGATTGCAGGGAGATATATTGCAATAGCACGAGCTGTACTTGTAGATTCAATTGATGACGCCAGTATTTACTTTGAATATGCAATTGATATTGTATCAAAATTCGGTGATGAACTCTATCAAAGATGGGAAGCTACAACTGCTTTGGCAAAAGAAGCTGCAAAAAGTGGTACTAACAATGCGAACCTTGCTTTCAGATACATCAGAATCGCTGAATTAGTTGGAGATAATTTAAGGGAAAAGCACTGGGATCGCGGAGAGGCGTTACAGATTTGCACAAGGATGTCAAATTTTGCAGGTATATCATCTTTGAGTAAATGGCGTGAGAGGCATGTAGGAAGGTTTGAATGGCTTGAAGCTGCTTTACTATTAGAACTTATCGACGAAAAGAAAATTTCAATTGAAATTGCTGTAGCGATGACCTCATTTTTGAACATTGGACAAATTTGCGAATTCCTTTTAAAATGTTTACACCGAAAAATTTCCAAAGAAGATAAATTAAAGTTGATTGACGCATTGATGCCCATCATAAAAAATGAAGGCATAAGCGAGAGTTATTGGAAATCAATTAAGACTGCTTGCAATATTTCAAAAATAGCCAATAAAGAATTAGATGAAGTTGTAAGTTTCTTTGCAGCAACTAAAGTAGAAGCACGGCTAGCGGAAGAAACACCACCTGCTGTTGAAAGCAGCACTGGATTTAATTGGAATGAAATTTTTTTAGATTTAGATCTGAATGCAAAAGATGGAATGACTTTAGCAAGGGCTAATTTTAAGAAAAGGAACAAGGAAGTAAAGTTATATATGCCACATCGAGAGTTTTGGAAAGAAATGATTTTAAAAATCAATGAAAATTCTGCTTTCCAATTTCTTGATACAGTTCTTCAAGTTGAGGATTTAAATTTATATGATATTGAAGAGATTTTCCAAGTTATTCCGGAAGCGTGGAAAAAGAAGGTTAGTTTTAAAAGGAATTTTGCTAAACTGATTCGGAAATTGGGTCAGAAGTTTGCCTACGAATTAGTTGTTCCATACTATAAGAACTCGCTAGAAACCAAATTAGACCTTGACAAAGAGCAACTTTTAATACTTCAAGAGGGGATTTTCGAAATATTGTCATCGGGCAATGAATTTGCAAATTCCGAAATGTTATTCGGATTTGCAGTAACAACCTGTCCATATCTAGCAATTAATGAAGCTACTGAGCTTCTAGAGTTTGCGATTTCAAGATTTGAATTGCATATTGATGAGGAGTTTGCTGACGGATCCTATGATGATATGAATGTTGATAACGATGACCTAAACAATGTATTAGCCGGATTTATTTATTCGTCGCTTGGTTCCCCTGAATCAGAAATCAGATGGAAAGCTGCACACTGCGTGAAAAAATTGGTAGAAGGTAAATGTATAGGTATTATAGATGAACTTTTTTGGTGGCTGAAGCACGACTCGATCGATTCGTTTGGAATGAAGAGTTATCCCTTTTATAATTTGCATGCAAAGTTATATTTATTTATAGCGTTTAGTAGGGCTGCCATCAATAATCCTGGAACTTTTATAAAAGAAAAAGATCTTGTCATTCATTATGCCCTGAATGAAAAACATATACTTATTCAGAAATTCGCCGGTGATGTGGCAACTGCAATGCAAAATGAAAATTCTCAACTTTTTACTGAGGATCAAACAAAAGCTTTGCAACAAATTTTAAAATCAAAGTATCCGGTAAAAAAGGTTGATTACAATTTTCAAACAAATAGTTATCGCCATGCTAAGGGAAAAGTAAACCGAGAGATTGACTATCATTTTGGATATGATTTTGACAGCTACTGGTTTCAGCCTTTAGGAGACGTATTTGGAGTTCCAAACAAACAAGTAGAAGACCTTGCTGCAAATGTAATAAGCAGTTGGGGAGTAGTTGAACGAGGAGGGTACAACCAAGACCCAAGAGTAAATTTGTGGAATTCCTCAAATGATCGTAGTACATGGTACAGCAAGTCAGAGTATCCAACTACAGATAGGTATGATTTTTACTTATCCTACCACTCGATGATGGTTGTTGCTGCAGATTTACTTGAAAACATGCCTATCCTAGAAAGAGGAGACTATGAAGATGATGAATGGAATGATTGGTTGTCGAGGCATTTGCTAACAAGGTCTGACGGATTGTGGCTTTCTGATTTTAGAGATCCGGTTCCTTTGAATAGACCTTCCTGGCTTGACCGTGACTATAGTGGGAAAGCTCAGCTGGAAATTCAAGAAGATGAATTCCTTAATTCGCTAATTGAGCAAGTTGATGGAGAACAATGGATAAATATCAAAGGCTCTTGGAATGAAAACGACTCCTCTGTAACAGGAACCTACTACGTTACATCAGCTTTAGTTTCGACCAGTACGTCAGAATCCCTGCTGAATGCTTTAAGCACTTGTGATGATTTTCATGATTTTAAACTTCCAAATTATAAAGAAAGACGGATGGAGATTAAAACCGGAAAATTTGAGCTTAAAGGTTGGATAAATGAAAGAGATACCTCTAAAGGAATAGATGAATTTGACCCCTATGCGGCCGAAATTTATTACCCTCCATATACAATAGGGAAAAAAATTAGAAAGGCATTGGGTTTAAAAGTTTCTGATGATGGAAAAAAATGGCACTTAAAGTCAAGTTCAACTCCAGCACTTATTAGTACTCTTTACGCAAATTACAACAATTCCCGGGATGATGAACCTGCACAAAAAGGAATAAAGATGATGGGCTCATTGACATTTTTAAAATTACTTTGCGCCCAGTTACAATGCGAACTTATTATTGAAGTGCAGATTGGTCGCAATACTTACCATCGTTATCGGATGGATGACGAAAAATACAGAGAATCAAAAAGTAAAATTTTTATATTATCATCGGATGGAAAAATCAGAGAGTCAGGAAAAAGTTATCAACTTGGGTAAGTTATTAGTGAAAGAGCTTAACCTTGATAAAAGTGTTGATACCCTTGGTAGATGGTTGGCACACTATTTAGCTTTGAAAATGTCTGAAGCTGAAAACGCATTAGGTAAAGAAAAAGCTATTCTTGAAAAAGAATGCTTTGATACAATTTTGCAGATTTGGAATCACAGATGGAAGATTAATGCTAACTCAAACCCAATTAAAAATTTCGAACCCATGTTTGAATTTTTGAGCAAGTTTAACCCTAATAGAAACGCCCCTTTTTATTATAATGATTTGCGTGACAGTAGAAAAACAGTTACAAACGAAAAAAGTAAAGTTGTTTCCTGGTTGCAGGTAGCCAGTCATTTTGATAAGTATGCCAGAATTTGTGTAGACTATGCGCTAGCTAACGCTACTGCAGATTTAACAAATGAAGAACAACTGTATTGGTTTCAAAATTCACCCAATTTAACCGGTGATATCGATATGGCTATTATTAAAATTCTTCTTGATCAAGGTGAGCTTCTTGATTTAAATGAAGACACAGCTGCTAAAGAAAATTACGTAAAAAGAATGGATATTGAAAAATTAAAGTTTAATATAAATTATCTCGAAAATCATCAAAAAATGCATCGAAAACTATTGAAAGATTTGAAATTCAAATTGGCAGCTATACAAGATTAGTTGTCATAAACTATATAAGCTTATAAACTGCTAAAATGGCAGTAAAAAATGCACTAAAATAAATGGAACGATTTTAGCATAATTTTAAGAAAACCAATATATTATGCAAACCGAACCAACCAAAATTACCTCGTCAGATTTATTGAAATTTACCCTTAGTAACAAATATTGTGTCTTAAAGGCGGGGTTGGAAATGTCTTCAATATTTAATAGTGCTTTATATGGACAATTAAAGCAATTCTATAAAATTGAGTTGAGTACTGCAACCATTAATACTCAAAAATTAGATTATAGCGATTCCTTTATCAAATCGTTGGTTGGAGACCAGATGGAGCAAATAGGATTGGAGAAAGGCGAACAAATGCTACCTGGGTATTATCTTTTCAAAAATTCGAAATTAGTTGGTTATCATCCTGGCACGTTTGACATTTCAAAATTAGATCCGGGGATTGTAAAAGCATCTTTATGGCTTAGCCTAGCGTTTGGAGTGATATCAGGAATTTCACAAAAAAGTTTTGCTTCGGGATTATTGACTTTTTCTCAGACAATGGAAGTGCCAACAGGTATGAATATTTTTAATTTTTTTAAAGAGATCATAGAATCTAAAAGTGAGATTGACATACGAAGAAGACAAAAAATTATTTTTCACACGGAATTAGATAAAGCATACGCAACTCTAAAGGTTACAAAATTTTCAACCGACGAAGAAGTCAAAAGCTCTTGGAAAAATTTGCTAAAGCAATACCACCCTGATAAAAGTACAGAAGATAAAGATTCAAGACATAGAATTACTGTAAGCATAAATGAGGCGTACGAACTAATTGTTAATCACAGAAAGACAACTAAGAATAAGTTTAATTTTTCAACTGTTTAATGCTTCTATCCTTTTCTTTTACTTTTTTTCTTCCGTGACTTAATGTCATAGCTTTTCTTTAAAATTTAAAATTGTAGCTCACTTACTAAGGAATTTTCATTAGCCTTTCATATATTTCAAAGGAATTATTACCAAGTATTAAGCTTTCGAAATATTTTACCTTATCGTCAAAAGTTTTATGGTAACCATTTTCAAATCCTATCATATATTGATCAATAAATTTTAATCTAGAAAATTCATCTTCATTTTGTTCTTCTGCTTTATCTATTTCGAAGAAATCAGAGTCGCTTATAAGAACAATTTCATATTTACTTAGAAATATATTTTTTGAATTAATATTAATGTCCTTCCCGAAAACCCAATTTGCAGTAATATAATTATTTGTTAGCCAGCCACCAAACTTAGGGGAGAAAGGATAATCCCATTTTATAGTTTCTGAATTGTAAAGATGATGATATTTGCTGCCAAGATTAAATGCATGCATTATTGCCCGAACACCATCCTTCTGCTCAAATCGTAAAACGAAATCACTAACTTCAATTCCACCCTTAATAAATTGAGCCAGGTCTCTGACATCTGCTTTAACATTAGACGTTACTATTTTACAGCCCGCATGCTTTGCATAATAACGGAATAAATCAAGCTTTTTAGTTTGCCAAGATTCTCCGTAAATCTTCTCAAAATTTAAAATTGGCAATTCTACTATACTAGTATTGTTTTTAAAGCAATAGTCAATAAATTGATCATAGGCATCATCATGTGGTCGAGTCAAAACGTTGTTACAATTGACACAAATTACTTTTGGAAATTTTAAGCTTTTATCTTTATAGGAACTTAGTTTTGTAACAGTTCCACTAATATAAAATGCATCTATTTTTTTTCCGTGATACTTCTTTATATCGGAAGCTTTAAATTTATGTTCTTCAGAGTCGGCAATATTACCGCAAATCCAGCAATCGTCCATTTTATAATGATTCAGTTTTCAATTTTATACTTTTTATTAATTCTATTTCCTTTTGAGAAAAATTTTCCCATCTATTTTCCGTTTTATTCCAGCTGTAGCACTTTTGCTTAATTGGCATAAAATAAAGCATTTCTAAATTAAGGCAAACTTTGTCATATGTTTTACCTAAATCAGTATTGTTGCTAATGAACAGCTTATTGCCATTTTCTTTGTTTTCAAATCGAATAAATTTACTAAAATATCTATTGCAAATTTCCTTCTTTTCTACCATTACAACATGATGCTGAATATCAGGACATTTTTGTATTAAGGGAAATTTATCTAATGAATTTTCGAAAATGCAGTCAACCACTTCTTTAATATTTAAAAACGGCTCGCCAATTATTTCATATGCACCAAAAATGTAAGGAACGGTTAAACCAGTAGTAATTGTTCCATTCGATTTTAATAACTTAATAAGCTTGTACCAAAGTGGATTTGTTGTCATGTTTTTATAAATTTGCTTATTAATCGAATCAAAACAGCTTTTGCAGAAACTCAGTAAAAGTAGCTTTCCATCCTTTGCTCTCCCGTGTTGGTTTATGTCTTATCCTCGATAATTAAACCATTCTGAGAGAAAGTAAACGTTCGTTCATCAAAAATAGATTTCATTAGCAGCCATACTTTGTCGACCAGCCTAAATTCTAAATTTTTGCTTTCATCTCTTTCAGTCAATTTACCGGTAATAATAACTTCGTCAAATTCAATACTTTCACTTATGCCTCGTCTGAAAAGTTGGCTTTGCGGTAGTTGGTAGGATTTGCTAATTTCAACTTCCATTTTGTTTTGATCTGATATATGTAATCGAAAATTTTTAACGTAGTTGTAGAAAGGAATTCGATTTTTATCTTTTAATTCTACATAATAATTAAAAAGATCAAATTCATCCTCTACATCCAGGAATCTATTATTACCTAAGTCAATTTGTAAAAGCTTCGGACCAGTAACCTTGATGTTCATATTAATTTGCAAAATTCCAAATTCAATTTCCTTTGGCGTTGTATTCTGGTCATTCTCGCTCCATTCCCTTAATGTTACTAAGCCAATGTTTTTAAATTTTGCATAATCCTCACCATCTTTAGTAAATCCACTCCGCGTAACAATAATTCCTTTACTGATAGCAGCATCTTCCATGATAGCAGCTAATTTCATTACAACATCCTTATTTACTTTCTGTTTCCAATATTTACATTCAATGGCCGTGTCATAGCTATTGTTTTCGTCATAATGGTTCGTTAATACATCAATTTGGTGACTAACTCCGGACTTACCGACTACCTTACACGTTTGGCCATACCCTTTAATTGTAACTCCGGACTGATGTCCGAGCGTTTCGTAAATGTACTTTGTGATTGATTCGTAAATTTTCCAATCTAATTCATGAGATTCTGACATAGTTTTCTTGAAATGACTATTTCAAAGATAACTAACATTTTATATTTAATAAATTAAAAAGATGTCGCGAAAAATCTTTCATTTTCTCCTGTTCTTCCAACTATCGTTTTTGAAGTGATTTCTCTTATGCTCATAGACTTTGTTGCGTATGTAAGCACCAATAATTATTACCGTTATTGCCATTACAATTTCATACCATTTCATTGTTTGAGTTTTAGATGAACTCAAAATATAAAGTGTTACGATAAGAGAGTATGCAATTCGGGAGTATTTAATAATTCAATTTGGGAATAAAAAAAAGATGCCCGGAGACATCTAAATTTTCGTGGTATTTATAGAAATGTAATTACTTTTTATCGCTAATTTTTAACTTTTTGTCTACTTCCTCAACTCTTTTAAAAAATGATGATATTGAAATTTTATAATATTCGCAAAGTAAAAATATTGTGCTAGGCGATACATCACCAGAACCTGTCTCAATCCTGGCTAAATTTATGGTAACATTTTTTGAATCAAAAATATCAGTAATGACAGCATCTTGTGTCAGTGAAGTTTCTGCACGAAGTTCTTGTAAAACCTTCCTTATCGCCGTTAAAAGTTGGATGTTTTTTATCTGCTTCATTTGATTTCAAATTGACACAGAAAAAAAGTTTATCGCAACGACATATATGTCGGTAATGTTTTTTATATTTGTCAGCATAATGCTATAAATAGTATTAAATTTGCGATTCTTCATTTTAAAATATTTGAAGCATTCGCTTTGAATCCCGACCTAAAAACTGGTAATTTTTGTACACGGGATGATAAGTCAGATGCTCACGTCCTTTGGCGTGGGCTCACTTATTCGTGTACGGGTATACCAGTACCTTAGGTCGATATAAGCTGAGTTCCGCGCCTTTTTTAATGGCCTAAACTTTGGCTCCACGATTCATTATAAATTATTGCTAGACCGATTATCCCTGCGGGGATTCGGTATAGTTTTTTTTAGTTGGGTTAGTTAAGTTACTATACCCCGCGCAGGTTTTTAAAACATTTACGAATCATTAAACCCTACAGCCTATGGTATAACTCACTAAACTAAACTTCAAACTAAGACAGATTGCCACGGATTCCATCCTCGCAATGACACAAAAAAAAGGCCCTCTGCATCTTCTTGGCGGTTGAACAGAGGACCGGTAGACAAACAAAACTAATGTTTCATTTAACCCAACCAATATTATGAATAAAAATCGTATTGGCAAAGGGAGGTGGCTTTTTGCTGCCGGACTTTGTCTTTATTTTCAAATGGCTTTTTCTTTTAGAGACAAGAAGCAAGAGGCAAGAGAAAAGACTGAACACAATGAGACCCTTCGACAGGCTCAGGGTGACAAACAGCAAATTACAGGAACTGTGACCGATAGTAACGGAGTACTGCCGGGAGTAACCATTACCGTAAAGGGAACTTCTACAGCAACTATATCTGACAATACCGGAAAGTATTCGATTACCGCAAAAACTGATGAAGTTCTTGTCTTTAGTTATGTCGGTTATAAGGAAGTGACTGTCTCCATTGATAGCCGTTCTGTTATCAATGTAACCATGCAGGAGGATTCGACTACGCTGAAAGAAGTTACTATTAATGCGGGTTATTATACTGTAAAAGACAAGGAACGCACGGGAAGTATTGCTAAAATAACATCTAAAGACATTGAAAAACAACCTGTGTCTAATGTGCTTTCTGCTATGCAAGGACGAATGGCCGGTGTGGATATAGTGCAAACTACCGGAGTACCGGGCGGCGGATTTGATATTAGAATTAGAGGGCTTAATAGTATGCGTAGCGGTGGCAATGCGCCGTTGTATGTTATAGACGGTGTGCCGTTTGCCTCGGATGCCATTGGAGATTCGCAAACCTCATCGACTTTACCTACTGCTACGAGTCCGCTCAACGCTATCAACCCCAGTGATATTGAAAGCATTGAGATTTTGAAAGATGCCGATGCTACGGCTATTTATGGCTCTCGTGGTGCTAATGGTGTGGTGCTGATAACCACTAAAAAAGGCAAGGCAGGGAAAACTCAATTTACTGCCAGTGCTGGTACCGGAACCGGGCAAATTACCAAAAAGCTAGACTTACTGAATACTGCACAATACCTTGCGATACGCCAACAGGCTTTTGCTAATGATGGTATTACTACTTATCCCTATAATGCTTATGATGTTAATGGTACTTGGGATGCTAACCGCTACACCGACTGGCAAAAGGAATTGACAGGCGGAACAGCCGTAATTAAGACCCTGCAAGCCAGTGTTTCGGGAGGTTCGTCACAAACCCATTTTTTGGTTAGTGGGAACACGTATACCCAAAGCACGGTATTTCCGGGAGACTTTGACTATAAAAAAGGAGCAGTGCATGTGAGTTTGGACCATGAGAGTGATGATAAACGATTTAAAGTAGTGTTCTCGGGTGGTTATGATGTGCAGGATAATGATCAACCTGCAGCCGACCTTACGCGGATTTCGAGAAACCTTGCTCCGAATGCTCCTGCGCTGTATGATGCCGATGGCAACCTAAATTGGGAAAACAGCACTTGGGAAAATCCATTAGCGGCTTTGAACTCAGAATCTTTAGCGAAAACGAATAGTTTGGTGGCTAACAGTACGTTTTCGTATCAGTTGCCTTATGGTTTTATGGCGAAGACCAGTTTGGGTTTTACCGACTTGAGGCATCATGAAAGCCGTACCGATCCTTCGACCATTTATGACCCTGTATATGAAGCCGGAGCGGAATATTCGTCTATCTTTTTGACGACCTCAAGCCGACAATCGTGGATTGTAGAACCGCAATTGCAATGGCAACGCACTGTTGGTAAAGGCAAAGTGACTGCCTTGGTTGGTGGGACTTTTCAAAATCAAGAAAGTAACAGTATGCTGCAATATGGGTCGGGGTTTACCAGTAATAGTTTGCTGTATAACTTGGCTTCAGCCAGTTTTAGTAAAACTTTTTATGATGATGTGACGGAATACCGCTATCAGGCATTTTTTGGAAGGGTAAACTTTTCGTGGCAGGACAAATATATTCTGAACCTGACCGGTCGCCGTGATGGTTCGAGCCGATTTGGTCCGGGTAAGCAGTTTGCGAATTTTGGAGCTGTGGGTGCTGCCTGGTTGTTCTCGGAAGAGAAAGGAGTTAAAGAAAAGTTGGCCTTTTTAAGTTTTGGAAAACTGAGAGCCAGTTATGGGATTACGGGTAATGATCAAATTGGCGATTATCAGTTTTTAAATACCTATCAATCGAGCGGTACGGTGTATGACGGTACGGTGGGATTGAGCCCGATACGGTTGTATAACCCTGATTTTAGTTGGGAGACCAATAGAAAGTTGGAAGCGGCCTTGGAGCTTGGTTTTTTGAAAGACAGAATTTTTACTACGGTGAGTTGGTATCGAAATCGTTCTTCGAACCAGTTAATTGGTATGCCGTTAGCTGCAACTACCGGGTTTACTTCGATGCAATCGAACTTGGCTGCAACAGTTGAGAATACCGGATTGGAGCTGACCTTGCGCACGGTGAATTTGCAAAAGGATTCTTTTGGTTGGACTACGAATTTTAACCTTACCGTGCCTAAAAACAAGTTGATTGCTTTTCCCGGACTTGCCAGCAGCACCTACAGTAATCAATATGTGATAGGGGAGTCTATCAACATTAAAAAACTGTATCACTTTACCGGTGTGAATCCGCAAACGGGTGTTTATGAGTTTGAAGATGTGAATGGTGACGGTCAGTTGACCATTGCCGACGCCCAAACGGTTAAAGATTTTAGCCCGACTTATTATGGTGGCTTGCAAAACCAGGTGCGTTATAAAAACTTTCAATTGGACTTTTTGTTTCAGTTTGTGAAGCAATTGAACTGGAATGCGGCTACACAGTATTCGGCTCCCGGTGCTTTTGGAAATCAACCAGCCTCTGTTGTGGGCGGTTGGCAGCAAGCGGGTGATATCGCTACGCATCAAATTTACACCACAGGGTTGAATAGTGATGCGGTAAATGCTTATGGACGTTATGCCACTAGTGATGCTGCTGTGAGTGATGCTTCGTACTTCCGATTGAAAAATGTAGCCCTATCGTATGTAGTACCTAGCTATGTGAAGGGATTGCAATGTAAGTTGACTTTGCAAGGACAGAACCTACTATTGATTACACCGTATAAAGACGGTGATCCTGAATTTAGAAGCTTTAATTATTTGCCTCCTTTGCGCATCATCAGTTTAGGAGCCGAGTTTAAATTTTAAAAAAAGAGACATGAAAAATAAACTAAAAACGATATCAATATTTTGGCCGGTGGCAATTTGGGGACTGTTACTCTGCCTGGCTACCGGTTGCGATAACTTTGTGGATGTTGACCAGCCGAATTCACAGCTGACGGGTGTCGCGGTGTTTGAAAACAACACTACGGCCACAGCTGCCATGAAAGACGTTTATGCTAAAATGCGTGACAATGGGTTGCTAACGGGCAAGTCGGTAGGGCTTTCCAACTTACTGGGGCAATACATCGATGAGTTGGTGTGTTATCAAACAGGAATAACTACAGCTGAACCTTTTTATACTAACAGTTTGACGGCTACCAATGGCTATGTACAACAATTGTGGAACAGCACCTATAATCAGATTTATTCGGCAAATGCCGTGATTGAAGGTGTTACTGCTTCGACAGGAATGACTACTACACAAAAAAATCAACTGATAGGCGAAGCCCTTTTTGTTAGAGCGTTGTTGCATTCGTATTTGGCAGGCGTTTATGGTGGTTGTCCCTATATTACTTCGACGGACTATCAGCAGAAC
The DNA here is from genome assembly GCF_057809695.1 of Flavobacterium sp. FG139. NCBI lineage: Bacteria > Pseudomonadati > Bacteroidota > Flavobacteriia > Flavobacteriales > Flavobacteriaceae > Flavobacterium > Flavobacterium sp. FG139. The sequence goes on from NZ_JBMDKL010000012.1 coordinate 64,530, forward strand.
AGTACTGTGCATCGATTGACGACTATGGCAGTTTATAATTTATGTATTGCTGATTTGGAGGAAGCGGCTACGTTGTTGCCAGAGAGCTATATTAGTTATGAAAGAATAAGACCCAACCAATATGCTGCCAGAGCGTTGCTTGCCCGATTGTATTTGTATACCGGGCAATTGGTGCAAGCCAGTAATGAAGCTTCGGCTGTGTTGAACCAAACGGCAATGTATGTTTGGGAACCGGATTTAGACAAAGTATTTTTAAAAGAATGCACGAGTACTATTTGGCAGTTTTCGGCCGGTGGTGGCTATGCTAATGCTCAGGAAGGTGCTTTGTTTGTATTTAATGCTGGTCCACCGCCTACGGTGGCATTGAATCCACTATTGTATACTGCGTTTGCCCCAAATGACCAACGCAAGAACCACTGGATTAGAAGTATTACCGATGGCACGACTACTTGGTATCAGCCCTATAAATACCAACAGGATAATAGTTCGACTACTACTACCTCTTATTCGATTATGCTGCGATTGGCGGAGCAGTATTTGATTAGAGCGGAAGCCCGAGCGCGGCAAGGGGATTTGATAGGCGCTAAAGAAGACTTGGACTTTGTACGCAACAATGCGGGTTTAAGTCCTACCACAGCAGTTACCGCCACTGATTTAGTTACAGCAGTTATGGAAGAGCGGCGGTTTGAGTTTTTTACGGAGTTGGGTATGCGCTTTTTTGATTTGCAACGAAGCGGAAACTTGGATGCAACCTTAACCCCTGTGAAACCCGGATGGAATACCACAGATGGTCTTTGGCCGGTACCACAATCGGAATTATTGATTAACCCTAATCTTGCGCCGCAGAATGCCGGTTATTAGTATGAGAAATCCATTTATTATTTTTTTTGTGTTTGTTTCCTGCTCTGTCATGGGGCAGGTTACGAACAAAAAGCCGCTTACGGAAGAAGACTATCATCTGTGGAGCACTATGGAAATGCAAGCGGTATCGGCTAAAGGGAATTGGGTGAGTTATCATTTGGCGTATGAGAGTGGTATGGACACCCTTTTTGTGCGGAATAAGGAAGCGAGTAGAACCTATTCTTTTGCCAAAGGATATGATGGTAGGTTTGCCAAGGATGGATCTTTTGCTTGTATGCTACCCGACAATGTGCTTTCGGTTTTGAATTTGAAAACAGGAATTGTTGAGCAACTTAATGGAATTGTGCACTTTGCTTTTTCGAGTGATGGCACTACTTTGGTTACTTTGACCGATAAGCATCAACTTACTATAGCACGCCTTGATAGTAGAGGAACAGAAACGATAGAGGCTGTTACTGAATTTTATGTTAATCCGACAGGTACCGGTATGGTTTATACTATAGCTAAAGAAAAAGCTTCGTTGCATTATTGTCCTTTTGATGGTAATAGAGAACATTTTCAGAAATTGGAATCTGATAGTGAGGCTACTTATGAAAATGTTGTTTGGCAACGCAAAGGAGGGGCATTTGCTTTTGTAAAAAGTTATAAAGACACGCTTAACATTCGTAATGGTAAAAATTTGTATTTGTATCGATTCAAAGAAAATAAGCTTTATGATTTTGATGCTAATACCATTCCTTCCATAGCGAAACGCAGTACAATTGAAGCACCACTGTGGACTCGATTTACTATTTCGGATGATGTAAAGCGGGTGTTCTTTTACGTTACAGAGGAATCTGCCACGATTACGGAAAAACCGATAGTACAGGTTTGGAATGGGAATGATACTTGGCCTTATCCGCAGATGCAACGAACAGGTCGGTTTGACAAGGCCTCGAAATGTGCGGTTTGGTGGCCTGACAGTGGGAGGTTTTTACGGATAACAAGCACAGAGTTGCCGAAGCTCTTGTTGACTGGTGACCAGTACTTTGCGGTTACTTTTAATCCGATGGGGGATAGACCGCAGTTTACACAAGATTTTACAGCCGATTTTTATATTACAAATTTATCAAGTGGAGAAAAAACTAAATTCTTGGCGGATCAAATGTGTGATATTGCGGAAATAACCCCATCGTATGCAGGTAAATACGTAGCTTATTTTAAAAATAAGCAATGGTGGATTTATGATATAGCTAGTAAAAAGCATTTAAATGTCAGTATTGGAATTAGTGTATCCTTAGCTGATGAAGCAAAGGATAATTCGGGGGTAAAACCCGCTTGTGGTATTGTAGGATGGACGAAAGATGATAAAGAGATTTTACTTTATGATCAATATGACTTGTGGTGCGTTAGTTTGGCCGACTTGAAAGCCAAGCGACTTACGAAAGGAAGAGAACGAGGTATTTCTTTTCGATTGGTTTATCCATTGGGAGAAGTGAAACTGACGATGAACTTTGATGGCTTTACTTTTCGGGAATTGGATTTAAACCATACCCTTTACCTACAAGCTTTTGGAAAGGATACTAAACAATCTGGGTTTTATGTTTGGCATGGGGCTGAAAAGCCAATTGTATTTAAAGATAAAAGCATTACCCAATTAGGTTATACCACTACAAGTGATACCTACTATTATGCGGAACAGGATTTTGATGTGCCACCGGCTATTATGGCTATTGGGAGATTGAAAAATGCACCTAAAATTGTGGTGCAAAGTAATCCTCATCATTTTACTTATCATTGGGGTAACTCACAACTTATTAGTTACACTAATTCTAAAAATCAGCACTTGCAAGGAGCATTGTACTATCCAGCAAACTACAATCCGTTACTAAAATACCCAATGGTAGTGTATATTTATGAGCGGTTGAGTCGGGAGGTTCATCGATATGTTAACCCGACACTGCACAACAACATTGGTATTAATACCAGTAATTTGAATGCGCAAGGCTATTTGGTGCTGCACCCTGATATATCGTATACTATGGATGACGTTGGCGTTTCGGCAACGGATTGTGTGGTCAGCGCTACTAAAGCAGTAATGGCTATCGGAATAGTACAACCTGGCAAAATAGCTTTAACCGGTCATTCGTTTGGAGGCTATGAAGCTAATTTTATAGCTACGCAAACGGACATTTTCACTACCATTGTTTCGGGTGCAGGCTCTTCTGATTTGGTGAACACTTATCTTTCGATTGGTTGGAATACCGGTAAAGTAGAAACTTGGCGATTTGAAGATCACCAGTATCGAATGCAGCAACCGATGTATGCTAATATGGAAGGTTTCTTAAGGAATTCACCTGTTATGCAGGCTCCGAAGATTACTGCTCCTATGCTCATTTGGACAGGTGAACAGGACCGGCAAGTGGATTATCACCAAAGTATAGAATTTTACAATGCCCTTCGACGGCTAGGAAAGAAATCCATTATGTTAGTTTACCCCAATAATGGACATATATTGACTGAAAGTGATAGTAGAGAAGACTTTACCCATCGATTTGAACAATGGCTTGCTACTTATTTAAAAGATGCTTCAGCGCCGGAATGGATTGCAAAAGGCATGCAATAACTTATCTTTAATAAAATCAAAAGCAGTTCCTAGCGATTAGGAACTGCTTTTTTGTGTTTAATGGTTTAGTTAAGTCTCCACAACTGAACCGCACAATGAGTGGCATCGGTCATACCGAAGATTTGTGCTCCGCCCGTTTGGGTTTCGGTACACAAAACTCCTGTGTTCACGTTGTCACAATTGTTTTTAAACACACAAGTAGGACCTTGTTTGATGTAGCCCGGCACTGAGCTTACTGCTTTAGCATTTTTAGATGCTGTAGTAGTGAAGGCACTGGCTACTGCTGCTGTAAAAAGGATTACAGACAACAACATTTTTCCATTTTTCATGATGTAAAAAATTAAATTATTGATTTGATCTACTTTTTTCTACAGGTGTTCGATCTTATTCCTGATGCTATATCGTTTATCGCCTTGCTGTATTATCGAGTTGGTAGGCTACCAGAGTGTTATTAAACAGGAAGTACACTTTGTCTTTTCTAGCCCACATTGTTTGTGGTTTTTTATCGTTTAGGTTATAGACATAAAAACTATACTCGTAAGCTTTGGTGTTGAGGTTGTAAACATCAATCACTGAAGTTTGTTTCCAAAGGGTAAGTGATTCATAACGACCTCGAAGATTGGAATTGATAAATAATTGATTGCCTGAAGTACTGCTTAGTTTATTAACCATTAATGGTGGTTCTGCCATTTTTCGGTCACCGTTGCTCAAGGTGGCAATTTTAATTTTAGCCGTAGTTGTCGTATCAATGGTTTTGCCACGATAGGAAAGTTTTAATGATTTATCGGCGACAATAAATTGATTGCGGTAGTAATAGCTGTAAATAAGTTTTTGAATTTGGGGATTGTAGTGCAGTAGTCCGTCACAATCGAAGATGCCCTCAATTTGTTTTTGCAAAAGCCCTTCGCCATAGATTACCCTTGTTTTATTGTTTGAAAAGGTCATGGTTCCTAGTATGCTTTGTCCTGTTTTTAAGCTTTTACTTCGGAAGATTGCTGCTGTAGAATCGATAGGTTCAAAGGCTGAGAAATAGGTTTTTGTTTCTTGAATTTGGGTTGCTTTCCAGTTTGTTGTTTTACCGATAAATAGACATGGCACTGTTCCGTCAGTTAGATAAAACCAGTGATCAATAACACGAACTTGTACTGAAGTAAAAGGCAGTTTGTAATTATTTAGTACGATTTTGTAATTGCCAATACTTTTCAAATCACTACTGATAGCTGTTATTGAGAGTGGTGCAGCATAATTTCCTAAATAAAGAATACCATTGGCCATTCCTGCAAAATAATAGCCATTGTATGGTAAGGTTAATTGCCCTGATTTACTGTAAAGATGCGGTGGATATCTGCGGACAAAGTTGTTTTCCTGATGGATGATTTGCTCTGATTTAAGAAATAGGAAAAGAACCAAACCAATAGAGAAAATACTAGTAGTGAGTAGGACGATTAGTTTATACCTTGTTTTCCAGATTTTGTTTTGTAGTGGCAATTGTTCTAATGAAAGAATAATAGCAACTGCTGCAAGAAAGCAAAAGACTACGTTAAAAACCAAGTGCTGGTTCCATGTCATTTTTTCGAGGATTCCGCCGCAGGAACAAGGAACGAATTCGCTGTAATGCAGAATGATAAAGATGTAAGCGGAGAACATCATCATTAACCCAAAGGAAGCTACTAAGGCAAAGAACCGTGTACGATTGAACATGATTAAAATGGCAATACCAATTTCCAGAGCAGGAATGAACCAAGAGACCCAACCGGCAAAGGCACTTAATAATGGAGATTGTCCGAGTTGAATGGTGAAGCTTTCGTAGTCTGATAATTTGCTGAAAGCAGCATAGGTGAAAAGGGTAATAAACAAGTAGCCAACGATGTCTATGAAGTACTTTTTAATGGTGATTCTGATTTTCATTGCCAGTATTTTAGATGCTGTAAAATTCTGTAAATGAAATGTTTAAAAAATGGCGATTTGGGAATTTGATTATGCAAAATGGAATTGTTGCTTAATTGTCATTCTTGTTCCGACTGAGGTCGCTCGGCGCATATTTGTACTTTTTCCTAAAGGCCTTAAAAAAATTAGTATAGTCGTTAAAACCGCAGAGAAATGATATTTCCTTTAATGGAATTGCTGTTTTCTCTATTAAAAAATGAGCTTTTTTTAAGCGTTCATCATTGTAGAATTGATAGATACTCGTTTTGAGTATTTTTCTGAAATGATCTTTCAAAAAGAATTCGTTTGTACCAAACATTTTAGAAAGTTCTTTTGTTGTTGGCAGCGGTTCCTCTAAATTATTTAAGATGTAATCCTGGACTTTTTGGATGATTACTGTCGCAGCGTCATTACCAGTCAAAATTGGGTGCGTGAAATTGTTTGGATTTAAGTAGTTTGCCAATTGCATTTTTTCAGCAACTTCATTTAGCAGGTGGGCCACTTCATCGAATTGATGGTCTTCACCGTCGAGCTTTATCCGAAAAGCCAAGTTACCTGTTGCCATCTCTAACAACATGCGGTAAATAGTTTTTATTCGTTGGTGGTTTTGTTCTGTGTCCATGTAATGATATAGCGTAAAGAAGTCTCCGGAAGTAATGAGGAAGTATGGACAAAGCTATATAAAGAAAATTCCCGAATCAAAAAGTATAGTGTGTGATTCGGGAATTTAATACTATAAAAAACTTCAAGTTTCTTAATTTACACTGGCATAGTTACGAGCTTTTGGCAAAGTTTTGAGACTGTAGTTTTTGTTTTAAAATTGCCATGTCATCACTTACTCTTTTATCTACTATTTTGGCATAATGTTGCGTAGTTCTGAGGCTTTTGTGACCTAACATTTTGCTAACGCTTTCTATAGGAACGCCATTAGTGAGCGTTACAGAAGTTGCAAATGAATGTCTGGCCATGTGAAATGTAATTTCTTTTTGGATGCCACAAACATCACCAATCTCTTTGAGATAGCTATTCATCTTCTGATTGCTTAATACAGGCAGAATTCTATCTTCGTTTAAGCACTTTGGATGTTCTGCATATTTTTGAATCAACTCTTCAGCAACAGGTAATAGTGGGATTTTAGACCTGGTGTCTGTTTTTTGACGGTTTTTGAATATCCATTTATTACCATCGATTCCAATTCCTAAATGGTCTTTGCGAAGTTGCTGTACATCGATATAGGCCAAACCTGTGAAGCAGCAGAAAATGAAAATGTCCCGCACTTGTTCTAATCGCTTATTCATAAACTTTTTGGAGTAGATTTTTTGAATTTCCTCTTCGGTCAAAAACTCTTTGTCAACTTCATAAACTTTGCCTTCGTATTTGCTAAATGGATTTTTTTCTAACCAATCATTATTCAAACATATGTTTATAATCTTGCGAAAGTTTCGAACGTATTTTACAGCCGTATTGTTGGAACAAACTTTTACACTACGCAGATAGAATTCAAAATCAGTAATAAACGCATGGTCAATTTTTATTAAGGCAATATCGCCATCATTGTTTTTCCAGGAAAGGAAGTTTTGTATATGATTCAATGTTACTTCAAATCGTTGCAGTGTACCACGAGCGTATTGCTTTCCGACTAATTCACGCATTTTATTGTTATGGTCTTGAAATACCGTTACTAACGTCCTATGGTTTTTGTATATACCACTTATTATCGATTTCACGTTTTCAACAGTTACCGGTTCTTCCTTATGCAAGAGAGTCATTTCAGCGCCTAAAACCTTTGAACGCATCATGTCAAGGTAACTATTTATTGAACGAGCTTCTTCTGTAGTGCCTTTCATTTTGGCTAATTCTGATGACCATTTGCCTTTTTCAATGAATTTTTTAGAACTGAATTCGGTTCGCTCTCCATCGATGGTTAACCGGATATAGATTGGAGTTTGACCGTTAGCATTAGTTTTTGTTTCTCTTGGATAGAAATGCAAGGTGATTTTTGTTTTCATGGTGGTAACCTTTTAATTATTATTCAATTTAAATTCCTGACTAATAACAAACAAGATGTACAGCTTTTGAACGGGTTAGTGAACTGGCTAAAAGTACAGTGTTTGTAAGGCTTAAGAAGATTTGGCGAGACCCTATGTTTGGTTAAAATGAAGGGTCTCGATTTTGCTCCCTAAGATTTAAGATTGAATGAATATTTTGGAGGTATCAGAAAAACAAAAACCCTGCAAATCCTAAGATTTGCAGGGTTTTGAGACATTTTGTTTTTTTATTTGTGGGGAGAGCAGGATTCGAACCTGCGAAGATGTAATCAGCGGATTTACAGTCCGCCCTCGTTGGCCGCTTGAGTATCTCCCCATTCGCTTAACGAGGATGCAAATATAGCAACACTTTTGATGTTTCCAAATTTATTTAAAACTTAATTTTCGATTTAATTTTAACCTTTTGGTTTTGAATAAAATAAAAAAAACCTCCTTGTGGAGGTTTTAGTTTTAAATGATTATTTTACATTTAAAAGTTCTTTAATTTTGGTTCGTAGCTCTTCACCTCTTAGATCTTTAGCAATTACAATTCCTGATCGGTCTAATATAAAAGTACTCGGAATTTGTTCAACGCCATACATTCCTGAAATTGGATCCTGATCTCTTTTTAAAGTAGATACTTGCGTCCAAGTAATTTTATCTTTAGCAATCGCTTTGTTCCATTCGTTGACATCATTGTCTAACGAAACACCAATAACATTCAATCCTTTGCTATGAAGTTCGTTGTATAATGCGACCATATTCGGATTTTCTTGTCGGCATGGTCCACACCAAGAAGCCCAAAAATCAATAATTGTTATTTTACCCAATGACTCTTTCAAACTCACCATTTTTCCTTGTGGCGTCTTTGCTGAAAATTCAGGGGCTAATTTTCCAATTAATGCATTTTCTGGTTTGATTTTGTTGTTATTTTCTATCGCTTTTAATTTAGCTTCAATTCCTTTACCAACAACTGTTTTTTTCAAGGACTCATCCAAACTATTGTATAATTTTTTTACGTTTTCCAAATTAAATTTAGGCGAATTAAACATGTCTTCAATTAATAATAACGAAATATAAGTATCCTTGTTTTCTTCTGGAAATTTAGACATAAATTCATCATTTTCTTTCTGAATTTTTTCAAAACCTAATTCTAGATTTTTTACCGTAATGGCATCGTTCTTTTTTCTAGCATCGATGTATTTTTGAAACGTATTATTTTGGTAATCCACTAATCTCTTTTGAATTTCATTTCTTTTAGTGTTGAATTTTTGAAATGCATCATTGTTGAATGTTCCTCCAATTTCTGATTTCCAGATACTGTCTTTATCTATTTTTACTTCAATTTCACCACTTTCAAGGATGAATGGAATAGGTTGTTGAAGCCCTTTAATGAATACAACAGACATGTTTAATTCGTTGGCTTTTCCTTTAAATTGAAACTTTCCATCTTTAATTTTTGTTGAATCTACACTGATTACTACACCATTAGTGTTTTTTTGTTTTAGAAAAACGGTTTGTCCATTAGGTATTCCTTTGGCTTCTCCAGATAATAGGAATTCTCCTTTGGCTACTTTACTACAACTAATTATTGCTAAAGAAAGAGCGATTATAAAAATTATTTTTTTCATTATGAATGTGGGTTTAAAAATTTTTTGCAAAAGTATTTAAAATTAAATTATTCAGCTCGTTTTTAAGATTTGTTTTACAATCGAATTAATTTTTATTTAAAAAGACACACTTTAACATTGTTATTCATATTAAAAAATTAAATTTGTTTGTAATTTAATAATAAATGTATAAAAAAATCGTTCTGGCATTGGCGCTATTCTGTAGTGCAATGCTTCATTCTCAGGTGGTTATAAATGAATTAGATGCTGATACTCCTGGTACAGATACTTTGGAATTCATAGAGTTAAAATCGACTACGCCCAATTTTCCATTAGACGGTTATGTGTTAGTTTTTTACAATGGTCTAACTAATGGCACTGGCACTGCTAGCTATTATGCTTTAGATTTGGATAGTTATGTAACAGACGTTAATGGAATAATTCATTTTGGAAATCCTGCTGTTTCCCCAACACCAGCTATTATAATCCCGAATGCCACCATACAAAATGGTCCAGATGCTGTAGCATTATATCTCGGCGATGCATCAGATTTTCCATTAAATACTCCAGCAACTTCTTCTAATGTAATAGATTCATTTTGTTACACTAACAGTACAACCGTTCAGGCTTCGGCTTTAATGACCGTTTTAAATAATTCGGTTTGTACTTATGATAATCAAGGGCTTTATACGGCTTCAAAATCAATTCAGCGTAAACCAGATGGGACTTATGAAATTAAAACCCCAACACCAGGTATGAACAACGATGGTTCTGGTATTGTTTTAACTTATTTGAGTTTAGCTACGAGTTCTAGTACGATTACAGAAGGGCAAAGTTTAGTCATTACTTACACTTCAACGCAACCAGTTACGGGCAGTGATTTGGTTATTAATTTCACACTTGCCAATGGTGCATTCAATGTTAATGATTATTCAGGGACAACTAGTGTAACCATTCCGGTTGGAGCAACTTCGGGAAGTACCACAATACAAATTCTTAATGATGGTGTTAATGAAGGTGATGAAGAACTCAAAATTGTAGCCAACGCTATTCCTACAACCTATAGTTTATATAATAATAATGTAATTGTTAGGGTTAATGATATCAATTTCATCGTATTACCTTTTGGAACACCATCTAATCCTACCTATGGAAATGTACTAAGTACAGCTCCTTCGGGTTATTACAGTTCGCTAGAAGGTTTATCAGGAACAGCTTTAAAACAAGCACTTCAAGATATAATAGCCAATCCCTCTGTCGTTCGGGCACATACATACGGAGATATTGTTGATATTTTAAAAACAGCCGATCAAAATCCTGAAAATAGCAACCAAGTTTGGATGATTTATACGGAACAACCTCGATCAAAAATTGATTATCAAACTGGAAATAGCATTATAGGAAAATGGAATAGAGAGCATATATATTGTCAATCTCGTGGAAATTATGGCGATTTATACAACCTACCAGCAGATGGCATTAACACCTATGCTTTGTCAGGCCCAAATGATATTGGTGCAGGTTTATCGGATGCACATCATTTAAGAGCCGTTGACGGTCAAGAAAATTCATCTAGAAATAATCGAAATTATGGAGTCGATTACAACGGGCCAACCGGTGCACCTGGAAGTTGGAAAGGAGATGTAGCCCGTGCTATTTTTTACATGGCAGTTCGTTATAACGGATTGAATGTTGTTAATGGAAATCCTACAGACGGAATTATTGGACAAATTGGCGATTTATCTTCTTTATTAACATGGAATCATACTGATGTTTCTGATGATTATGAAATGAATAGAAACAACTATATTTATACTTGGCAAATGAATCGAAATCCTTTTATTGATTATCCAGATTTAGCCAATTATATTTGGGGTTCTCACGTTGGTGACGTTTGGCATGCCAATTTAGCAACTCCAACTTTTGCAAATTCTAACATAGTTGTGTATCCAAATCCGACTAAAAATGTTTTTGCCATTTCGGGATTGACGGATGATTCAACGATTTCTTTGTATTCTATTTTAGGGAATAAATTATCTGAAACTAAAGCTAGTAATCAAGCATTAATTGATATTTCGAATTATAATTCAGGAATTTACCTTTTAAAAATTACTACAAATGGTTTAACTATCGAAAGAAAAATTATCAAAGAATAATTATTTAAAATGTACTGTGAATGTGCTTCCAACTTTGGTATCACTTTCCACAGAAACTTTTCCTCCCATAGCCTCAATCTGATTTTTAGTAATAAATAATCCAATACCTTTCGCATCTTTATTGTTGTGAAAGGTTTTGTACATACCAAAAATACTGTTTCCGTATTTTTTAAGATCAATTCCTAAGCCATTATCCGTAATTTTTAGTTCATTTTTAGAGCTGTCAAAACGTATCGTGATAACTGGTTTTCTATCAGGGTGTGAATATTTTAGAGAATTGGAAATAAAATTCAGCAAAATACTTTCTAAATAGGCCGGATTGTATTTTACTGTAATTTCTTTGTCGACGTCATTAATTACGGTGGCTCCTTTAGAATGTATTTGTTCCAAAAGTGCGTTAACCGTTGAATTTACATAATTATGCAAGTTCAAGTTTTCAACGGTCAAATGAATGTTTGATTGAATATTAATAACATCATTCAAATTTGACATGGTTTCATTTAATGATACAGAAACTTTCTTTAACATACTGGTTAGTTCTTTAGTTTCCGTTTCGTTATCGGAGTCTTCTAATAAATTGGATATCGAATTGATGTTACTAGAATGCGATCTTAGGTTATGTGATACTATGTAGGAGAAATTTAAAAGTCTTTTATTTTGTTCATTAACCAAGTCAAATGATTTTTTCAAACTTTGTTCAGCTTCTTTTTTTTCGGTAATATCTTCTACAATTGCAATGTGAGTTTTTGGTTTTTCTCCTTTTTTCCACAACGGAGCTACAATTAAATTCACCCAAATTATTTTACCAGATTTGTTGATGTACCTTTTCTCCATAGCAAATTCATTAATTTCTCCATTCACCAGTTTTTTCATATTCTCCGCATCTTCATATACATCATCAGCATGAGTAATTTCTCTAAAGTTCAATCCTTTTAACTCTGCTTCATTATATCCAGTAATATGACAATATTCGGTATTTACTTCAATAAATTGTCCAGTTTCTGTAGCTATTTTGGCTATTCCAACTGGAGCTTGATCGAATAAGGTTTTAAATTTCACTTCAGAATCAACTAACTTTTGTGCTTGTTTTAGGATTAATTTTTGTTGTTCAGCAGGTTTCTTGATTATAGTGTGTACCCAAATTCCGATCATTATTGCTAGTAATAACCCCAATATTGAAGAAGTGATGATTTGATAAAAAACAAAATTTTGATTGCTTGCAATCAAATATAATTTCCAATTGCCATCTGGGATTTCTATTGATTGATAATATTTTTTTGAAAAATCAGTGGTATTAGGAAAGAAAAATTCTTCTTTTCCAGTAATTAGATTTTTTTTAGAAAATTGGAAGTAATATTTAGACTTGTCAATCGATTGTATTCCAGAGTTTTTAATCAAGGTTTCTAATCGAATAATAACTGCAGAAAACCCCCAAAAGGTGTTGTTTTTATACACAGGCAATCGTCCAATAATGGCCACACCTCCTTGTTTTAAGTGCAAAGGTCCTGCAAAATAAATGATTTTTGTTTTTATCGATTTTTGTGCCTCTTGTTTAACATCTTTAGTGTGTAAAATATCATAATTCATTGCAGCTTCATTGCCTTTAATGGGATAAATATATTTAATAACGCCACCAGGTACAAGTTGTACTGCATCGATAGATGAATTATTGTCCACTAATTTTTTTCCAATTTTTTCAAAATTTTCTGGAATTCCTTTATCGTCAATCGTAAGCGCCAAAGTTAGAGTAGCCGTATAGCCGTTTTTCAATACTTGCTCCATATTTTGATGGACAACATTGAGAACATTTGACATTTCCCTATGTTGATTGTCTTTAGCAATTTTATATCGCAATGAAACAACAAACCCAACCAAGAACATCGCTATGCAAAAAGCTACCATTGCAGTAAACTTTGGACGTAGTAAAAACCAATTGGCTAATTTTGTACATACTTTTTTTACCATAGAACAGTGTTTTCAATTATTGAGAAATACTATTGAATTCCATAAAGTTATGAAAAAAGTTTAGCTTTTTTTGCTTTTAGAAGAAAAAAATGAATTTAAATCAGTTTGTTTTTTTTAAAAGATTACTTTCCGATACAAAAAGTGAAGTAAATTTCTAAAGCATTGTATTTATTAGGCTTGGCATACATTCTCATTTTTGCAGTAGCAAATATGCAACAAAAGCCCAGTAAATAAAGGATATTTAAAAGTCAAAGATAGTCAAAAATAAAAATTATTTCCAGATTTCTTTTTGAATGTTAAACTATCTTTATCTACATCAGACAATAATTCATCTTCAATATCAACCATAGGATTATACCAATCAAGTTTTGATTTTGCCCAACTTAGCCACTCTTGCAATTCGGCAGTTTTATTTTCTTGGCTTTCTAAGAAGGTATGATACTCTTTCAATATTGTGAACTTTTTCCAGCGGTGTGCATCATTATAAAACTCAATGAACTTGTTTAATTCATCTGCTTTTAGCTGTTGCTTGGCTTGTTCAATCTTTTTAAGTTCTTCATATTTTTGTTGCTCAATTTCTCGTTGCTTTCTTCTATAGTGCATTTCTTGAAATTCACTTTCAATCTTTATTAAGATTTTTTCAATCTGATCTTCTACAAGCAATTTATTTGTATCCGCAAACTCAAATGTTCCAAAACGATGAACTTTAACGGATAATTTACCATTTGCTACCAAATCCCTTGATTTCCATCCGTAATCACTTGTAGTATCTACTGCATTGCTTTTTTCACGAATATAGATTGACATTTTATCATCATCGTAAGCAACAATGTTTAGTCCTTCATCACGTAAATCAATTTTATAGCCCAATAACCTAAAGTTTTTAATTAGATTATCTAATATTCTTAATGAGCGAGAAATGTTTTTTGGCGAAACAATTATACTAGGAAAACCTCTATCAGTTTGCACTGTTCCTTTCAATGGACTGTAAGATTCTGAAACCTTTTTCTTCTCAATATTTTCTTGAGTTTTAACAATTATATCATCAGGCTTACTTAATCTATCTGCAACTTTTAAAATTAAAGAACTATTGTTTCTAATTTTTTCTGCTACAGCATTTTTTATTGGATTTTCTGTATTAGTAATCAGTTTTGCATCCTGAATGTTAATTTTAATTTCTTCCTCTTTTTCCTTTTTTGGGAGTGGAATTTTAGTGGTTTTTTTATTAAATTGAATTTTTTGCCAATGTCCCATAGGTGGAATTGGAACATCATGTTTTTTACATATTTTCCTCAATCCATTATCAGATAGTGAATACTCTTTTGCTAATGTTACCATTGGCTTAGACCACACTTGTTCGTATAATTCTTGTCTTGTTAAGGAGAAAGATTTCATTAAAATATTATTACTTATTTACGATAAAAAAAGTTCATTATTTTCATCGCTCGACCATTTGAAGGTTGGCAACTGCATACATTCACTTTTAATTTTTACAATCTCATTTAAAAAAGTTGAATTTTCTTCAAAATAAGATTTCCAATTATCATAGTAGGTATTTTTTATACAAAATTTTGTGAACTTTAAAGGAGTAATATATTTTGAAGTTGGTATTCTAATATTTTCATTCATTCCAATATGAATATGTGAATATGAATGTACTAATGGAAAATAACCAGCTTTACTACAATCATAGCGAAAATAGTTTGCTATAGAGTTTAATTTTTGTTCATTTAAAAATTGTTCGTACTCATTTTCATTTATTAATTCAGATAGTTCAAATTCTGAAAAATCTTCTAACTCTTCGGTTGTATAAATTTGAATGGCATATTCCTCCTTTGAAATAAAATTGTATGGGTTTTGGATAAAGGCATATCTTAAATCTCCTTCATCATAAAGAAATTGAATTATAGAATCATCTTTAAGTAAAATATCATAATCGAAATTTTCAATAGCACACTTATAAATATCAACTAAATTATTTTTTTTACAAACTTTTAGAAACTCATCTGAATAAATACCATTTCCTTTTGGACCTGTTGATTTATATAGATTAAATTTTTTCAATAATGATATTGAATCATTAATTGATGTTAAAAATTTTGATCGATTCATCATTTTTTATTTTGGTCTAAATCTTTTAACATACTAATTATTTCATCTTGTGATAAACCAATTTTTGTAAGTTCTTGCATTTTATTATTTATTTCATTTAAAATACTTTGCTGTTTGGTTATACCTCTTAATATTGTTCTTGTTTGAGATTTGCTAGGTTGTTTAAAAATGAATTTATAATTATTAGCCTTTAGTAAGTCCATTTCTTTCTTGCATTGTCCTGCCTTTTCAAATCCTGTTAAAACTACCCAACCTTTACTTCTTGTAATTGCTGTAAATACTTTATTTCTATCAATAATATAATCTTTATTCATAAATGCATATTCAGTTCCTACGATATATACCATTCCAGATTCATTACCTTTAGCTTTATTTAAAGTAGTTAAGGTTACATGATTGTCAATACTAAAACTGGTATTATTGTTTGAGGCTTTCAATAAATTAAATGTTGAAATTCCATTTTTATTTAATTTACTCACTATTATGTCAAAATATACACCTATATTTTTACTGTCAAGTCCAATTACACAAATATCGTCGGGTCTTAAGTTTTCTTTTCTTATATCATCAATTATTTTTGAACAAATAAAATCACATTCTTTATTTACATCGTTAAAAATTTCTATTTGAATAGATTCAGATTTAAAAAATTCATTGGTCTTTACTGGACTATTTTCCAAAGGTCTTGAAATTATCATTTCTGAATTATCTGACGAATCCCCACTTTCTACAACAAACCCCAAATCATTCCAATGATTATTGTTTTCTAACCGTTGTAATACTCTATCATTATAAATACCTAATCCTAAGGCAAAAGCATTAATTAATGCTAATCTTGGATTTCTGTAGCATTTATGTAAAACAATATCTTGCAATTTGTTTTCATCTTTAGAAAAGTCTACATAATATTCACCTTTTTCATTTTTTCCAAAAGTTTCCTTTTCATCTTGAATGTTTACATCGAAAATATTTTGAAAGTCGTCATAAGCCCAAACTATTCTCATATCTTTTGTTATCTTTCTACATACTTTGTAGAATGAAGAGGAGAAATCTTGACCTTCGTCAATTAATGTTAAATCATATTTTTCTTTTAAATTTTCTTTTGATAATTTTTCAAAAATATAATTAAATGGATCTTTTGAATCTCCTTTTTTTGCTTCAATAAAACTAATTGGATATATACTGTTTTCTTGGCATGTGTCTGAATAAACCCCCCTTAATCCAGCTCCACCCCATCCATGTAAAATGTGAATTTTATTCCAATCTGGTTCTCTATTGTCTGAAAAATCACGATAATATTTTTCAATTAAATATCTAATCTGTCCATAAAGAGCTTTAGTAAAGTATGTATATAATATTTCTGCTTCAGGATTTTGTAAATGATACAGTGCAACTTTCATTGTCAAAATAATTGTCTTGCCAGACCCTGCTAAACCTCTAATTCTTTGTGGGGAATCAATAATATTTAAAGCAGCTCTTTTTTGCTCAATATCAAATGAAGAATGTTGATTTTGTATAATGTTTAAAATTTCTCCTTTTGACAGTTCTTTATCAGACGTAATTATTCTTTCTTTTTTGTTTCTCAAATGAACAGTTCCTTCAATTGCAGATGTTAACAGTACAAATTCCTCTTCTGAGAGAACTTCGTTTTTGTTATTATAAACTAAATTTTTTATTTGATTCAAGTTAGCAAAGTCATCTAATGTTATTTCTTCTGGAGTGTTAATAAATATTATTGGACTTACATTAATTTTCAGTTCTCTTCTTTTTAATCTTAGTTCATCAACTTTATTAATTCTTGAATAAATATGGCTATCTAAATCATCCATTTTCTTTTTTTCTGTATCATTAAAAGCTTCTATGTTATTTATACATCTAAAAAATATCACTCCAAATTCTTTAGAAACAAATAAAACATGCGCTTGTATTAAATCATCTTTAGTTTCTCCTCTATAAAATGGAAAATTATAGTATAAATTTGTATTTGATAATTCTAAACTTTCGATTTTTTGTATTAAAATTGAAGCTAAAGGGTCTTGTTTTAATTTATTATGGTCAGCTATTATGTTCATTTTTTTTATTATTTAAAGACTAAAGTAGTAATATTATTTTAATTAGTTGACAGCATAATTAACATAAAAAAAATCTATGGAATAGATATATATTATTGCTAATTTTCTTCTTCATAATATATTTTATAGAATTTTCTTCCAGTTTCGTCTGTTCCGTTTTCAATAAGTTTTTTGTCCCCATGAATGTAAATGTGAAAATTTTTATCCAGTTTTAATACACTTTTAAAAACACGAGCTTGTTTTTTAACGGCTTTATTTGAAATTTCAAAGTTTTCAGGAGGAGCGATTTCATTATCTTTCCTAAAAGTTTTATCAAAATTTTGAAAGGATTCAATTAAACTGTCATCTTCAAAGACGTTTTTCTCGAATTCTTGTTTGTTAAATTTTTTATTATTTTTAAAATAATCTACTGAACGATTTAAAAAATCTATTTGTTCTGCTTTAGTTAAATCAAAATTTTCAGATAATTGTTTAGTGACAAATTGTTTTGCCATTCCTAAAAATTGCTGAGTTTGATGAAAATCATTTTTTATAGGCTGTAAATTCAGAAAATGTTCCTTCCAGTATTGGGCTTCTGTACTACGATTGGTGTTATCAACTACAGCTATTTGATAGCCATTCTCTTTCTGAATATTAAAAATTAGACACCCCTTGTCTAATTTATTAACATTCATCCCTTTTTCATCTTTTAAATTAAAACCATTGTTTGAACTACAAACTTTAAGAACTGTATCTTTATTTTCAGATTTAAATATACCTACAGCATCTACATGATCTTCGCCAATCTTACAATCTTTAAAATATACCATTAATAATTCCCCATTTTTAATCTGAGGATGTGTGCTTTTATCGTATAAATAGCGAGCACTATTTTTTGACTGCTCTACAAATGAATTGTTATCTTCAAATATTGAACTAATAAATTGATACATTGGATTCAATTCAATTGTTGAAGAATAAAAAGAAAACAATTCATCTAACTTGAAATTAGTCTCAATTAACTTTTTAAAATACTGTTCAATATTTTCAAAATTAGTAAGTTCATCAGAAAAACGAACGCCATCGCCGTTGTTTTTATTTCCAACAAAATGGATAATTAGTTTATCCATTTTTCCTAATGTCATATCTTTCATTTGCTATTTCTTGTAAATTTCATTAGGTATTAATCCTTTTCCATCAATAAATTCATCTACCGTATGGAAAAAATGTAATTCGTTGTCTATCCAGTACTCTTTAGACGCATGTTCAACCATTATAATTTGAAAGTGTTTGTTTTTTTTCACCGTGATATAATCAACAAAAGAGTTTAGTAATTTAAAAGCGTCAATTAGTTTTGCTTTATCATCGTTTTTCCCTTCATAATATGGAGTACTAGGTTGGTCAACAAATAAAAATTCCGGTATATGATCCTGTTCAATATTTAATACATGTTCATGTAACCCCAAATAGACACATAAATGCATAAACATATAGTTCGAGGCACTCCCCACATTATCTAATGGAAACATTTGTCCATCAGGAATTAACTGTAGAATCATTTTATCACTGTTAAACTCTACGCGGCTACTTTTATAGGTTGGCAAAGAGTTTAATAAATTGAAATTTCGTTGAATACTTTGATTCAACTCTGTTTTCATCAAAAATTTAATTTGTGATGTTTCTTGAGGGACTTTTGATAATCTTTCTTTTTCCTCATTTAAGCTATTCAATTTGATTTTATCTATAGGTTTGTTTACCTCCTTCTTCAACAACTGCTCATAAGCATACTTTATTTCCCCAAGAACAATAAATTTTTCTCCTTCGGATTGATAATTCTTTTTTATTTCGTTCAGTTTCGCTATTTGCTTATCTATCTCCTGTATTTGCGTTCGTAATTCTTTTACATCACCTGTAACTTTAAGAGGTTCCGAAGCTTTTTTTGAAAGATTGGACTTGATATTTTTTAAAGAAGATTCTAATGATTCTACAAACAGTTTTGTTTCGTATGAATCTACTAACTGATCTGACAATTGTTGACTTAGAAACTCAATTGGCTGTAAACTATCAGCAGATTTGTTAAGGTTTCTTTTATATATATCGTATTCTTTTTGATATTGACTTATAGCATTAATTTGGGCTTGTATTACATTTTTTCTTTTGTACAAGCCATCAACTTCAGAAAATAATTTTGAATTTTCGGCAACTTTTTTCGTATTGGCTATCGTATCTTGAATCACCAATATTGCATTATCTACACTATCTATAGACTCTGAGTATTCAACTAATTTATATATTTTACATTTTTCAACTAGCTTGAATATTTCTGCTTCAAAATTTTTGATTTTACTCTGATTACCCTTTTCTTGATTTTGAATTGCTTTTAGTCCTGCTTCAATTTCTTGTAAGCGTTCAATGGCTTTGATGTTTTCCATATCATTTACACCAATAACTAAATCGAAAATATGACTTAACGCCTTATCGTATTCTTCTTTTCCATAAAATGTAGTATCAAAATATGTTTCAGGTGCATCAATAATAGTTTGTGTTAATGAGTTAAAAAGAAGAAAGTGTCTGTACGAAATATTAAATGTTGTTTTGCCTAATCCTTTTCCATAAGGAAATCTTAAAGCATCACTAATTCCAAATTCTTCATCTAAAATTGTTTTAATTTCTGCAATTTCTTTATTTCCTTCAGGGATTTCAGGCAGACCACCTAAATTAAAATAAACGTCAGAAGAAACTGAGCCATTACTTGGTGTTCTTCTAACTATAGATATTTCTTTTTCATTTACAGTAAATCGAATGCCAAACCATAAAACTTTGTCTATGATTTCAGTTGGAATGGTTACTTTGCCAGACAAAAGGCAATAATCTATTACATTCCAAAAACTTGTTTTACCAGTCGTTGAATCACCAGTTATAACATTTACTTTATCGGCTAAAAAATGATAGCTTTTAGGTGCTGAATTTTCATCCTTAAACCAAAGCTTTATTTCGTGAAGTATAAATTTCATAATTGTACTTTTAATGTTTTGTAGAGTTGAGCAGTAGAATTTTTTTCCAACATTGATAAAAACTTCGGTATAACTTCTTCTATCCTATTAAATCTGTCTCCTAAATCTTTTCTCTCTAAATTTATGATAGCATTATTTGATATTTCGCTTCCCAAACTTACTTGATTACTATTATTCAATAATATCAAAGAATTTATCGCAACTGGCAACAGTGATAAATACCGTTTATTAAAAGTTGTAAACAAGCGTGACTGTTCTTTTATTAATTGTTCTAATTCTAATTCAGTATCTTGGTTTCTTGATAAATAACTAACCGTTCTATCATCCAATAAAAAAGGCAATATCAGACACGAACGTGCAATATCTAACTTCTCGACCCTATTCAGTATTGACAAAAAAATACAACTTGCTATTGCTTCGTTGTTATATACATAGTAAATTTCTTTCATTCTTTTTTATATTTGTTCCCCCAATCAAAATGCCAGCCTATTTCAAGATTATCGGATAGGGCATAATAATGTCCATTACTAAATTCAACACCTAAAGCAGAAAATCCAGGTATAGATAAGTCCTGTTTTCTAATATAGTCAACTAAATCTATAGCTAGATTTTTGACTTCATCTTCTAAATCATCAATAGATGAGCCTGCATTTATTTGTCTCTCTATTTGTCTATATTTCGCTTTGAACTCATTTGTCCATATTTGAATACTATTATTTTTAAATTCTGCTATGTCAGTAAGTAAAATAAAATTTTCTTCCTCAGACCAATAAGTAAAATGATTTAAAAATTTAAGCATTTGAGTAGTGTAGTCCCTAATATAGTTTGAACCTGTTTTTATTTCTCCTATGTCAAGCAATTGCTTTATAAAAATTTGACTTTCTAAGTCATCTGGCAATAAAATAGGGAATTCTCTTCTCGGTAAGGGCTTAATTTCAGTTGCCACTTTAAAACATTTTCCAAACCGTTTAGCAAAATCTTCACTCGATATCTCAAATTTTTTTCGATCCTTAATATCTAAATATTTTGCCATATTTAGATTTGACGATAAACTTTCAAATATTGGATCCACTAAATCAACTAAGTAATATTTTTCCAAAAGCCTATTTTTTATTTTTTCAATAATTCCGTCATTATCAGTTTCAATCATTAATTTTTTCAAGAACAATTTCAGTTTGTTCTTGCTTAGTTTGCTAACTTTTTTAAGATATTTTTTTAATGTAACATCTTTAGTTTTATTTTCCAATTCATTTATTTTCAAGGATACTTTATCAATATCATTATCTGATTTGAATAGATTTAGTGTTGCTATAAAATCATTATTATTATCGCTTTTATTTGTAACCAAAATAAATGAATTCTCATTTAGAAAGCTAGAGTTTTTCCCATCAGCATTAATAAAATCAACCCAATTGCTTAACGTTTTCCATAAGTCTACGTCTAATGTAGTTAAATTTTGTAAATCCCCATCTGTATTTTTTACAATGGTGTGTTTTGTCTGATACAAAATTGTTGTTCCGTCATGCTTGTCGATATGAACATCATCTTTAACCTCAAAACCAATCTTTTGCCCCTGTTTAAGCTCAATTGCTAAATACATAAAGTAATAGAATTGATAATCAAACCCTATCGCTTGAGGACCCGCTGTATGTGTTTCTTGTAAATTCATTTATTAGATAAATTAATTAATTAATCATTTTCTTAACATCGAATAAAACATTTTTTTAAATTATTCTTATTTATTACCCCCAATTATCTGTTGGTTTCATAGTTTTATTATCAGGTTCAAATTTTTTGTCGATTTTACTAATATCTATCATTACAGGTATTTGAGCTGATAACCCAGCTAATATACAAGTTCCTGTGGGTAAAATAGGTAAAGTTTCAAATGAAAGTTTATCTAAATATGAAACTGTTCGTTCAATTGCTGTAATATCATTATTGTTTATTAATCTATGTAAAAAGAAATTATGTAATTGCGAAATAATAGTTGCTGAAATATCGTACGGTCGTTGACTTGCTATGGTTAAGAATACTCCAAATTTTCTACCTTCTTTTATAATTTCTTCAAATGTTTCCAGCCTATAATCTTTCCAAGTTTCGCTCTCTCTTTCAGATACTGACGATAAAATATTATGTGCTTCATCAATTATAATATTTAGATATTTTTCTTGTCCGTTCTTTTTATCCTGTTCTTTTAATTCCTTCTTTGTTTCGTATAATTGTTTGCATATCAATAGTGGTAGCATTTTTCTCATTTGCAAGTTTACATCTCTCAAAGAAATAACAGTTATATTTTTTTCTGAAACAAAATCTTGAATTGTTATGATTTTTTTTAAATCGTTTATTCTGGTTGGCGTTCTTTTTATTAATGGCGAAAGATGTTCAATATTTGAAAAACCACTTATTATTTCGTGATAATACTGCAAAATAATTCTTAACCTAATTTTGATTAAAAAATCGGTTTGTATTTCATCAAATTCAATTTCATCTAATACTGCATTAACATATGGTATAGCATTATTATCATAGTAAGTATTTCCATCGTCCGCAATAAAATAGAATGTTTTATTTTTATTGTGAAATTGTAATTTTTCCCGAAGTGTTCCTAAAACCTCATCAATATTACTATTTGTTAAGCAATCTTCAACATTATGCAATAAATCAATTACTACATTTGTTTTCAAATTATCGTCTTCTTTATCAATAATTTTAGCAATCAATTGCTTTAGGAAACTTTTTAAACAATCTTTATCCGTTATTTTATCTTCTAAATACTCGTTATCTATAGCTCTTTGTAGAAATGGTTTTTGTGTTTTTTCTGTTGCTTCTAAAACTAACGCCCAAAAATGATGGTCTTTAATATAGGCTTCTGAAATTGGAAACATATCTTTTGAAACCCTCGTATTTAAACAAAAAATATTCTTATGTTTTTTTTCTAAAATTGCATTATCTTCAATATATTCTCCATTAAAATCTATAAAGTAAAATTGTGCATTCTCTTTAAATTTTTTATTGTCAATGAATTTCAAAAATAATTCTCTATAAATCTTTGCCAAAGTATAGGATTTTCCACTTCCAGTATTTCCGAAAATTCCAATATGACTTGCAAATAAATCATTTACACCAACGCTTATTTCTTGTCCGTTTTCGTGAGTTAGCGTACCAATTACAAGCGGTTCATCGCCTTTCTTTACAAAATCGTGAACATCTTTAAATTCTTCTCTTTCCAATAAAAAACATTCATTGTTAATTAATGGAAGTTCTTTAATACCTCTTTCAAATCCTTTTTTACTGAAAAAACCAAGCAAGCTAACAATTAACAAACGTTTTATTTTCTTACTTTCATTTGTATAATTCTTTTCGGAATATTGCTTGTCCTCAACAATAAATTCGCCTTCAACCTTACCAATTATTTTAGTAAATCCTTTTGTTATTTTGATGTAACTATTAACGGATATATTTCTTAAAAGTTCTCCATCATACAACAAATGAGAACTATTTTTAGTTTTATCAACCTCAATTTTAATAGTTCTACCCTCAACCGAAGTAACTTTACCAACCTTAAATATAGAATCCTTTTGTAAAGATGTTTTCATATTACTTTTCAAAATTTTTTCTTAATAATATGCTTTCTAACAAAGGATTAAACAGTAATTCATTCATCTTTTTTAAATCAAACTCATCTGTTGGATTTAATAATTCAACGTTATGAAAGTCTTTTAAATCAATACGGTCGTTTTGCAAATTCCGCTTAATATCTTTAGCTTGTTCCGTATATGAGCAAATGAATACTTTTAAAGTAGGATTTGATTTAATGGCTCTAAACGTAATATCTCTTATATGTTCGTCTGCCATTGAAAAACCCATTACAAATAATACGGAATTTTCTTTCTCCAATTCATTTGCATAAAGCCGAAGCATTTCATAGTAAGTTTTGTTAAAAGTCGTATCTCTAAACTTATCTTTTGTAGGATTTACAACCTGTAACTTTTCGTAAGCTTCAATAAATTCAGCAGTTGATGGAATAGGGTCTTTTGTGGTTGCTTCCTCTATAATTTCTTCAATAGTTAAATTTGTTTTGGTATCGTCCCACTTTTTATTGCTTAACGAAACAATATCTATCAAATCCGATGTACCTGCTGCATTAATCACATTTTTCAATACATCTAATCCAGCAAACTCAATATTTGTATTATCTAATTTCCAAGTTACAGAACCGTGAATTTTCAATAAATTAAAAACTGGAATTTCTGCTATATTATCATAATGCAGACTTTTTTGGTAAAATGATTTTTTGAAGTTGCTTAAATGAAATTGCTTTCTAAAAACTCCATTAAATCCATCATTAAATTGTAAATCTAAATCCTCTATTACTTTCTCAAAAAAAACATCAATATTAGTGGTAAATAGATTAACTTGTTTATTTACGGTGTTACTCCGTCTTTCATATAAAACTTGATTAATGATTCTCAAAAAGTTTTTATATGCATTATAGGTTTTCTCTAATTCAGATGATTTTGAACTTAAAGACCAACAACCATTTTCGCCATATATGAAATCTAAAATATCAATATTATCTTTCATTGCCACATCAAAATAACTTTTATATAAAGATGCTTTGATGTATTGCCTTAATTCAATAGAAATTTCTTTGTTTTCTTCAAGACTTGTAAGCCAAGTTTCAATGCCTCCCAAAGTTCCCATAAATGGAACTGATAAACCAGAACCAATCAAAAAACTAATATTACAATCTTGAATAATGTTTTTAAAAGTTTCTATTTTCTTCTCCAATGGATTTTCAATCTTTATTTCTTCTTGCTCTGATTGAGGTTTTACTTGACTCATATTTATAAGATTTCTTAATTTATAACATGTACAATCCTCAAAAATACTGCTTTAAAACAAATTTCAAGTAATTTTATTTTAGATTTATAAACATTGTTAATGTCATTGCTTTCTTAATAAAACATTCTTTTTAGACTTGAAACAAAAAAGCATCAATAATTTTTATTACTGATGCTTTTAAATTGTAGTTATATTTTAATTATGACAATCTAAGTCCTTCATTTTATCTTCTAAAAAATCCATTAAATCAATATTTCTTGATGCACTTTTTCCAGCCGATTGTAATTTATCCATATTGTCTGCTGTAGTATTAAATTCATCTTGTAAGCCAGAACAATCTTTTTCTTCAATCATTTTATAAATTCTAATTTTCACTATTGGGTCAAACTCATCCCAAAATTTTGAATTATCTAAGTCTATTAATTTTTTCTCTTGCTCTATATTTTTAGGTGCATCCTCAATTTTTTCAGTTGAAACATTTTTGGAATTCATGTCTTTCTTATTTGTTTTTACAATTGCACCTATAACGCCTAACGCAACAATACCAATTAGTACATATTTTACTTTTTTCATTTTAATAGTTTTAAATATTGAAGTGTAAATATATAAAAAATGTAGTATTTTAAGGTTACAAATATTCTTGTTTTTGCACGGAAATTGCACTCATGCGTAATTTGTCCGATTTAGAATTAAAGAAAATAGAAAATGACATCCCAATTAAAGTTGGGGAGCAGATAGTGTATTATAGAAAACTAAAGGGATTAACCCAAACTGAATTAGCTAAAATAGTCAATAAAGACCGCCAATATATTTACAAAATCGAAAAGGCAGTAGTTACCTCAAACATTGCAACTCTCGCTATAATTGCAACAGCTCTTGAAATCTCACTTTCTCAATTGTTTGAAAAGGTCAAATAATTTGGCTGAAAACAAGATTACTTATTATTCACGTACCTATCGTACAATCGTTTAACAGTCATCTGATTAAATTCCTTTCCATTTCTTGTTTTAAATCCGTTCTCATTTAGTTGATTTGAGATGAAATAAAGGCTTTTTCCGCTGTCTTTCATCAATATAATCATTGCCGTAGCTTTTCTGTTATTTTCGTCTTCTAAAGCATTATTTCGTCTTACCTCAATACTTCTTGATCTGGATTCGTTAGTTAAATTTTGTGGCGAACCAAGATTTACACCTCTAGCTTTAAGTTCAGCAAGTGCAACTTTTGTTCTCTGGCTGATGCGTTCCCTTTCGTCTTGTGCTAAAATTGCCATTATACCAATTGTTACAGAATTGGCTGTAGGCATATCAGCGCAAACAAATTCAATTTTAGAATCTCTCAATGTGAGTATGAAGGCTGCATTTCTGGAAAGTCTATCTAGCTTTGCAATTAGAAGAACTGCACCAGTAGATTTGCAGTGTTCAATTGCTTTAATCAGTTGAGGTCGTTCGTTGTCTTTTCCGCTTTCGGCTTCTTGATACTCTGCAATCAAAATACTTTCTTTATCCAAGAAGTTTTGAACTGCTGTCTTTTGTGCATCCAAACCAAGTCCAGACTTTTCTTGTTTCTTTGTTGATACTCTGTAATAACTAATATATTTCATTTGTAACATTTGTTAAATGGTAGTTTAATAAGTGCTATACTCTTAAAAACAAAAAAAGAGACTAAAACAGCCTCTCGTTTTGAGCAATCGCTCCGTTTTTGTTAATGTGATAAACTTCGTAACCTTTTCTTGCCATATCAACCCCTATGAGTTTGTTCCGGTGGCAGTCGGTGTGGTCTAAACAAGCACATAAAATAGCAATTCTAAATCCCAACTCAATACCGCATTCTAAATAGTAAAGTCCTTGCTGGTAAGAAATCGTTTTTCTTATCTTGTCATAGTCTGGTAAATCATTGCTTTGAAGAGCAACATCTTTTGGCATTCCGCCTAGCTCATTTCCTTTGAACATATAACCAATTCCAACATCCGTGAGATTTTTTGCTAGTGCCTTAGAATTGAAAGCTGGTCTATAGCGAGAGTAGGGCATAGACCTAACATCTACTACGACTTGAATTTGATTATCTTTTAAAATTTGAATAAAATCTGAAATCGAGCGATTTCCATATCCGATGGTGTAAATACAAAAAGTCATATATTTATTGTAAATCTATACAGATTTTGACTTTTGACCCAACGTTTTCAGCTGTTTTTTTTGTTTTAAAACAAAAATATTTTCACGTAAAATGCTAACATATAGATTTTTAAAAAACTCATGTTTCTGGCAAGTGTAATTTTTAGTGCCTTCAAAAGTGTCCGATATGTAAGGTAAAAGTGTCCGATGTGTCCAATGTGTCACATCTATAAAACGACTTAAAAGTGTCGGATTTGTCTAGTTGAAAGTTATATTTTTTTAAACTTTTTCCGAGTACTTTTTATTGTTTTAAAACAATTTTAGTCAATAGCTATACCTTGTATTATAAAGGCTTAAAGGTAAATGAAACCTTATAGTTTCTGGTCAAACTGAATATTGTTTTAGACCAAAAATAAAAATCATATACTTTCGCTTACAATTCGTCATAAATTCTAAAGATAAATGGATTTCATTTTTATCATTTCTAACACCATTTTGTGTTTTTTTAATAGCTTTTTATATGGTTTTTTCATTTGATTTCTACTTTTAAAGGTCAAATTTGAATTTTAAGCCTTTTTCAGAAGCTTTTTTATTAATATTTCTTGTGTTTTCTCTAATTTTTTCAAATCACCTTGTCTCCAATACTCTTCTCTTTCAGAAAAATATTTCATGTAATTATCATCAGAATATTCATTTAGCCAAAAATTTAATATATCATCAAAAGGAAGTGTCCATATTCTTGAAATTATATATTTTCTATACTCATAAGTATTTTTTCTCATAAGTATCTCTCTAAATACTGGGTCTTTCAAGTCGTATTTTAGCATTTCAACATAGAACCTGAATAGAATACTGAATTGGTATGTTGGACATAGCCATTGAAATTTTATACATGATTCTGACCTCCAACTTTTTTGACTGGAAATTTTGCAATCAACCAAAATATTTACAGTCATTTTAATATAGACATCAATGACTTTAGAATAGATATGGTCCTTAGCTACACTTTTTCCAAAGCAATCAATATAAAATTTTGGTATATAATCTGTCCAAAACATTACAACTTCATCAGTAATACCTCCATACAAATTGTATAATTCTTTATCAATTCCTGTTTCTCCTAACATTTTATTTTTTTTCATAATTATTTATTCGTTGTGTTTGTTTTGATTTTGATAACAAAAGATGTTTTTCTTGAATTTTTTGGTCAATCTCTGATATAAAATTCTCGGTTAGTTCCATATTTGAATACGTCGCAATTTCTTTTATGTCTTTTTTTCTTCTACTAAAATATTCACTTCGTACATCTTCATTATATGGTCGTGAAGCATCAATCATCTCTTGAACTACTTGTACGCCACCAAGAAGTTTTATTGCCATATTTGCTAAGTTTTTAGTTAAATTTAATTTAGATCTAGCTGAATTATTGAAGTTTATTATTACTGGCGTATTGAGTTTATCGATTGATTTATATTCCTGAAAAATTATTTCTGAAATGTTAATGAAAATTGTAGGATTGATTAAGTCTTCAACTTTTAGAACTTCTAAACAATTTTTCTTGGCAATAGTTTTCAAATATTTATTTTTGTATCTACATTCAAATCTTAATAAATTTTTTCCCTCGAATTCAATAGGTAACAGTTCTTTTTTGTCTTTTCTCTCTTTTACTTTATCATAAATATTTATTACTCTTGAATTGTTAAAATAATAAAGCGATGTTTTTTGTATTTCCGTTCTTAAATAATATTTACAATTACCTAAATATCTAAAATACGTGCTTGGTTTATAAATGCTTTCAACTGTAATTTCGCAATCTAATCTTCTTATTGTTCCTTTCATTATTGAAATTCCTAATTTCTCTTCTATTAATTGTAAAGCCATTACTACTTCAAAATAATTTAATGAATAAATGTTATCTCCTTTCAAAAGTTTTGGTAAACTACATTCTATTATCATTTTTCCTTTTACTTCTCTAACTTTAATGCAGCCAGAATAACCAACTGAGTACTTTACTTCTCCAGTTTCTGAATCAATTGTATCAGATTTGTTTCTTAAACCTTTGATATATTGATTAGATAATTCTATCCATATAGTATCAACCATAATTGACATATTCAGTCAATAGTTACACCTTATTATATAGAACTATTCAATTTATTCACTGCATAATTGATAGCTTCACTATTCAATTCTTCATTTGTAGATTGTCTATTACGAAGTAACCAATTATCTACTTCTTCTTTTTTGAAGTAAACATTTTTTCCATTTGGTTTGTAATGTGGGATTCCGTTCTTTGATGTCAACTTATACAAGTATAGTTTGGACAAACCAGTATAGATTGAGACTTCGTCAATGTTGAAAATTGACTTGTTCATTAATGATTGAGAGGTTAGGAGTTTCTCAATATTTTCCAGTTTTAATTCAATATTATTTGCTTCCATTATTAAAGTTTTTAATTATGGTAACAAAGGTCTATTGAAAGTCAAATTGGATTGGTTAGTAGCAGTTAAGGATACTGGTACTAACCTTTTAAACTTTTAATTTCGTTCAGTATTTCCTCAACAAAAACTTTTCCGAAATACTTCGTTCCATCAGAAGATTTAGATTTGGAAACCGACAATTGTTGTGGCGTGAACTTCTTATTTTTATTGTTTATGAAATGAATTGACAATATTTTTAGCAAATCAGTATTTTCAAATTTTAATGATGCAAACAAATTAACAAATTCTGTTTCAGTTCCAACCCATTTAATTTGACTACCATTGTAACTTTCATCAAAATGTTGTTCAAATTCTTCAATACTTACATCAATTTTGCTCGGATGTAATTTACTATGTAAAAGTTTTACAATTTTATTATTGTTAATTTTTCCGTAGTTAAGCTTTAAATTTTCTGCTTTATGACCGTTCCTGATTTTATCTAATTTTTCAACATATTCTTTACAAGCAGAAAAAATATCGTCTTCTGTTACTTTTATTTTATTCTTTGCAAGATGTCTTATTTTTTGTTTGTCAAAGTACCATTTAACAAAATCCTCAGTATTTTGAATAGCTCCAAAATGGTTTTTTAAGTAAGAATCTATTCTACTTATAATTTCTGTGTAATCAATTCTTATATTGTTTTCATTGTTTTGGATACTCAAGATTAAGTTTGACATGTCTTCCTGTGAGAATGCAATATCAAAATTTCCTAAGCCATCGTTTGAATAAGTTCCTAAACCTTTCTTGTTTTTAGCCATTTTATTATTCAATATTGAAGTTAGGGATAATATTTGCAGCATCTATTTTCTTCTGATCTATAACTTTTGCATAAACTTGGGTAGTCCTTATTTCACTATGACCTAGTAATTTTGAAACTGTAAATAAATCAGTGCCTAGAGTAAGTTGCATTGTAGCGAAAGTATGTCTAGCACAATGAAAAGTTATATTTTTATGTATTCCAGCCTTTAAAACCCATTGCGATAATGCCACATTCATATAAGCACTGTATCTTAAACCAGAAAATACTCTCCCTGAATTTTGCACATCATCTCCTAAAAGTGACTTTGCTTGCTCATTAATATAATGATATTGTAACCCCTTTGTCTTTTGTTGATGAAAAGTTATTTTCCAATTTTCTCCTTCTTTTTTTAATTCTGACCAGTCTAATAAATTTATGTCTGACCAACGTAAACCAGTCAAGCAGGAAAATAGAAATGCTCTTTTTAAAACATCATATCTACATTCAGTATTAAAAAGAAGTTTAACTTCTTCAACTGTTAGATATTCTCTTTTAACTTCAACTTCTTTAGGTATAGAAACTTTTAAAGATGGATTGACGACTATGAGTTCTTCATCAACTGCGGTGTTGAGAGCTGCTCTTAATTTGCAGAAGTATGATGTCACAGAATTTAAAGATAAGTTTTTTTCTGAACTGGTTTTTGCCGTTTCAAGTAAATATTTTTTAAAACCTTCACAATATTCTAAATCGATACTTTCTAAAGATGTATTTTCTCCACTATATTTAATTAAATGTTTCAATACACTATCCCAATTTCCATAATTTCCTTTACTCGCTAGACGTTCATTAGTCAGTTTTCTAAAATAGTCTATGAAATTTGCCTTACCCTTGTTTTGAGGTTTAAAGCCATATTTATTATTGATAAAATCTTTCTCCTTTTCAGCTCTGATAATATCAACTAATTTTTCAACTTCTTTGTTGTGGGTCTTTTGAGTTGGTGTTTTTGGGTCGGTGTAGAGGTAGTAATCTAATTTTGTTGTTACTCTATTAGCTTTGATGCTTCCATCATTATTTTTTGAATATCCTTTATAGACTTCTAATGATAAATTGAATTTGTCTCCTTTAGAATTTTTACGTTTTCTTACATGTACTTTCATTTGCTACAATTTGCAACAAAGATACAAATAAAAGCAAATATGTAACAAATAAAATCAATTTTGTAGCAAAATATAGTAAATTAATGTCAAGTTAATAAAATTCTAACCAATTGATTTATTGAGTTTTATTTGATGTTTTTTGTATATTTATTACCTACTTTACTTTCCGATACAGAAATTCGCAAAAATATTTCCTAAAAGTTCATCGTTAGTAACTTCGCCAGTAATTTCGCCAAAATAGTACAATGCTTGACGAATATCTATAGCCATAAGGTCGGAGGGAAGATTGGAATTTAACCCAAATTTCACTTTTTGTATTTCTTCTAAAGCTTTTAGTAACGAATCGTAATGCCTTGTATTGGTGACGATAGTTTCGTTATTTCGTAGTGCGCCAGTGTTTACAAACGAAAGGAGTTGGTTTTTTAATTCGTCTATACCCATTTTATTTTTAGCAGAAATTTCAATTAATAATTGATAATTGATAATTGATAATTGGTTGTCAAATTGAATTCTTTGCTCCGAATTTAACTTGTCAATCTTGTTGGTAACAACGATTAACGGTTTTTGAGGAAATTGATTTTTAATCTTTTCTATTTCAATTTTTACAGTATTCTCATTCTCAATGATCAATTGTAAACTGTCAATTAAAAAAAGTACAACCTGTGCTTGTTCTATTTTTTCAAATGTTTTTTTGATACCAATACTTTCAACTACGTCTTTGGTTTCGCGTATTCCAGCGGTATCAATAAATCGGAAACCGATTCCGTCTATAACCAATTCGTCTTCAATTGTATCACGAGTGGTTCCTGCAATATCAGAGACAATGGCGCGTTCTTCATTCAATAAAGCATTCAACAATGTTGATTTTCCAACGTTGGGTTCGCCAACAATCGCAACTGGAATACCGTTTTTAATAACATTTCCAACGGCAAACGAATCGATTAATCGTTTTAATACAAATTCAATTCGGTTCAATAAATTGTGAAATTGTGTGCGGTCAGCAAATTCTACATCTTCCTCGGCAAAGTCCAATTCCAATTCAATTAAAGAAGCAAAATTCAATAACTCTTCACGCAATTTAGCAATTTCACTACTGAATCCGCCACGCATTTGTTGCATTGCGATTTGATGCGACGCTTCGTTGTCGGATGCAATCAAATCAGCTACAGCTTCAGCTTGCGATAAATCTAATTTTCCGTTTAAAAAAGCCCGCAACGTAAATTCTCCAGGTTGCGCCATACGACATCCTTTTCGGAGTAATAATTGTATGATTTGTTGCTGGATAAACGTCGAACCGTGACACGAAATTTCAATGACATTTTCACCGGTGTACGAATTCGGATTTTTAAAAATTGAGACCAACACTTGATCATACACTTTAGTACCATCAACGATAGTTCCGAGGTGAATGGTATGCGTTTTTTGTTGAGATAAATCTTTTCCAGAAACCGATTGAAAAACTTCTGAAGCAATCGAAATCGCGTCATTTCCTGACATTCTAATTATAGCAACAGCACCTGCACCCGAAGGCGTAGCCAAAGCAACAATGGTTTCTTGATGTATCATGGTGCAAAAGTAACGAAATCTTTCAAAAATTTAAGGTTTCAATAGGGCAATAAATTCTATATTTGTTGGAAACCTTAGTTTAAAATGGAAATGTATACCACCCGAATCAATCAATTAGAAATCGAACTTAAAGAAGTATCCAAAAGACACAGTATGATTAGTTATATCCGACTTGCGTGTGGCATTTCGATTTTATATTCGGGGTATTGCTTTTTAGAAAATCGCCATTCCTTTTATCTAATTTTGGCTTTCGTATTTTTGGTTACTTTTTTTGTTTTAATGAAAAAACATGAAGTTGTTGGGACTAAAAAACGTTTGAAGGAAGCATTAATTGCTATTAATAAAGAGGAATTAGAATATGTAACTCAAAAGAAAATGCCCTTTGCTAATGGCAGTGAATTCAATGATTTTTCGCATCCGTATTGTTTTGATTTGGATATTTTTGGCAATCAATCGTTGTTTCAGAATGTAAATCGAACGAATACTTACATTGGAAAAACCATCTTAGCCAAACAACTTTTAAAGGTGTTGCCTAATGCTGAAATTATAGAAAATCAAGAAGCTATTAAAGAATTGAATGATAAACTCAATTGGCGTCACGATTTCGCATCATTGGCTCGAGTTGGAAAAGATTCGAAAGTGGTATACGATACCTTAATGAAATGGGTGAATTCAAAAAGTATCGAATTTAGCCTGAAAGACACAATTATTTCGTTCGCGACTCCAATAGTACTTACAGTGGCATTTTTAGTGTATTTGACTACGGCTAACCCATCAATGCTCACCGTGATTTCCTATTTGTTTGCTTTAAATCTCGGAATTTTAGGCGGTTATTTTAAAAGAATTAAAATTGAAATTTCAAATACGGTTGCATTAAATAAAACCATTAATCAATATAGTTTGTTGATTCAATCGATAGAAAATGAAATTTTTGAATCGAAAAAACTAAAGGATTTGCAATACCAATTGCATTCTAAGCATGGTAACGTTAGTTCTGAATTAAAAAAATTATCAGAACTGTTTTCCAGAATGGACAGCGTTAATAATTTTGCGGCTGCACTTGTTTTCAATGGCTCCTTTTTGTTTCATATTCACACTTTAAAAGCACTTATCAATTGGAAAAAAAGTCATGCCAGTTCCTTAAAGCATTGGTTGGATATCATTGGAGAAATGGAAATGCTGCTGAGTTTATCCAATTTTAGTTATAACAATCCAACGTTTGCCTTTCCAGAAATCAATTCTGATCATGAAATTTCGTTCACTAATTTAGCACATCCTTTACTGAATGCTAAATCCCGAATCGGAAACGATGTCACGTTCAAGCCACAATCTTTTATGATTTTAACGGGCTCTAATATGTCGGGTAAAAGTACGTTTTTAAGGAGTTTGGGTATTAATATGGTATTGACCAGTGTTGGTGCTCCAGTTTGTGCCAATGCTGCTAAAGTGCATCCAATGCCTGTGTTGGTTTCGATGCGATTATCCGATTCCTTATCCGACAGTGAATCGTATTTCTTT
Source organism: Flavobacterium sp. FG139 (assembly GCF_057809695.1). Classification (NCBI taxonomy): domain Bacteria; kingdom Pseudomonadati; phylum Bacteroidota; class Flavobacteriia; order Flavobacteriales; family Flavobacteriaceae; genus Flavobacterium; species Flavobacterium sp. FG139. Next base: position 99,276 of record NZ_JBMDKL010000012.1, read on the forward strand.
GCTGAAATTAAACGTCTGAAATTGATTATGGATTTATTAGGAAGCTCTCGTGCTTTTGTTTTATTGGATGAAATTTTAAGAGGAACCAATTCTGATGATAAGCAAAATGGTACCATTGAAGTCATCAAGAAAATGATAACTAAGGAAGCGATAGGCGCCATTGCCACTCACGACATTGAGGTATGTTTGACTACCAACGACTATCCAAATCAACTTACCAATAAATGTTTTGAAGTAGAAATAGTGTCCAATGAATTGCATTTTGATTATAAACTTCGTGATGGCATTTGTAAAAATAAAAGTGCTACTTTTTTAATGAAAAAGATGGGCGTCATTTGATGTTAAATGATTGGTAAATATGATGGTTGTCATATTCTAAAGAGTAGATATTCACTACCTTTATAGTGTAAACCAATACCATCATTACAATGAAAAAAATTTTATTTCCCACCGATTTTTCTGAGGTTGCCAACAACGCCTTTGTGCACGCCTTAGGTTTGGCCAAATTGATTCAGGGTGAATTAATTTTGCTTCATACCTATGAATTGCCAATTATTGACAACCAATTTGCTCCTCAAAACTATAAAGAGGTTTTCGATTCATTAGAATTGGCAAATTTCGATCGATTTAAAGATGAAATTCCGAAACTTCGCGCTATTGCATTGGAACATAATTTGGAACACATTAAAATGAGTCACCTGCTTATGGATGGTGATTTGATTTATAATGTAAAAGAAATTATTAAAAACGATGAAATAGATTTTGTAGTAATGGGCACTTCGGGTGCTAGTGGATGGAAAGAAATGTTTCTAGGAACCAATACCGGAGAAGCTATTGCTATTTTAAGTGTACCTGTTTTGAGTATTCCCGAAAGTGCTAAATACAACAAAATTGAAACTATTGGGTTTACTACACGATTCCGTGAAAAAGATAAAGAAGCCCTTAGTAACGTAATTAAAATTGCTAAGTCAGCAGGAGCGATGGTCAAATGTTTGTATGTTGAAACTAAAGCTTCTGATAATACCGTAGCGACTTACAAAGATTGGGAAGAACATTTTAAAGATAAACCCGTTCAGTTTTTCATTGTTCCAAGTGAAAAGGTTAATGAAACTATCGAAGAGTTTATTACGCATCAAAATATAGATGTTTTAGCAATGCTAACTTATAAACGTAATTTCTTTCAATGGTTATTTACAACTAGTTTTACAGAAAAAATGTCCTATCATTGTAATATCCCAATTTTGGCATTACATGAATGAAAAAAAAGCCGCAATTCCAATGAGTTGCGGCTTAACTTTTATGCTTAAAAAAAAATTAATTTTTTGCGGCCGTAGCTAAATCTTCAGGTTTAACGGCTACTGCAACTCCAGGTAATTTAATCGGAGCTCCCAATTGCGCTAAGAAACTTCCTTGAACATCACCTGTTTTATAAGTTGTAAATCCTATTCGATACAATCCCATAACAATTGATTTTGTAGGGTTAGATGTATCGCTAGTAATTCTCATTAGTGAGTTGTATTTGCTTCCAGAAGGTTGTGCTGGCATTTCGCTTGAATCGTCATTGGTTTCAATTGTAGTCCATTTAGCTGTTTTAGCTTTGGTAGCAACATCTTCTAATTTAAAAATTCCGTCTGCTCTTTCAAAAGTTACCCAAGTATCAAAGAAACTTTTGGTATCAGAAGCATTTGCAGTATAATCTGCTGAAACATAATCTTTATCACTAGGTTTCATGTTTTCTGGTGCTGGCGAAATCATTCGAATTCCAATTTCTGGTGCAGCAACAGGAATCCAAACATATATGTAATACATTTTTTTACCTCCTTTAACTTCGTCTGGTTTTGATCCTGGTTTGATATAACCAAAATAACTTGTTAAATCGGTGTAAGGAACTCTAATTTCTTTACCCATAACCGATTTTTTTGCTAAATCAGCTCCAAATTTGTCTAATTTTTGAGCTGTTGCTACTGAGAATGTCCCTAGACAAATCATCAAAGCGACTAGTTTTTGTTTCATAATTTATTGGTTTTTGTTTGTTCCTACTCTTAAGGATTTTCGGTTCTCCATTTAATGGTCTCAACAAATATATTATTTTTTAAATAAAAAACCGTCTCGTTTTATAAACAAGACGGTTTCCGTTGGTTGGGTTAGTTAATCTATCTTAGTTGTTAAGCATCACTGGCATAACAAGCATGGTTACCGTTTCGCCATCGTCAAGACCATCAACAGGAGTAAGGATTCCTGCACGGTTTGGCATGGACATTTCTAATTGAATTTCGTCCGATTGAAGGTTGCTCAACATTTCTAGTAAAAAACGTGAATTAAATCCAATTTGCATATCGTCGCCTTGGTAATCACAAGTCAAACGCTCTTCTGCTTTGTTAGAATAATCAATATCTTCGGCAGAAATATTCAATTCAGCACCAGCAATTTTCAAACGAATTTGGTGTGTTGTTTTATTAGAAAAAATAGCAACACGACGTACAGAACTAAAGAATTGTGTTCTGTCAATCAATAATTTATTTGGATTTTCTTTTGGAATAACCGCTTCATAATTTGGATATTTTCCATCAATCAATCGACATGTTAAAATGTAATTTTCAAAAGAGAATGTTGCATTAGCATCGTTGTAATCTATTTTCACTTCAGCATCAGAAGCACCTAAAATACTTTTCAAAATATTTAAAGGTTTCTTTGGCATAATAAAATCAGCTACTTGAGATGCTTTTACATCGGTACGCGCATATTTTACTAATTTGTGAGCATCAGTGGCTACAAAAATTAATCCTTCTGGAGAAAATTGAAAGAATACACCGCTCATTACCGGACGTAAATCGTCGTTTCCAGCAGCAAAAATAGTTTTGCTAATGGCTGTGGCTAATACTTCAGCAGGAACCAAGGTAGATGATGGATCTTCTAAAATTACCGATTTAGGAAATTCTTCTCCTGGTGCATACGCAATGGCATATTTCCCTGAATTTGAACTGATTTCAATCGTACTATTTTCTTCTACAGTAAACGTTAAAGGCTGCTCTGGAAACGTTTTTAGAATGTCTAATAATAATTTGGCAGGAACTGCAACGCTTCCGTTATCGGTTGATTCAATTTCTAAAGTAGCCGACATCGTCGTTTCTAAATCGGAAGAAGAAACCGTTAACGCTTTTTTATCTAATTCAAATAAAAAGTTATCTAGGATAGGTAAGGTATTGCTACTGTTAATAACACTACCTAAAACTTGTAGTTGTTTTAATAAATACGAGCTTGATACAATAAACTTCATCTTATATTATTTTTTACAAATATATCTTAAAGAAATAGATTTCAAAAAGATTTTTATTAACATTACTTGCTGTACTTTCTTTTTCTTAGGAAAGTAAATACTAATCCGAATACCAATAAAATTGCAATTGGCACTCCGATAGTTATGATCTGAGAAAATGTATATTCTTCATGTACTTTTTCTTTATCTAGAATAGGTAAATCAACTTCTTTACTACGGATGTTAATAAGTCCGTTATCATCGAGTAAATAATTCACACAATTCATCATGAATTCTTTGTTAGCATACAGATTGTTAGTCCATTTGTCAAAGCCTAATTCTAACGGTTGGTAATTTTTGTCCAATTGATTTTGGATGACATTTCCATCAGAAATTACAATCATTTTATTTTCTTTTCCAATAGGAGTAAAGCTGGTTTCTTTAAAAGGTAATACTCGATTTTGATATACCGAATGGAATTTCCCTTCCATCAATACGGCCACAGGAAGATTTCCTTTACCCGTAAATTCTTTTTGATCTGGACGTTCTTCCACCATATTCAGATTTACGGTTATTGGCGTTCCAACAGCTTTTGAATAGGGAGAACTTTGCAACAACACCGTTTTTTTAATATCGTTTTTAAGTACTTCAATCGGGCTGGCGAATTCAAATTTGATACCATCCAAATTACTTACAATCGGACTAATTTTAGACTTGTCTTTATTCTCAGTTGGATAAATCATTGGCGAATACAACCACGGAAATTTGGTGTATTGAGTAGCACTTCCTTGTTGACCTGTTGCCAACGAAATAGGAGTGGCCATAACATCTTTCACTAAGTCGGGTTTGATGCGAATACCATATTTGAAAAACATATCATTTAAATTCAAATCTCTAGGAAAGGCTAAGTTTTCACCAGTTCCCATCAAACTGTCCATTTCCATATTCACTTGATCCACCAACCAAAGGGTTTTTCCACCATTGATAATGAATTGGTCTAACACTTCCTTTTCGGCATCAGTAAAGGCTTCTGTAGGTTTGGCAATAACAGCCAAATCGTATTTTTTAAGCGCTTTTAAGGTATTGTTTGGATCTTTGGCAACCGAATCCAGGGTAAACGGACCAATGTAATAATTTTCACGAACTGATTTTAAAAAGTCGGCGATTTGAAGTTCGTGTAATTCACCGTTTCCTTTAATAATCGCGACTTTTTTCTCACGCGTTTTAGATACCGTATTGAAAGCATTGGCAAAAGCGTATTCTAAATGCTGTACCGAACTTACCACTTTTTCGGCCGTTGAAGCGCCCATCATGTTTTTCAACAAAGGCACTTTGGTGCTTTTATTTCCGTAAGTCACCACAGCCCAAGGAAAAACAACTTCTTGTGTTTGTTTGCCTTTGTCATCCATCGTTACGTTTAGCGGAGTTAAACCTCTATCGTAAAATTGTTGCATGATTTTATCACGTTCTTCTTCTTTTTCCAACGGATTGACAAATTGGAAAATAATGTTCGGATTGTAGGCTTTGAATTCCTCTAATAATTGTTGCGTTTCGGTTTGTAGTTTTTTGAATTCTCCCGGAAAATTGCCTTCTAAGAAGACATCAACATATAAGGGTTCTTTGACTTCTTTTATAATGATTAAAGAAGTTTCAGAAAGGGTATAACGTTTGTCTGCAGTTAAATCGAAACGTTTGAAAAAGAAATTTCCGGCAAAGTTCAGTACTACTATAATACCAATAATAGTAAGCAGATTTTTTAAGTTAGGTTTCTTATGTTCCATTACGATTTTAACGATTTTAATTTATAAACAGTCAACGATAGGAATAAAACGGCAATACTTACAAAATAAAGTACATCACGCGTATCGATAACGCCGCGACTCATACTTTTAAAGTGATAATCCATACCGAAAAAAGCGATGATATCTTCAAAATTTTTGACTTGTGAAGCCACACCTTGAAATCCAAAATACAGAATAAAGCATAAGAAAACTGAAACGATAAACGCCACAATTTGATTCTCCGAAAGAGTAGAAGTGAAGACACCTACAGCAGTGTATCCAGCAATTAAAAACAACAATCCGAAATAAGAACCCATGGTGCTTCCCATATCAATATTACCTTGTGGCATTCCCAGATCAGAAATCACGTGAACGTAAATAAATGTTGGAATAATAGCAATAACAATCAGTAAAAATGCTCCAAAGAATTTACCGCCCACAATTTCCCAAATCGAAATAGGTTTGGTCATTAACAATTCGATGGTTCCTTGTTTCTTCTCATCAGAGAAACTACGCATAGTCACAGCTGGAATTAAGAAAATTAATATCCAAGGTGAGATGGTAAAGAATGGTGTTAAATCGGCAAAACCGCTGTTGAGTATGTTGTAATCGCCTTCAAAAACCCAAAGAAATAATCCGTTGAGTAACAGAAAAATGGCGATAACCAAATATCCTATGGGCGAACCAAAAAAGGATTTAATTTCTCTTAATAATATTGATTTCATATCTAATTTGCCACAAAGGCGCTAAGTCACTAATTTTTTGTCTATTCTCTTTATTCTATTTTCTATGTTCTTTTTATTCCAAAGAAACTAATTTATCAACACTCCAAGCTTCGGGTTTATCATTGAATAATTTCTTGGTAAACGTCCAAACTTCGTCAAATAACGCCGATTTTCGGTAGTTTTCCAAATCGTCTTCCGTTTCCCAATAACTATAAGTGAAAAAGATACACGGATTGTTTTTATCGTGATACAGTTCAAGAAAACGGTTTCCCGGAGCATTTCGTATATGGGTTTTCATTAATTCAAAATTTTCCAAAAAAGCGGGAATATTTTCTTCGTGAAACGATAATTTTACGATTCGTACCAACATAAAACTAGTTATTAAAATTAATCATTACAAAATCTCTATAGGTCAATCCTAATAACGAAGAAGCCGAACCAATTTTTGGATTACTTTTGTAAATTCCAATTTCCAAAAAACCAGCTTCGTTAAAGATGACTAAATTTTTACCCATTATGGTAGTGGTTTGTTTATCGGCAGTTTCAATATCTGAATATTTTGCAAAAATGGTTTTGACTTTTTTACCTTTAAAATTCACTTCATAAGGTCTTCCTTTGGCCACGTCTAAAAATAATTTTCTAGAAATATTAGTAACCGCATTTCCAAAATGATCGATGTAAACCACATAACCTTTAATAGAATCTGGAGAAAGAACAGGTTGCAATTCGGTTACTTCTTTCAATGTTTTTATTTCTTTCCCAATAACACTCAACGAACCACCTTTGGCAATATGAACCGCTACGGTAACAAATACATCCATATCGGTAGCTTCTGGAAGTAATCGGTCGTGAATGTTGATAGCTACCATTTTTTGAGGTTTAATTTTCTGAATCAACATACTCAAAATTCCATTATCGGCTGCAATAAAATAATGCCCATTCCACTCAATGGCTACATGTTGGTTGTTTTCTTTTAGTTCAATATCAATACCAATTAGGTGTACCGTTCCTTTTGGAAAACTACTGTAAGCGGCACCAATAATATAACTTGCCTCGCTAGTATTGAACGGATCAATATGATGCGAAATATCAATAACCAACGCTTCGTTGTGTTGCGAAATAATTTTCCCTTTTAAAGCCCCAACAAAGTGGTCTTTCAAGCCGTAATCGGTAGTAAGGGTAATTATTGACATAAAATTGTTTATAACTAAATGAGAAACGTATTAGTGTATTTCTTAAATTTGAAATGATTGCAAAGCTAATAATATTTAGCAAAAAATTAATTAAAAAACGCCTTCCATTTGAACGAACGTATTATTGAATTACACGACATCGCTCCAAAAGAATTTTGGGGTGCACAAGACACTCATCTTGAAACAATTAAAAAGTATTACCCGAAGTTAAAAATTGTTGCTCGTGGCACAACACTAAAGGCATTTGGCGAAAAAGAAGAACTGGATGAGTTTGAAAATCGATTCAATCGATTAATGCTACACTTTACACGGTACAATAATATTGACACCAATGTTATTGATAGAGTAATTCAAAGCAATTCACAAGAAGAACAACGCATGCCCGACCATGACAAAATTTTGGTACACGGCATAGGCGGAAAATTAATCAAAGCCATGACGCCCAACCAACATAAATTGGTTGAGCAAGTTTTAAAAAACGACATGGTATTTGCTGTTGGTCCAGCCGGAACGGGCAAGACTTATACCGGTGTAGCCCTTGCGGTTAAAGCACTAAAGGAAAAGCAAGTCAAGCGAATCATCTTAACACGTCCTGCTGTGGAAGCTGGTGAAAATCTGGGGTTTCTTCCCGGTGACATGAAAGAAAAACTAGATCCTTACATGCAACCGTTATACGATGCTTTGCGCGATATGTTACCGCCGCAAACCTTAGAAGATTACATTTTAAAAGGAATTATTCAAATTGCTCCTTTGGCTTTTATGCGTGGTAGAACTCTCGATAATGCCTTTGTAATTCTGGATGAAGCACAAAACACCACGCATTCGCAAATGAAAATGTTCTTGACGCGTATGGGAAAAAACGCTAAATTCATCATCACCGGTGATCCTGGGCAAGTCGATTTGCCTCGAAGAACTATTTCAGGATTGAAAGAAGCTTTGTTGGTGTTGAAAGATATCGACGGCATCGGAATCATTTACCTGGATGATAAAGATATTGTCCGCCACCGATTGGTTAAAAAGGTAATCGATGCTTATAAAAGTATCGAAAATCACGATTAATTAGATTTTTAAATACTAAAATTTGGAGCGAATGGTTTGGAAATTGTAGTTATTGCAATTCCTGCTTTTCGCTTCAATCTTTTTGTGATTTAAAAATAACAAAAAGGATTTCGCTTCAATCAGGGCTACAACGGTAATCTGTAAACTAGAAATAACCACTTCAATCTAGTTTTGTTTTAAATAACATCATTTTTTGGTTTTGTATCTAAAATACTATAGATTTGGAAACCTAAAAACCAACCAAAAATTAAAACTATACTCATTACAGGCGCTTCTGGCGGACTAGGCAAAGAAATCGCGCTACATTTTTCTGAAAAGAATTGGAATGTTATCGCCACAATGATTTGCATCAAAGAAGCTGCTGTATTTATAGACGTTCCAAACATTAAATGCTACGAACTTGATGTTACTTCTTCTGAAAGTATTGAAAAAGCAAAAATTGAAATTCTAAATAAATACCAATCTATTGATCTTATTATCAATAATGCTGGTATTGGTTACCGCAGTTTTGTGGAGTTATCAGAAGATGCTAAAATCGATTGCATTGTAAAAGTCAATTGGCTTGGAGTGGTTAAGGTCTGTCGGGCTTTTATTCCCCATTTTAGAGCACAACAAAAAGGACAGTTTATTAACATTACTTCCATTGCTGGATTAGTCAATTTACCCTTAGGAAGTTTTTACCATCCCACTAAACAAGCTGTTGAAAGTTTTTCAGAATGTATGGCTTACGAACTTATGGATTTTAATATTAGTGTTGCAACGGTTCAATTTGGTAATGTGCCTTCCAATTTTCAAAAAAATGTAACCAAATGCGAAAAATCTACTGTCGAGTCTTATAATGATATGATGCAAAGTATCGACGGAATTATGAGTCGAAAAACGTGTGACAATCACGATTTATCCGCTACAATTTTAGATAAAATATATAAAATTGCTGAAAATCCAACCAAAGGATTTAAAAAATATTCCATAGGGTTTGATGCCAAATTGATGAAAAACCTTAGAAGATTTCTAGGGTATCGTTTGTTTGACAAACTTATCAGACGATATGTTTTAAACAAATAAATAATTGTATTTGTGTTGAAAACAAACTATTTTTGCCCAACACAACAACACACTATATAATGAATACAATAACTACAACCCATTTTAATTTTCCCAATCAAAAATCAGTGTATCGCGGTAAAGTTCGTGAAGTATACAACATTAACGACGAACTTTTAGTAATGGTTGCGACCGACAGGCTATCGGCTTTTGACGTCGTTTTACCAAAAGGCATTCCATATAAAGGTCAAATTCTAAACCAAATTGCAACAAAATTCATGGAGTTAACTTCCGATATTGTTCCCAACTGGTTGATTGCAACACCCGATCCCAATGTGGCAGTCGGACATCTTTGCGAACCTTTTAAAGTAGAAATGGTAATTCGAGGTTATCTTTCAGGACACGCAGCTCGCGAATATGCACTTGGAAAAAGAACTATTTGTGGTGTTACACTGGAAGACGGACTGAAAGAAAATGATCAATTTGCAACGCCTATAATTACACCAACTACCAAAGCGGACAATGGTTCACACGACGAAGATATTTCACGTGAAGATATTTTAGCCAAAGGAATTGTTTCTGAAGAAGACTATTTAATACTTGAAAAATACACGCGTGCTCTATACCAACGCGGTACAGAAATTGCGGCCAATCGTGGATTAATTTTAGTGGATACTAAATATGAATTCGGAAAAACCAAAGACGGAGTAATTGTATTGATTGATGAAATTCACACACCGGATTCTTCGCGTTATTTTTATAGTGAAGGGTATCAAGAGCTGCAAAATTGCGGAGAAGAACAGAAACAATTGTCTAAAGAATTCGTGCGTCGTTGGTTGATTGAAAATGGATTTCAAGGAAAAGAGGGACAACAAATTCCAGATATGAGCGATGCTTATATTGAATCGGTTTCAGAACGATATATCGAATTATATGAGAATATTTTGGGAGAAAAATTCATGAAAGCAGATATTTCAAATATCAATCAACGTATTGAGATGAATGTATTAGAATACTTAAAATAACTTTTCAGTATTAGTATAAAAAGGCCACGATTTATCGTGGTCTTTTTATTTATTCGTAACTTTGTGTAACAATTTTTAAACGTCATCGTCTTATTGTTTTATAACAGTAAATAATTAAAAGTCATGAAAATAAGGAATTAGTTTAAGTTTATAAATAACTACTATGTAATACAAGGTATTAGTTTTAAAAAATTACAATTATTATTAAAAAAAATCATCATCAATCATCATCATTAAAAAAAACAAATCATGAAAAATTCAATCATTTATTTAGGAATCTTTGCAAGTATGTTTGTTACAACTTCATTTGCAAAATCAATCGAAATGGATCAACAAAATCTAGAAACAGAAGGAGCTAAAACAGAATCAAAAGTAGATTGGAAGGTAACTTCAGAAAATTATTTATCTAAACCAAAGGTAAATATAGAATCGGAAGATAAAGTAATGGCATCAATAGCAGTAATTTCCTCGCATTATAAAAAATCAAACGAAGAAACAATTGAAGAAAATAAAAAAATCACAGAAAGCCAAGACGAACAATATCGACCATTAACTATTGAACCAACGATAGAAGACTATATCCGATTGGAGAATCAAATAATTGAAAGTACAATTACAAATGAAGTTTACCCAATTGATTTTGATTTAATCAATTCATCCAATAAAATGTCTACTAATTTTGAATTTAAAACTAAAGAAGCTTTTAAATCATAATTTGAAGAATAAAAAAGTCCCAAAGCAATTACGTTTTGGGACTTTTATTTTAATAGCTCTATTTAAAGTAAGAGAAATTGTGATTGTTTTCTATTTGTAACAAACTCTCATAAATCAATTTAATAACATTTTCAACATCTTCCCGATGAACCATTTCAACCGTTGTGTGCATATAGCGCAATGACAGTGAAATCAACGCCGATGCTACACCACCATTACTATAAGCAAAGGCATCCGTATCGGTTCCTGTTACTCGTGAGGTCGCATGACGTTGAAACGGAATTTTCTTTTCTTCAGCAGTAGTAACAATCAATTCACGAAGAATGTTCTGAGTAGCCGGTGCATAGGCTATAACCGGACCTTTTCCCATCTGTAAATCTCCTTCAATTTTTTTATCAATCATCGGTGTTGTGGTGTCATGACAAACATCAGTTACAATTGCAACGTTTGGTTTTATGGTTTGGGTAATCATTTCTGCACCACGAAGACCAATTTCTTCTTGTACCGAATTCACAATATACAATCCAAAAGGCAAATCTTTTTTGTTTTCTTTCAATAAACGCGCCACTTCAGCAATCATAAAACCGCCCATTCTGTTGTCAATCGCTCTACAAACAAACTTATTTTCGTTCAAAATCATAAATTCATCTGGATAAGTAATAACACAACCCACATGAACGCCTAATTTTTCTACTTCTTCTTTGGTAGCACAACCACAATCGATAAATATATTGTGTAAAGTAGCAGCCTCTTCTTTACCACGATTTCTCGTATGGATCGCAGGCCAACCAAAAACGCCTTTCACAATACCATTCTTAGTATGAATATTTACACGTTTTGAAGGTGCAATCTGATGATCAGAACCACCATTTCGTATTACATAAATAAGTCCGTTATCAGTAATGTAATTCACATACCATGAAATCTCATCCGAATGTCCTTCTATTACAACTTTAAATTCTGCATCAGGATTAATAACTCCTACTGCTGTTCCATAAGTGTCCGTTATAAAAGTATCAACATAAGGTTTTAAATAGTCCATCCATATTTTTTGTCCGCCAACTTCATATCCTGTAGGCGATGGATTGTTTAAGTACTTTTCTAAAAATGCTATCGATGATTTTGTAAGTATAGATTTTGTTGCCATATATTTTTTTTTGCTAAAATATAAATTTGGCATCACACTTGTTAAGGATATTCTATATTTTTACATTAAAATTAGTAAGCATGCTGAAGAACAAATTTCTACTAATCCTATTTCTTATTTCATTTGGTTCATTTGCTCAAGTAGTAAATGAGCCAGAAGTTGATACCGACGAAATTGATACCACCAAAATGGATACTATTTATCTGAGAGAGTTAGTGATTTCCAAAGTCAAATTTGATCCTGAAGAACAGAAACAATTTCTATTGTTACAAAATAGAGTATATAAGGTATATCCATTTGCCAAAACTGCGGCCGAAAGATTGTCTTTGATGAACAAAACTATGGGAAATCTCAAATCCAATAAGGAAAAAAAGAAATACTTTAAGATAGTTGAAGATTTTATGGAGAATGAATTCAAAGAAAAATTAAAAAAGCTATCTCGAAAACAAGGGCAAATTTTAGTTAAGCTGATTTATCGCCAAACCGGAATCTCTACCTACGATTTAATTAAAGACTACAAAAGTGGTTGGAAAGCTTTCTGGTCCAACAGTACTGCACGCCTTTTCGATATAAATCTTAAAGAAAAATACCAACCCTATGACAATAATGAAGACTTCCTAATAGAAACTATATTGTCTAGAGCTTTTATCAATGGTCGATTAGTCGAACAAAAAGCTGCAAATCCTATAGATATTGATGACTTAACCGAACATTGGGAGCAACTCGCAAAAGAACTAAATAAAAAGAAATAATTTTCAGCAGCGAAAGTTCAGTGCATTTTAGTGTATGTAATTCCCGCTTT
>NZ_JBMDKL010000013.1:0-109963 GCF_057809695.1 Flavobacterium sp. FG139
ACATAAATCTGTCCTCTTAAATAATAGGTGTTACAAGCCGTCCAATGAGTATCAGCGGTAATGTTAGTCGTAACATCCACTGTAGGTGTTGGATAAACTGTATTTTGTGGATCATAATTGGTCCATGAATCTGTCCACATAGGTGTAGGTGATGGTGCAAATGCGCCTCGGTACGTTGTGTTGGTTATTTGAGAAAAACCAAAAAAACTAACCAATAATAAAACTAGTACATAGTAATTTTTTTTCATGATGAAATAGTGTTGTTTTTAATTTTATCAAAGGTAAAATCTGAATGTAAATACATGAGAAACAAATCGTTATTTAAACAATAATTTTAAGTGTCTAAATTGTTATTTTAACAATAATCATACGTTTATAAATTGTTAATTGCCTGTATTTACAAATAAAAAAGGGCAGACAAAATTGACTACCCTTTACGTACTATTGTTATTTTATTAAAACGAATAACTAAATGTCAATGAAAAAGTTGGTCCGTATTTAGTTTGCCAAACCAAGTCATCTTCCTCGGGATTGTAGCCGTTTTTATTTTGAGCGTCTCCGGTAAAAATGGAGTTAAATGTTTTGGCAATCCCTTTTGCATTGTTCTTCCCTAAATCATTATTTTGATAAAAAATTGCTTTTTGAGCCAAAATGTTCTGAGCGTTGAATTTTACTTCCAATTTATTTTTTAGAAAACTTTTAGTGATTTGCATGTCTAGAAAAGTTCTGCTTTTTTCCCAAAATGCAGGTGTAGATGCACCCGAGGTTTGATTGCCTTGAATGGCAACCCTATTGCCAATTTTATTGATGTTTATAGCAGATGCCCATCCCGATTCTGAATTAATATATTGAAGTCCAGCATTAAAAACGTAAGGTGATTGACCTTGTAAAGGAATTGCTTGTAGTGTAGATGAAGTCACTAAATTGGAAATATCAACTTTAGAACGAATGATGGAGAGATTGGTAAAAAAAGTAATATCATCAAATATTTTGGTGTTTTCAGTTCCAAAAACAGAACTCAACAGCGTTCTATATTCAATTTCCATTCCTTTATTTTCACCCGATTTTGCATTTTTATATTTATCGGTATTGTTGGCTTGCGCTTGTAATTCTATCGGATCATCAAACTTTTTGTAAAAAGCAGACACCGAAAACAATTGCCCTTTTCCAGCAAAAATTTCATAACGTAAATCGGCATTAAAGATTTTTGCAATTATTAATGGCGATCCTTCTCTATTGCGTTTGGTTTCTGCGTCATAAAAAAGGAATGGTGCTAACTCTCTAAATTCGGGACGATTTAATGTTTTTGAAAAACTCAACCGAAGGTTTTGTTTTTTATTCAATCCGTAAATAAAGTTAACCGATGGTAAGAAGTCAACTTGAGCATTGTCAACATTAATAGGCAATCCATTATCGGCTTTAGAACTTAGCAATTGTGAATAATCTTCCATACGAACACCCCAAATAACACGTAATTTATTAAATGAATTGTCTAACATAGCATAAACCGCATTCAATCGAGAAGATGCTTTATAAGAATCGTTACCTTTAGTGCCATCGAATAGGGTTAATCCGCTTACTCCTGGCGCAATTATGCCCATATTGGAGCTGTTAAAAATAGTAGAATTGTCTAATAAAGGGATTGTTGATGAAAATGTTGAACCACCGTAATTCACTCCATTAACTGTACCATTAAATGGAATATAACCCAATTGTCTGGCAGAGAAATCTCTGTAGCGTGATTGCGTAAAAAAGCCAACTTTAAAATCAGTGCTGAATTTTTCTGTGAATTTTACTTTTCTATTGACATCTACTTTAGTACTAAAAATATCTTCTACATTTTCAGAAACATACATAGATCCAGGTGATTCACCACCAACGGTATTAATAGAGAAAAAGGCTGAGGGTTGTGTTACCGTTCCGTCATCAAATTTTACATATACGTAGGTATTTCTTCTCTCGTTTGGAATCGTTCTCAAAACATTACTGTACGATCCAACCCAACTGATTTTAATTTTACTTTTAGGCAAAAAATGTTCCCCATTCAATTGCCCTGAATATATTTTATTGCTCGTAAACATTCGAGCAGTAGTATTAATGTATAACGGATCACTTTCTTGTGATAAAGATCCATTTCGGTCAATTACCTTATTATTAGAATTGATGCTGTATAAATTTTTGAATGTAAATAGGTTATTGGCATCCATTTTTAAAGAAACATTAGCCAAAACCCCAAGTAGTACTTGTTCCGAATAATTATCATCCACTTGATCGGTCAACAAAGCTCCTGGAGTTTCATAACTTTTTCTTAGCGTTTGATTGTAATTATTGGTCTTGTTGTAGGTAACCGAAGCCAAAAAACCCAAACTTTGATTGTCTTGCATCTTTAAATACCTTCCAAAAGTGTATTGAAAACTGGTATTCGGACTAAATTTTTTATCATACAAATTCCAATCCGTTTGAAACGTCTTTGCCACATTGGCAATTTGGGTAATACTACTTTGATTATTTGCCGCTTGTAATGCCTGAAACTGACTGGTTGATGGGAAATAAGAGGGTAATGTTCGAGATCCGTCGTCTAATCCCATCCAATCCTTTTTACCTCCAGTATAATACACTTGTTTCTTTCCAGTTGTTATGGTGTTATAACCTGAACCAATAGACAGCGTTTGAAAATTTTTATCGGGTGTTGCTTTGGTATTAATTTCGATAACACCACCTGCAAATTCTCCAGGCAAATCAGGTGATGCTGTTTTGTATATCACCAAATTATCAATCATGTTGGCTGGAAAAATATCAAAAGCAAAAGCTTTTCTATCGGGCTCAGAACTGGGTAATGGCGCTCCATTTAAATACGAGGTGTTGTACCGATCATTTAATCCTCTTACAACAACAAATTTATTATCTTGAATACTCGCGCCGCTAATTCTTTTCAACACATCTGAAGTGGTTTTGTCTGGAGTTCTTTTGATAGTTTCTGCCGAAATTCCGTCCGATACTCTGACGCTATTTTTTTGCATACTTAAAAGTGACTTCACCGATTCTGCTTTCGCTTTTACCGATTTAATAACTACTTCTTCTAATTCATTTTTCTTTTCTACTAATGAGACTGTCATCGAATAGGTATCGTTTGCAACGGTTTCAACTTCTGAAACAATTTTAGATTCAAAGGATAAAAAAGAAAATTGGATGTCGTATTTTCCGACTGGCAATCCTCTAAAAATAAAACTTCCATCGGCATCAGAAATGGTTGACTTTTTTAAAGACTTTATTATAATGTTAACACCTGGCAATGGTCTTCCTGTTGCTTCTTCTATTACAACTCCTTTAATTACAGAATTTTGAGCAAAAAACAACTGTGATACAAAGAATAAAATTATCGCGTAAAATAGTCTCATTTAAATAGTATTTGATATTATTATTTAATGGGCAAATTTACTTCTGCAAATTTAAAACTCTGTTAACACTATTTTATCAATTCTTTTCAAAAAACCATAATTGTTAACTTAGCGTAAATAAAAAAACATCATTCTATTTAGAAATTGTAAAAAAATAAATTCAAGAGTTATTTATTACAAACTCCTATGATTAAATACGTTAAAATTTATTTATTTTGGTATGGTATTTGAAAAGTTTTTATATATTTGCTTTAACCAAATTGTACTCATGACAAAAAATTACTTTTATATCATTCTATTTTTCCTTTGTTTAAGCGCTACTAGTGCTTCAGCTCAAGATGGAAAACAGCAATCAAAAGTACAAGAAAGTACTATTGAAGGTTTGAATATATACCCTAACCCAACAAGTGGCGATAGAATATATATTACTACAAAATCGAACGATGACAAACAAATAACCATATTTGATGTATTAGGTAAAAAAGTACTTCAAACTGTTTTGACATCTAAAGAGTTAAATATTTCTTCTCTTTCACCTGGCGTATACATCATCAAAATTGAAGAAGGAGACGCAAGTACTACTAGAAAATTAATTGTCAGATAGTTAAATCTTTTTTGATTTAACTATTTTTTTACTTTGATTATTTTTATTTGTAAAAATAGTCATTATCTTTGCGGTCTAATTTTACATTAAAAAATATGAAAAAACTTTACATTTTAGCATCTTTATTAATTGCAACTGCTACTTTCGCACAACAAGCACCTCCATTTTATGAAGGATTTGATTATGCAGCTGGTGCAACACTACAAACGCAACCTCTTTGGAATACACTTAACACAGGTGATGATTTAGCAATAACAGCACCTAGCTTAAGCTATGTTGGTCTTCCTGCTTCAACAGGAAATAAGGTGTCTTTTGGAGGAGCTGGTATTGACGCATCTAAAGATTTTGCAGTTCAGACTACAGGCTCTGTTTACTATTCATTCTTATTAAATGTTACTGATTTATCAGCAACAACAAGTACCACAGGTGGTTATTGTGCTGGTTTAATTTCAACCGGATCTACTTTTGGAGCCACTTTATGGTTGAAAAAAATTGATGCTTCTACTTTTAACATAGGTGTAAACCCAAGAACTACAGCTGCTAATACTGCTTTTGGAGCTACAGCATACAATGTAAATCAAACCTATTTAATAGTTGTTAATTATACCTTTAACGCTTCAACTGCTGATGACGTTGTTAAAGTATGGGTTAATCCAACTTTAGGTGGTGCTGAACCAACTGAAACTGCTACAGCAACAAATACAACAGGGACTGATTTAACTCAAGCTGCAAAATTCTTAATAAGACAAGGTAGCGCTACAGACACTCCAACTGTTGAATTAGATGAGTTAAGAATAGCTACTAACTGGACCGATGCTACATCAACTGTAGTTGCTTTAGGCACTAAACAAAATGCCATTTCAGGATTAAGCGTTTATCCAAACCCAGTTAAAAACGGTGTTTTCTACATCAATACCGATGCTAACGCTGAAAGAACTGTTACTGTTTTTGACGTATTAGGAAAACAAGTTTTAAACACTACAACTTCTCAAAGTGCTATCAATGTATCTGGTTTAAAACCAGGAGTATATATGGTGAAAATTACTGAAGAAGGAAATTCTGCTACAAGAAAATTAGTTATTGAATAATTAATTAAAATTATATTTGAAAGCTCCAATTCACGTTGGAGCTTTTTTATTTTCATTACTTTTACAAAAAAATCATTGATTGCTCTACAAGACATATTTACCATTTCCAACCAAAAGCAATTTGAAAAAATAGCTTTGAAAGTATTTCGTTTCCAATACGAAAATAATCCTGTGTATCGTGAATTTTGCGAATTACTAAACGTTGAAAAAGGAAATGTAAAATCAATACAGCAAATCCCATTTTTACCCATTCAGTTTTTTAAAAGTCATGATGTTCTGTCTTCTTCCGAAGTAGTTCAAGAAACGTTTACCAGCAGCGGCACTACTGGAATGATTACCAGCAAACATCTCATTACCGATGTGACATTATATGAAGAAAGTTACCGTAATGCCTTTTCTGAATTTTATGGTAACATTGAAGATTACGCCGTTTTGGCGCTACTTCCATCCTATTTAGAACGAAGCGGTTCATCTCTAATTTATATGATGAAAGATTTAATAGCACTTTCTAACAACGAAAACAGCGGATTCTATTTACACAATTACGACGAACTTATCGCTAAAGTAATTGAACTTGACAATGCAGGTCAAAACGTAATTTTAATTGGCGTAACCTATGCCTTATTGGATTTAATTGAGAAACAAAAATTTCAATTAAAAAACACCATCATCATGGAAACTGGAGGCATGAAAGGCAAGCGAAAAGAAATCATTCGTGAAGAATTACATGAAAAATTATGCAATGGTTTTGGCGTTTCGTCCATACATTCCGAATACGGCATGACCGAATTACTATCGCAAGCATATTCGTTAGGAGACGGTATTTTTGAATGCCCCAATTGGATGAATATCTTAATTCGCGACACCGAAGATGCCCTTACTTATGTTTCCACAGGAAAAACAGGCGGTATCAACGTAATCGATTTGGCCAATATCAATTCGTGCTCTTTTATTGCTACTCAAGATTTAGGTAAAAAATATCCTAACAATTCGTTTGAAGTATTAGGGCGTTTTGACAATTCTGATATTAGAGGTTGCAACCTAATGGTATATTAAAAAAGGAGCTAAAAAAGCTCCTTTTCAATTTATACTACTTGTATCAAATAATAATTCCTTCTTCCTTTTTGCAGGACCAAAAATCTTCCTTTAATCAAATCTTTTTCCGTAATTATATAATCTTCTGCAACTTTGGCTTTGTTCAATGAAATAGCATTTTGCTTCAGTTCGCGACGCGCATCACTATTAGACGCCAAAAAGTTAGTTTTCGCCGAAAGCGCTGCAATCATGTCCAAACCAGCACCAACATCTTCTTTAGAAATGGTGGCATTTGGAACGCCATCAAAAACCTCAACAAAAGTAGCGTCATCCAATCGCGCTAAATCATCCATCGTCGGACTAAAAAAAGCACTCGAAGCAAAAATAGCTTTCTCCAATTCTTCTTTTCCGTGAACAAAAGTCGTTACTTCTTCAGCCAAACGTTTTTGCAACACACGCAAATGCGGCGCTTCATGATGTTCCGCAATTAAACTATTAATGGTATCTTCTTCTAAAAACGTAAAAATCTTAATGTATTTCTCCGCATCTACATCGGTAGTATTTACCCAAAACTGGTAAAATTTATACACAGACGTTTTATCAGCCGTCAACCAAACGTTTCCACCTTCACTTTTTCCAAATTTAGAACCGTCGGCTTTCGTAATCAATGGACACGTCATAGCATACGCTTTAGCCCCTTCTCCATTCATTCTGCGCACTAATTCTGTACCGGTTGTAATATTTCCCCATTGATCAGAACCGCCCATTTGCAACAAACAATTATTATGTTTATACAAATGATGAAAATCATACCCTTGAATCAACTGATAGGTAAACTCGGTAAAACTCATTCCTTCGCCTGTTTCGCCACTCAAACGCTTCTTAACCGAATCTTTCGCCATCATGTAGTTTACCGTAATACGTTTTCCCACATCACGTGCAAAATTGATAAACGAAAAATCTTTCATCCAATCGTAGTTATTGACCAAAATCGGAGCATTAGCAGCCGTCGAATTGAAATCCAAAAATCGAGACAATACCGCTTTTATTCCAGCTACATTTTTTTCTAAAGTCGCCTCATCAAGCAAGTTTCTTTCATCACTTTTCCCAGAAGGATCACCAATCATACCGGTTGCACCACCCACTAAAGCTATCGGTTTGTGTCCGAATTGCTCCAAATGAACCAACAAAATAATCGGCACCAAACTCCCAATATGCAACGAATCGCTGGTTGGGTCAAACCCAATATACGTCGTCGTCATTTCCTTCAAAAGTTGTTCTTCTGTGCCCGGCATCATATCATGCACCAATCCGCGCCATTGCAATTCTGCTACTAAATTCTTCATTTTTAATCAATAATTTGCGCAAATATAGCGAAACACAAGGCACTGGCAAAATCAAATTTTTAAGTAATAGAAGCGAATGGCTCGGGCTTTATCAGCCATCCTTATTCCTGCTTTCGCCTTTAGTCTTGTTTCGTACCTCAACAAGAGCTATCGTCTCAATCAGGGCTAAAAGAAAATCAGAAGGCTTACTTTTTTCCGAAGTTAAAAATCCAATAATCCAACAAACTAATTATCTTTGCTACCATGATATTAGTTACAGGCGGAACCGGATTAGTAGGCGCACATTTGCTCGTTCATTTAACAGAAAATGGCGAATCCAACCTACGCGCTATCTACCGAAACCCGAAACAAATTGAAAAAACAAAAGCCCTTTTTGAATTGTATCAAAAAAGTGATTTGTTTGCCAAAATAGAATGGCTCAAAGCTGATATTATTGATATCCCATCCTTAGAAATAGCATTTCAAAACATAGAATACGTTTACCATTGCGCCGCTTGTATTTCTTTTAATCCAAACGACGAAAATCAACTACGAAAAATAAACATCGAAGGCACCGCAAACATTGTAAATTTTTGTATTGATAAAAACATAAAAAAATTATGCCACGTTAGCTCAATTGCAGCCTTAGGTGATTTAACTCAAAACCATGTGCAACACGCTTTCATTACTGAAGAAACCGAATGGAATCCCGAAGTATTACACAGCGATTATGCGATTTCAAAATATGGTGCCGAAATGGAAGTGTGGCGCGGTCATCAAGAAGGATTACAAGTAGTGATCGTCAATCCCGGTGTGATTTTCGGACCTGGATTTTGGGATCAAGGTAGTGGTGCGTTTTTTACTTCCATCAAAAAAGGATTTCCGTTCTTTACCAAAGGTTCCTCTGCTTATGTTGCCGTAACCGATGTGGTAAAAATAATGAGACTCTTAATGATTTCTGACTGCAATGGCGAACGCTTTACCCTAATTGCAGAAAACATCTCCTACAAAGACATAATCTTTAAAATTGCAGCAAAAATTGGAGCGAAAAAACCAACTATAGAAGCTAAAGCCTGGTTGCTAAATATAGCTTGGCGATTGGATTGGGTGTTATCTACATTTTTTATAACCAAAAGAAAAATATCTAAGTTAAGCGCACAATCGCTTTTAAACAAAGAACAAATTTCAAACGAAAAAATTAAACAGCATCTTAACTATTCGTTTACATCAATCGATAGTTACTTAAATGAAATTGCAGTATATTTCAAGAACTAATTACTTTACAATGCCTTCTTCTGGGTTTTCCTTAACAGGTTGTCCGCCGTTAAGCTTAGTGTTTTCAACATTCAAGCGCTCTTTTACTTCATCATACATTTTTTTGTATTCTTTCATATCAGAGGCATAATATTGTGTGCTTTGTGCAAAGGTCAAACTGTCAATTTTATACTTTTCTTTTAAAAACTGAGTCGTTTTTGGGTATTGATAACTACCTGAAGTTTGCGCTCTTGCCGCTTCTAAAATGGCCAAATCGTATATAACATCAATCATCTTATCGCGTTCGATAAGATTTTTAGGTTTCTCAATAACTTTGTCTTTACAACTGACAATTGTTAAAATTATAGCTATAAAAAATAGAGTAAACTTTTTCATTTATATGGAATTATTTTCAGAAACTATCGATCAAAAAGCAAGCGCTTTCCGGCTTTAATTTCTTTCACTTTTGCATTTTCATAAACCAATTGTCCGTTAACAAAGGTATGCGAAATTCTTGATTTGAAATTGGTTCCTTCAAACGGCGACCAACCGCATTTATATAAAATATTGTCTTTATTGACACTCCACGGTTTGGCTGGATTTACAATGGCTAAATCGGCATAAAACCCTTCTTTGACAAAACCTCTTTTTTCAATTTTGAAAATCTTCGCCGGATTGTGACACATTTTCTCAACAATTTTCTCAACCGAAATTTTACCTTGATGGTGCGCTTCAAATAAAGCCACGATGGCATGTTGTACTAAAGGCCCACCTGAAGGTGCACTCGAGTATTTTTGAGATTTTTCTTCTATGGTGTGTGGCGCATGATCGGTAGCAATTACATCAATTCTGTCGTCCAACAACGCTTTCCAGAGCGCCTCTCTATCAGCTGCCGTTTTAACCGCAGGATTCCATTTGATAAAATTACCTTTAGTTTTATAATCTTCATCGGTAAACCAAAGATGATGCACACAAACTTCGGCTGTAATTTGTTTGTCTTCTAGCGGAATTTTATTGGTAAACAAATCCAATTCCTTAGCTGTTGAAATATGAAAAATATGCAATCGAGCACCTGTTTTCTTAGCCAACTCAATGGCTTTAGAAGACGAAATATAACACGCTTCTTCACTGCGAATTAAATGATGCGCAGTAACTGGAATATCGTCACCATATTTTGCTTTATACTCTTCTAAATTGGCTTTTATAGTTGCTTCATCTTCACAATGAACCGCAATAAGCATTTTAGTACTTGAAAATATATTCTCTAGTGTTTCTGGATTATCCACCAACATATTTCCTGTAGAAGAACCTAAAAACAATTTGATTCCAGCCACATTTTTAGGATTGGTTTTCAAAACTTCCTCCAAATTATCGTTGGTACCACCCATCATAAACGAATAATTCGCATACGATTTCTCGGCAGCAATTTGGTATTTCTGTTCCAACAATTCTTGAGTCACCGCATTAGGTACCGTATTGGGTTGCTCGATAAACGACGTTATACCGCCTGCTACGGCAGCACGACTTTCAGAAGCAATATCTCCTTTGTGCGTCAAACCGGGTTCACGAAAATGCACTTGGTCATCAATAGCACCCGGAATTAAATAACTTCCTTCGGCATCAATAACTTTGCAATTCGAACTTTTATGACTAATGCTAGCTGAAATTTCGGTAATAAATTCACCTTCAATTAGAACATCGCCTTCAAAAATCCTTCCTTCATTAACAATCTTTGCATTTTTAATTAAAACGGTATTCATATTTATAATCGGTTACATAACTTTTTAATTCGAAGTGATAACACTCCAAAGATGGCTTCTTTTATAATTGAACCACTCATTTTAGACTGCCCTTTGGTTCTATCAGTAAAAATAACGGGCACTTCTTGAATATTGAATTTCTTGCAAAAAGCACGGTATTTCATTTCAATTTGAAAGGCATACCCAATGAATTTTATCTTATCCAAATTGATGCTTTCCAGCACCTTTCTATTGTAACAAATAAATCCTGCCGTGGCGTCCATAATTTTCATACCTGTGATCATTCGCACGTATACCGAAGCAAAGTACGATAATAAAACCCGACTCAACGGCCAATTGACCACATTAACACCCGTTACATAGCGAGATCCTATGGCAATGTCGGCACCACCAAAATGACAAGCATCATGCAATCGCTCTAAATCAACTGGATTGTGAGAGAAATCTGCATCCATTTCAAAAATGAACTCATATTCTCTTGCCAAAGCCCATTTAAATCCGTGAACATACGCCGTACCTAATCCTGCTTTTTTAGTTCGTTGTTCTAAAAACAATCGATTTTCAAACTCTTTTTGAAGCTCTTTAACTTTATCGGCTGTTTTGTCTGGCGAATTATCGTCAACTATAAGAATATGAAAGGATTTATGTAACGAAAACACCGCTCTCACAATGCTTTCTATATTTTCAATTTCGTTATAAGTTGGAATAATGACAATACCGCAGTTCATAGCAATTTAAAAAAGTTTTTGCAAAAATACTCATTTTATAACTTGATAATCTTAATAATATTATAATAGTAATCAACAAATAAAATTTAGTAATTTTGCGACTCATGATAGCACTCGAATTACATTACAGAATTATCGCAAACAAAGATTGGGCAACTCTAATTTTTGTCATTACTTTGGCGCTAATTGTTTTGGCGAAAACGGCTTTCGAATCTCGATTTAATGATTTTTTAAGGCTGATTGTATCGGACAAATACAACAAGATTTATCGAGAAAGCAGTCATTTGATGAGTGGATTTAATGTTTTGCTTTTCACCGTAAATCTGGTTTCCCTTTCGTTTTTCATCCAAATGATTTTGGTTCACTTTTTTAAATATCCCGACAAAACAGACTGGATTTTATACGTTAGGATATTCACCCTTTTATCTGTTTTTATATTAAGTAAATTTATTGTAGAAAAAATAATTGCAGCTACTTTTGGCATCGAAGAAATCATTGAGCAGTTTAATTTACAGAAAGTTAACTTTAGAACCTATGCTGGATTACTGTTATTGCCAGTTACAATCATGTTGTTCTATGGTGATTATGCATCAAAATCACTATTATTGGTTATAATCGTTACATTATTAATAATAAACCTGCTAACTTATCTCCTTTCTTTAAAGAATTATCAAAATTTAATATTCGGTAAGTTGTTTTATTTTATTTTGTATCTTTGCGCACTTGAAATAGCGCCCTATTATTTCATATATTATTTGATTACAAAAAATTGAGCATAAACATGTCAAATTTGAAAGTGAGAACAATTTTGGTGTCACAGCCAGAGCCAAAAGTAGAGAATTCGCCTTATTTTGATTTACAACAAAAGCATAAGGTAAAAGTTGATTTTCGCTCTTTTATTCATGTAGAAGGCGTAAGCGCTAAAGATGTTAGGGCACAGAAAATTGACCTTAATAACTTTACGGCAATAATTTTAACCAGCAAAAATGCTGTCGACCATTTTTTTAGAGTGGCAGAAGAAATGCGCTATAAAGTTCCTGAAGATTTAAGATATTTTTGTCAATCGGAAGCGATTGCTTTTTATCTTCAAAAATATGTGGTGTACAGAAAACGTAAAATATATGTGGGTCAGAAAGACTTTGCTGATATGGCACCGCTTTTCAAAAAATATAAAGACGAAAAATTCTTGTTGCCTGCTTCTGATCAATTGAATGCCGATGCACCAGTTACTTTAAATAACTTAAAAATCAACTGGACACAAGCGATTTTTTACAAAACAGTGATGAGTGATTTATCTGATTTAGCAGATGTATATTATGATGTTTTGGCGTTTTTTAGTCCAACTGGAATCAAGTCGTTGTTTAAAAACTTCCCTGATTTCAAACAAAATAATACGCGCATTGCCGTTTTTGGAAGCACTACTCAAAAAGAAGCTTTGGAACACGGATTACGCATTGACATTTTGGCACCAACGCCAGAAACTCCATCAATGACGATGGCTTTAGAGCGTTATGTAGCTGAAGCAAACAAAGGAAAATAAATCAAACTTTTCAAAATACTAAAATCCCAAATCCTTATGAGTTTGGGATTTTTTATTTAAAATTCTTTTGAAAATGAAAACTTTACAAAAGACGCATACTCACTAGCCCTGATGGAAGCGAGCTACCAAGTAGCGCGGACAGCAGGAATAAGGATTACAAAAAAGACCAAACCAACCGCTTCTAATAAAAAAAGTCCAGCATTGCTGCCGAACCTTTTCCGCTTGTTTAAGTTAGTTTTTGTTTGTTATGCTATAATTGCGGACCCGCTTTTACCAGATTTTGTCCTTCGGTATTGTCGGTATATTGTACAAAATTTTTAATAAAACGAGAGGCTAAATCGGTTGCTTTGGCATTCCATTCGGTTGGATCGGCATAGGTATCTCTCGGGTCTAAAATAGCCGAATCGACATCGTGAAGCGCCGTTGGTACTACAAAATTGAACGTTGGAATTACTTTTGTTTCTGCTTTCTCGATAGAACCGTCTAAGATGGCATCAATAATAGCGCGCGTATCTTTGATAGAGATACGTTTTCCCGTTCCGTTCCAACCGGTGTTTACCATATAGGCCGTAGCGTTGTGTTGTTCCATTTTCTTCACCAATTCTTGACCGTATTGCGTTGGATGCAACGATAAAAATGCTTTTCCGAAACACGCCGAGAATGTTGGTTGTGGTTCGGTTACACCGCGCTCAGTACCTGCTAATTTGGCCGTAAATCCAGAAAGGAAATAGTATTTAGTTTGTTCTGGTGTTAGTTTGGATACTGGAGGCATCACTCCAAAAGCGTCTGCCGTTAAGAAAATTACTTTGGTCGCATGACCTGCTTTAGAAACTGGTTTTACAATATTATGAATGTGATAAATGGGATACGATACACGGGTATTTTGAGTTACAGAACCATCTTTAAAGTCGATTACACCATTGGCATCAACGGTTACGTTTTCTAACAAAGCATCTTTAGTGATTGCACCGTAAATATCGGGTTCGTTTGCCGCACTTAAATCGATGGTTTTGGCATAGCATCCACCTTCAAAATTGAATACGCCTTCGTCGTCCCAACCGTGCTCGTCGTCACCAATTAACTCACGTTTTGGATCGGTTGACAAAGTAGTTTTTCCCGTTCCAGACAATCCGAAGAACACAGCCACATCACCATCTTTCCCTTTATTGGCAGAACAATGCATCGATGCCATGCCTTGAAGTGGCAGGTAATAATTCATCATGGAGAACAAGCCTTTTTTCATTTCGCCACCATACCAAGTACCTCCAATCAATTGGATTTTTTCAGTAAGATTGAAAGCAACATATACTTCAGAATTTAATCCGTGAGCTGCATACTCTTTAAAACTTGTTTTAGAACCGTTCATCACGATAAAATCGGGTTCTCCGAAATTTTCCAATTCTTCTTCCGTTGGACGGATGAACATATTTTTAACAAAATGAGCTTGCCACGCCACTTCCATAATGAAGCGTACTTTAAGACGAGTATTTTCATTGGCTCCACAAAAAGCATCTACCACAAATAATCGTTTACCTGAAAGTTGGTTTACGGTAGTTTCTTTTAAGGCATTCCATGTAGTTTGTGAAATAGGTTTGTTATCATTTACTGCTTTATCTGAATTCCACCAAATGGTATTTTCAGTTACGGCATCTTTAACAATGTATTTATCTTTAGGAGAACGACCTGTGAATTCGCCGGTCATTACATTTACAGCTCCAAGTTCGGTAAGTTGACCTCTTTCGTAACCTTCTAAACTTGAATCTAATTCTTCATTATATAAAAATTCATACGATGGATTGTATATAATTTCTTGTGCATTTTTAATTCCGTATTTTTCTAACGAAATCGATTTCGTGAAATGGGCAGTATTCTCCATAGAAAATTAGTTTGTTGCAATAATAATTAGACCGCAAAGGTAAAAATTAATTATTACAACGTTGTAGTAAATTAAGAAATTATGATTTTTTCTTTAAAAAATGCCCCATTAATATACTCCAAGCTACTATTAACAGTAATCCTCCGATTGGCGTCACAAATCCAATTACTTTGAAATCAAAAGCATTCAAAGTGTCGGTTGCCAGAAGATAAATCGAGCCCGAAAATAAGATTACTCCCGAAATAGTAAAGCCTAAAATTATTTTTTTTGTTGCAGCACTCAAATGGGTATTCAATCCTAAAAATAACAAAAACAAAGCGTGATACATTTGGTATTTCACTCCAGTTTCAAAGGTTGCTAATTGATCTACTGTCAATACTTTTTTTAAAGCATGAGCTCCGAAGGCTCCCAAAATAATGGCCGACATTCCGAAGAATCCTGCCGCCGAAAGAATTTTTTTATCCATAAGGTATTGTACTAAATACAGTATTCATTTAATTTATACTATTTCACAAATTTATCAGTTATGTATGGAATGGTAAAGGACTTTTGTGTTTTTTTTGTTCCGATGCTTCGGGAATACCAATATTAAAATTTTATATTTGCACCATAATTTTTAGAAATGAAAAAGATTTTATTTATAATGGCTATTGCCTTGATTTTCTGCTCGTTTAAAACGGAAAACAATGTCGGAATTCCAGCCGGAGAAAAATTAGTTTTTGCAGGCTCTTACAATATGAGTGGATTAATGACCCAATTGGCACAAGTTACCTTATCTACTGATATCGTTTCTACGTCGAAAAATTCGTATTTGCATTTGAATTGCGAATTAGAAACCTATGCTAAGTGGGATAAGTTTTTCAAAATTCGTGACATCTACGAATCGTATGTCGACCCAATTACCCTAAAACCTAGCTTGTATAAAAGAAGCATCGACGAAGGCGGTTGGACCAAGAAAGAAAAGTACGTTTTCAAAGGCAATTCGGTAACCAGTACTGCTAAAAAAAGAAACAAACCCGAAACAACCAAAACCTTCTCTATTGGCGGCTCTACACAAGATGTGGTTTCGATAATGTACAAATTAAGAACGATGGATTTATCTAAAATGAAAACCGGACAAAGTCAGTCGTTTACTATCGTTTTTGACGAGAAGCAAATTCCAGTTACCGTTAAATTACTAGGAAACGAAACCGTTTCTGCTGGAAATTTAGGTTCTAAAAATTGCTACAAACTTTCTATCGGCGCCAAAACAGATGTATTAAAAGGAAAAGATAAAAACTTAATTTACTTGACGGCCGATGCCAAAAAAGTGCCTGTTTTAATGAAATTCAGCATTCCTGTTGGAACCGGACAATTGGCTTTAACTTCAGCAACTGGAATTTAATTACTGAAATAAATTCAGCATAAACATGAGAAAAGCATTTTTAATTATTGCCGTAATTTTTACTATACTTAGTATTGTATTTTCAGCATTGCCTTTAGATACTTTAGCGCTTGCACCCATCGGAATTGCGTTGTTATTCATCTTTTTGGCTTTTAAAAAGTCAGAGGTTGACCAGCGAAAATTTCCCAAACGTCTTTTTATTGTTACTTACATTTGTGCTTTAGTCGTTCTTGGAAAAACGTTTTTAATCAAAGATAAAGTCGCGGTTGATACGCAATTTGAAAAACAAAAAATCGAAACCAAACAAGAAGCCAAAAAAGAGCTCGAAGATTTGGAAAAAGATTTAGAGTAATTTTCTTTACATAAAATTTAAAAGCTCATTCGTTTTTGTATGAGCTTTTTTGTTTTTATCAATTAGTAAACGAAAATCATTCCAATTTCATAAATTTGCTGCCTATTACAAACAAACCATGAGAAACATTCTAATCATCGGAGCAGGTCGTTCGGCGTCTTCTTTAATTCAGTACTTATTAAACAAATCGGAGCAAGAAAATCTTCATTTAACTATAGGAGATTTATCGTTAGAATTGGCACAAAGAAAAACCAACAACCACCCAAATGCTACCGCT
Source organism: Flavobacterium sp. FG139 (assembly GCF_057809695.1). Classification (NCBI taxonomy): domain Bacteria; kingdom Pseudomonadati; phylum Bacteroidota; class Flavobacteriia; order Flavobacteriales; family Flavobacteriaceae; genus Flavobacterium; species Flavobacterium sp. FG139. The sequence continues at coordinate 16,622 of NZ_JBMDKL010000013.1, forward strand.
ATTCAACTGGATATCCACAACGAAGCACAACGTCATGCTGAAATTCAAAAAGCCGATATTATAATTTCGATGCTTCCAGCGCACATGCACATTGAAGTGGCCAAAGATTGCATCACCTTCAAAAAACACATGGTTACCGCTTCTTATGTTTCCGATGCGATGCAAGAATTGGATGCTGCTGCCAAAGAAAACGGATTGATTTTTATGAACGAAATCGGATTGGATCCAGGTATCGACCACATGAGCGCCATGAAAGTTTTAGACGAAATTCGGGATAAAGGCGGAAAAATGCTCCTGTTTGAATCGTTCTGTGGCGGATTAGTGGCTCCCGAAAGCGATACCAATTTGTGGAATTACAAATTTACTTGGGCACCACGAAATGTGGTATTGGCGGGTCAAGGCGGTGCTGCCAAATTCATTCAAGAAGGTAAATACAAATACATACCTTACACTAAATTATTCAGAAGAACCGAATTTCTTGCCGTTGAAGGTTACGGAAAATTTGAAGGCTATGCCAACCGCGATTCGCTAAAATACCGAAGCGTTTATGGTTTAGACGATGTGTTAACATTGTATCGTGGCACCATTCGAAGAGTAGGTTTTTCCAAAGCTTGGAACATGTTTGTACAACTTGGCATGACCGACGACACCTACACTATGGAAAACTCAGAAACCATGAGTTTCCGAGAATTCACCAATTCATTTTTACCCTACCACCCAACCGATTCGGTAGAAATTAAAACCCGTTTGGCGCTTAACATTGAGCAAGATGACATCATGTGGGACAAACTGTTGGAACTCGATTTGTTCAATTCAAATAAAATTGTTGGATTAAAAAATGCTACACCAGCACAAATTCTAGAACGCATTTTAAACGACAGCTGGTCGTTACAACCCAATGACAAAGACATGATTGTAATGTACCACAAATTTGGCTACGAACTCAACGGTAAAGACCACCAAATCGACTCTAAAATGGTGTGCATTGGTGACGATCAAACCTATACCGCCATGGCCAAAACTGTGGGATTACCTGTTGCTATGGCAACTTTGCAAATCTTAAACGGTAACATCAAAACACCTGGCGTGCAATTGCCAATTAAAAAAGAAGTTTACGAACCAATCTTGAAAGAATTAGAAGAATTTGGCGTAATTTTCAAAGAAACTGAAATGCCCTATATTGGTTATAATCCTGATAAATTAGTCACAAGCAATTAGTTTTTATTATAATCTGAAACAAAATTTCTATTTTTGCTTTAAATTCACAACTAATGAAAATCAATCAGCTACAAATAGAAATTGACGGAATCGACAAGGAAATTCTACGTGATTTGATGGAAGATGCTAGAAAACCTATTCTACAAATCGCCAACAAAATCGGAATTTCTGGTGCAGCCATCCACCAACGATTGAAAAAACTGGAAGAAGCTGGCGTGATTTCGGGTTCTAAATTCATTGTAAACAATAAAGTTTTAGGCTATAAAACCATGGCTTTCATTGGGGTTTATCTTGAAAAAGCTGCGAGCAATTCGGAAGCCGTAAAAGAATTGAAAAAAATTCCTGAAGTGCTCGAATGCCACTATACAACTGGAAATTGGAGTATTCTTATCAAAATTATTTGTCGAGATAACGAACATTTAATGCAACTTTTGAATAAAAAAATCCAACCCATCGATGGCGTTTCCAGAACCGAAACCTTCATCTCTTTGGAGCAACAAATAGAACGACAGATACAATTGTAGATATAAAATTTTAGCTATTAAACATCAAATGAACCTCAACAAATTCTCAAAAGAAAACATAACCACTGCTTTTTACATCATTTATATTTTAATTGCAGGTATTTGCTACGAACTTTTCCCAGGCGATGCCAAAACCCCAAATATGGGTGTATTGCTGCTTTATGTAATGATTCCAGTGAGTTTAATTTATTTTATGGTGCATTTGGTGAAACAAATTTATGGCAACCAAAGCTATGTAAAATGCCTACTAATTCACGGTGTGGCTTGGTTATCAGTAGCGGTCATTTTATCCACTTTTGCCAAATAAAAAATCCGCTATTCTCATAACGGATTTCATATTATTTCAAAAAAATTAATCTCTTCGACTGCCGCTCATATAAAGCGAAACATAATAGAGTAACGTTCCTATCGAACCAATGGCGGCCACTACATAGGTTCGTGCTGCCCATTTTAAAGCATCTTCAGCACCGGCATATTCGGCTTGATTCAGCATGTTTTTGTTTTTCAACCACGCTAAAGCTCTGTTACTTGCGTCGTATTCTACAGGCAACGTAATAATAGTAAACAAAGTTGTGGCGGCAAAAACTACGATTCCCACCAACAAAAGTGCTGGAAATGTACGAATCATAATAATTCCGGCTAACAATATCCATTGTACAATTCCAGAGGCAAATGATACTATAGGCACCAACTTCGAGCGCAACTCCAACATACTATAGGCTTTAGCGTGTTGTACCGCGTGACCACATTCGTGTGCCGCTACCGCAGCTGCAGCTGCATTGCGTTGGTTGTATACGGCTTCACTCAAGTTCACCGTTTTATCTGCCGGGTTGTAATGATCGGTCAATTGGCCTTCTACAGAAATGACTTTTACGTCATAAATTCCGTTATCGGCAAGCATTTTTTCGGCAATTTCTTTTCCCGACATACCATTTTGTAATGGCAATTGCGAATAGTACTCAAACTTACTTTTCAGTCGACTGCTTACCAGCCAACTCATCAGCATAATAATTCCGGCTAAAAATAGATACCCCATTCCCATAATTTTAAATTTAATATTTATGGAGTAAGCATCAAATTGTAAGCCATTTTACTCTTTCTGACTTTTTGACCTGTTGGACATAAACACCAATCCAATCATGAAGCGGTTGTGTCCATTTTCGGAAAACGAATTACTTACATTGGCAAAATCGGACTTCCATTTTCCCGAAGCTAAGGCAAACTCATACCCAAGATTCAAGCGAACGGAAACTTTGTCATTTTTTTTAAGTCCAAACGCTATAGACGGACCCGTGTAGAACATTCCATTTCGCAATCGGATGTAATTGGAAGTACTGGTATTTAAATTATTCAAATCCACCTGATTATTGGAAGCATTTACTCCATAATCATTCATAGTATAGGCTAAATTCAAACCGCCTGAAAAGAAAAATTTAGGGCTGTTTACAAAATTATAATGTCCTCTCAATTTGAAAGCAGTAGAATTTCCAGAACTCGTTCCATTGGAATTTGATTTTTTAAAAAATTGCGATGCCAACTCCGTATCAATCGAAAAATCGTTACCAAAATAATCCATACCAATAATAAATTCGGGTGTGGTTTGCACCGTTTGCGGAAAATTACTGGCTGCTAATTTATCGTCAATCTTGTAAGATCCATTGACATTGGCTCCAATTCCGTAATAAAAACTAGCACTAACTTCGTCCTTTTTTTGAGAAGTTTCCTGAGCAAAACTATAGCTACTAAAAGCCAATAACGATAAGAAAATTATTTTTTTCATGGTTGACGTGTTTAAAAAAGAAATCCAAATATCAAGAAAATTCTTCACATTTGGATTTGCACTTTTTTATTTAACAAATTTTTATCCTACCAAGTTAATCACTTTTCCAGGAACGATAATCACTTTATTAGGTGTTCTACCGTCTAATTGTTTGATGGTTCTTTCGTCTGCCATCACAATTTCTTGAATTTGCGGAACGGTTAAATCCAACGGTAATTTAATCGTGAAACGCATTTTTCCGTTAAACGAGACTGGATATTCTTTTTCAGATTCTATCAGGTATTTCTCCTCATAAATTGGGAAAGCCACTGTTGAAATGGAACCTTCGTGACCCAATTGACTCCACAATTCTTCCGCAATATGCGGCGCATAAGGTGAAACCAAAATCGCTAATGGCTCCAGAATTTTTCTACTATTGCATTTCATCGTTGCCAATTCGTTTACACAAATCATAAACTGTGAAACCGACGTATTGAACGAGAAATTCTCGATGTCTTCGGTCACTTTTTTAATGGTTTTGTGTAATGATTTGTACATTTCTGCTGTTGGTTCATCGTTGGTTACAATCAAACCGTTATCATCAAAATACAAACGCCATAGCTTTTTCAAGAAACCAGAAACTCCTGTAATTCCAGCAGTATTCCATGGTTTTGCTTGTTCCAATGGCCCTAAAAACATTTCATACAAACGCAAGGTATCGGCTCCGTAATCATTACAAATATCATCGGGATTGACTACGTTGTATTTGGATTTGGACATTTTTTCTACTTCGCGACCTACGATGTATTTTCCATCTTCTAATATAAACTCTGCATTGGCGTAATCTGAATATAATGGATGATTTTTAAAAGCTTCAATGTTTAATTCATTTGTAATGTCGTTGATTACAGCTAAATCGACATGAATAGGATGAACATTTATATCTTTGATTAATCCTTTTGAATATAATTTTTTAGAATCTTCACTTCTATATACAAACGCACTCATCCCCAAAATCATCCCTTGATTAATCAACTTCTTGAAGGGTTCTTCTGTTGGGGCATAGCCTCTATCTTTTAAAAACTTGTTCCAAAAACGCGAATACAATAAATGTCCGGTGGCGTGTTCGCTTCCACCAATGTATAAATCGACGTTTTCCCAGTATTTTAATGCATCGGCTGAAGCAAATTCTGGATTTTTGTTGTTTTTTGGATCTTGCATATATCGCATCCAATACCACGAACTTCCTGCCCAACCTGGCATCGTATTCAATTCTAAAGGAAAAACGGTAACGTTATCAATATTTTCATTAAAATCAACCGCATTGGTCACGGTATTCCAAGCCCATTTAGAAGAATTTCCTAATGGCGGTTGACCGTCTTCGGTGGGCAAGTATTTTTCAACTTCGGGCAATACGATTGGTAAATGTTGGGCATCAATCATTTGTGGTAATCCGTTTACATAATACACTGGAAACGGTTCACCCCAATAGCGTTGACGAGAGAACACGGCATCGCGCAAACGGTAATTGGTCTTGCCTTTTCCTTGTCCGATTTTTTCTAGTGCTTCGATGATTTTTTTCGTTCCATCTTTGTATCCTAATCCGTTTAAGAAATCAGAGTTTACCAATTCGAAACCGCCTTTTTCACCATAAGCTGCTTCCGAGATATCTTGATTGAAAATGTTTTTAATTTCAGGCATTCCGTGCGTTCCTTTAAAGAAATTCGCGAAAGCATAATCGCGTTCATCACCACATGGAACCGCCATCACTGCTCCGGTTCCGTAACCCGCCAAAACGTAATCGCCAATCCAAACCGGAATGGATTCTTTCGTAAATGGATGTTCGGCATAAGCACCGGTAAACACTCCTGAAATGGTTTTTACATCGGCCATTCTTTCACGTTCTGAACGTTTTGCAGTAGCTTCTACATAGGCTTCTACCACAGCTTTTTGTTCTGGTGTGGTGATTTGAGACACCAATTCATGTTCTGGTGCTAAAGTCATGAACGTTACTCCAAAAATGGTATCAGGTCTTGTTGTGAAAACAGAAATTAGTTTATCTGAATCTTTCAATTTGAAATCAACCGAAGCACCAACTGATTTTCCAATCCAGTTTCTTTGAGATTCTTTGATGGATTCACTCCAATCGATATCGTTTAAACCTTGTAATAATCTTTCGGCATAAGCTGAAATTCGCATCGACCATTGGGTCATTTTTTTACGAATCACTGGATGTCCACCACGTTCAGAAACACCGTTTACGATTTCATCGTTGGCTAAAACAGTTCCTAACGCTGGACACCAGTTGACTTCGGTTTCTGCCAAATACGTCAATCGGTATTGTAATAGTATTTTTTGTTGTGCTGAGGATGAAAAAGCATTCCACTCAGTAGCTGAAAATGGCGCAATATTATCATCACAAACCGCATTGACATTCGCATTTCCTTCTGTTGAAAAAATAGAAACCAAAGTTGCAATATCTTCTGCTTTATCGGAATCATTATTGTACCAAGAATTAAACAATTGAATGAAAATCCATTGTGTATGTTTGTAATAATCGGCATTTGAGGTACGTACTTCTCTACTCCAATCGAATGAAAATCCGATTTTATCCAACTGTTCACGGTAACGCGCAATATTTTCACGAGTAGTTTTTTCGGGATGTTGACCCGTTTGAATCGCATATTGTTCGGCAGGCAAACCAAACGAATCGTACCCTTGCGGATGCAACACATTAAAACCTTTATGACGTTTGAATCGAGCCACAATATCGGAAGCAATATACCCTAACGGATGACCAACGTGTAATCCTGCTCCCGATGGATACGGAAACATGTCCAAAACATAATATTTTGGTTTATCGCTGTTGTTTGATGCAGCAAAAGTTTGGTGTTCTGCCCAATAGTGTTGCCATTTGGCTTCGATTTTTTCGTGGAAGTATTTCATATTTTAAGGTTCTGAGTCACTGAGATTCTGAGTGACTAAGTTTTAATTTTAATGATTATACGATTATCGCTTTTAAAACACATTTTCTTGTAAGAATTTACTTTGTTTAAATTTTCAAATAAATCCTTGAAAGTTAATCGAAAGTTAATGTCTACGGTAATCGGTCACAAATTTACATTTATTGTACTAAAGTCAAAACTTTAAACGTTATAAACTATGAATAAACAAATTCTTTATTATTTTTACGGCTTAATTCAGTATGTATGGCATCCAATTTTGACAAATTTCAAAAACGCAGATTAATTTCCTCCTATTTTTCGGTAGTATTGAGTGTATTCTTAGTATTGTTTTTACTGGGATTATTAGGGCTTTTTGTAATTAATTCGAGAAGACTTTCAGACAATTTCAAGGAAGATATTGTGATGAGTGTTTTCTTTAAAAATGAAGCAACAGATACTGTTTTCAAAGCATTTGAAACCGAAATGAAAGCAGGTAAATTTGCTAAAGATTTCAAATTTGTATCGAAAGAAGAAGCTGCTAAAGAACACGAAAAAACCCTTGGCGAGCACTTCACCGAATTTTTAGGAGCCAATCCGTTATACAATTCGTACGACATTCATTTAAAAGCAGAATATGTAACCAATCCTGGTTTTTCTAGAATGGAAACTGAAATTAGAAAAAACGCTATGGTTGCCGATGTTGTTTACGACAAGCAACTGATTACCTTAGTCAATGACAACGTGAAGAAAATCAGTATGTGGATTTTAATCATCAGTGGCATTTTTACCGTGATTTCTATTTTGCTGATCAACAGTTCGCTTCGATTGTCCATTTATGCCAATAGATTTATTATTAAAACCATGCAAATGGTTGGCGCTACCAAAGCCTTTATTAGAAAACCTTTTGTAACAAGAAGCATCATTTTAGGAATCATTGGATCTGTGTTAGCCATTGCAGCATTGATTGGAGTTTTATTCTATGTTTCAACTAACTATCCTGCGTTGGATATTTTTAAAGACCAACTGTTAACCGTTGCAGTTCTGGCAAGCGTTTTAGCTCTTGGAATTCTAATTACATGGATTGGAACGTACTTTGCAACACAACGTTTCTTAAATTTAAGAACCGACGATTTATATTAGAGAATAGATAATAGACGAATAGACAACAGACAATAGACTAAAAGACAAAAAATATGATGAAAAATAACGAACAAACCACCGATTTTTTATTTGACAAGGTAAATTACAAATTCTTATTAATTGGAATTGGAGTAATCGCATTAGGGTTTTTTCTAATGAGTGGCGGTGGCAGTGACAATCCAAAAGTATTTAATGAAGAGGCATTGTTTAGTTTCCGAAGAATTCGTTTGGCACCCACAACCGTATTAATTGGTTTTGGAATTACCATTTACGCTATTTTTAAAAAAAATAAATAAGAGTAACTAATCACTTTTTACTAATCACTATTCACTAAAAATGGATTATTTACAAGCTATTATTCTGGCAATTATTGAAGGAATAACCGAATTTCTCCCGATTTCTTCCACTGGTCATATGATTATTGCGAGTTCGTTTATGGGAATTTCGCATGAAGAATTTACCAAATTATTTACCGTGGTCATTCAATTGGGCACCATTTTATCTGTGGTAGTTTTATATTTCAAACGCTTCTTTCAAAGTTTTGATTTTTACTTCAAATTGTTGGTAGCTTTTATTCCAGCTGTGGTTTTCGGATTGCTATTCAGTAAAAAAATAGATGCCTTACTAGAAAATCCGGTTACCGTAGCGGTTTCGCTTTTAATAGGCGGTATCATTTTATTAAAAGTTGATGATTGGTTTTCAACCAAAACAGAAATCGCAACCAACCAAGAAATTAGTTATGTAACCGCTTTAAAAATTGGATTGTTCCAATGTTTAGCTATGATACCGGGCGTATCAAGAAGTGGCGCCAGCATTGTGGGTGGAATGTCACAAAAATTATCACGCACCACAGCTGCCGAATTCTCCTTCTTTTTAGCCGTTCCAACGATGTTGGGTGCGACGGTAAAAAAATGTTACGATTACTATAAAGACGGTTTTGTATTATCACACGAACAAGTTAATTTCTTAATTATTGGAAATGTAGTTGGCTTTGTGGTGGCTTTGATTGCTATTAAGAGTTTTATCGGATATTTGAGTAGAAATGGCTTCAAACTTTTTGGATACTATAGAATTGCGGTTGGAATTGCACTATTGGTAATCCATTTCTGTATACATAAATTAGACGTTATTTAATGACTGCCGAAACTATTCTTGAAGGTCACGTTATTTTAATTGACAAGCCGTTGACTTGGAGTTCGTTTCAAGCGGTGAATAAATTAAAATACATTTTGAAACGCGAATTTGATCTTCCAAAGAAATTTAAAATTGGTCATGCCGGAACTTTAGACCCACTGGCTTCAGGTTTACTTATTATTTGTACTGGAAAATTCACTAAAAAAATTACTGAAATTCAGGCGCAAACCAAAGAATATACTGGCACCATAACTGTTGGAGCCACTACGCCATCCTATGATATGGAAACCGAAGTTGATGCCACTTTTGAAACTAAACACATTACTGAGGACTTAATTCTAGAAACAACCAAACAATTTCTAGGAGAAATCGACCAGAAACCACCTGTTTTTTCGGCTATAAAAAAAGATGGCATTCGGTTGTACGAACATGCCCGAGCAGGAGAAACGGTAGAAATTGCTTCCCGAAAAACAACGATATACGAATTTGAAATCACACGAATCAATTTGCCTGAAATTGACTTTAGAGTGCAATGCAGCAAAGGAACTTATATCCGTTCGCTAGCGTTTGATTTTGGAAAAGCATTACACTCTGGAGGTTATTTATCGTGTTTACGTCGAACTAAAATTGGCGATTATTCTGTTGAAAATGGCATTACTCCTAAAGAGTTTGAAGAAAAAATTATTTCATTAATGCAATAATTTCTTTTTGGGTCGACACGCCTTTATCTTCTAAATACCATTTTTGCAAAGCTATTTTGGCCGTTTCATCAACAACGCCATACATGGCTTTATAATCCAAAATCAATTGTTTTGCTCCGCTTGGTCTAGGTCCGAAATCGGCTATTACTTCATCTGTTTCAGCGTTAATAACAATCAGTTTCGGAATAGATTTTGTGCCGTTGGTTAAATACAAATTCATCAGATCTTCATGTTCATCTCTAAGAACAATTCGCAAATCAATATTCACGGATAGTTCAGCCATTTTATGCATAATCGGCACTATTTGAGCGGCATCACCACACCACGTTTCCGTGATAACGAGCCATGTGTACTTTTTATTTAGATGTTCTAGATCGGTTTTAACTTCATCAACAACCTGCATCGTTTTATCCAAACGATGCATTCTCGATTCATTTAGTTTAGTATAATTCACATAATCTGGCGTTTGATTATTACCAGATGTTTTCCCTTCTGCAGCATATTGTGTGGTTAAATTTCTATATTCTTGGTAGGATAAACTGGCTTTTAAACTGTTTTTTAGTATCGGATTCATAATTGTGATTTTACATTACAAAATTAGTCTTATTTTTATAACTGATTTGTAACATTAATCACACTCAACGCATGAACTTCGAAAAAAAATCTATAGGCTATGTGTTTTCTGGTGGCGGCTCTAAAGGTTTGGCACATGCCGGAGCACTCCAATTTTTGGAAGAACAAAATATCCATCCCACAGAAATTTCGGGCACTAGTGCAGGCTCTATAGTTGCAGCGTTGTATGCCAGCGGAAAAACACCCGAAGAAATTTTAGAGTTCTTTAAATCGATTTATTTTTTCAACTGGAAACATTTCACTTTAAAAAAAGCTGGAATCATTGATTCTGATTCCTTTAAAAAATATTTTACAGATATATTTCAAGGACGCAATATTGGCGATCTAAACATCCCAATCCACATTACCGCAACAGATATGGTGAAAGGCAAATTAAAAGTATTTCCAAAAACAACTAATGTTGTTGATGCCATTTTGGCTTCTTCTGCCTTTCCCGGCGTGCTTTCTCCTTATGAAATTGAAGGTAAAATATATAATGACGGCGGTATTTTAAACCATTTTCCAACCGACTTACTCCAAGACAAATGCGATTTCATCATCGGAATTTATGTAAGTCCGATAAACAAAATTACCGCTAAAGATTTAACTTCGATTAAAGCGGTTACCACTCGAGCCTTCGATTTGTTGTCGGCCAATTCCAATTACGAAAAATTTAAACATTGCAATTGGATTATTGAACCCAAAGAACTAGCTAATTACAGTACTTTTGAAACAAGTAAAACAAAAATGGATGCCATCTTCAAAATTGGGTATGAAGCGGCCAAAAAATCATTCGAAGAATTGCATCATAAATTTTAAATTACTATTTCATAAAATCAGATAATAACTATATTTGCACTTCCAAAACACAACTACAAACAACAAAAAGAGTAATGAAATACAAAAGAATACTTCTAAAATTAAGCGGCGAAGCATTGATGGGCGAAAGACAGTACGGAATTGACCCAAAAATTCTAGCCGAATACGCTGATGAAATTAAGCAAATTCACGACAAAGGTGTAGAAATTGCAATTGTAATTGGTGGTGGAAATATTTTTAGAGGCGTTGCTGGTGCTAGTAATGGTATGGATCGCGTTCAAGGTGACTATATGGGAATGTTAGCAACAGTTATTAACGGTATGGCATTACAAGGCGCTTTAGAAGACAAAGGTATGTTAACTCGTTTGCAAACAGCCCTAAAAATTGAAGCAATTGCAGAACCGTACATTAAAAGAAGAGCGGTTCGTCATTTAGAAAAAGGCCGCATTGTTATTTTTGGCGCAGGAACTGGAAATCCGTATTTTACCACCGATACTGCTGCCGTTTTACGTGGCGTAGAAGTGCATGCTGATGTGATTTTGAAAGGAACTCGTGTAGACGGAATTTACACCGCTGATCCTGAAAAAGACAAATCGGCTGTAAAATTTGACTCCATTTCTTTTGAAGATGTTTTGAAAAAAGGATTGAATGTAATGGATACCACTGCTTTTACGTTAAGCCAAGAAAACGAATTGCCGATTGTGGTTTTTGACATGAACAAAAGAGGTAATCTACTTAAAATTTGCGAAGGTGAAAATGTAGGAACCGTAGTAAACATATAATTTAGAAAAACAATTTTTAGACGCTATAATCTGAAATACAATGGAAGAAATTGACTTTATAATTGACGAAGCAAAAGAAGCTATGAATGGTTCTGTGGCTCATTTAGAAAAATCTTTTTTAAATATTCGTGCTGGAAAAGCATCACCTCAAATGTTAGGCAGCGTTTTTGTTGACTATTATGGTTCACAAACACCACTTTCACAAATTGCGAATGTAAATGTTCCAGATGCCAGAACAATTACGATTCAACCCTATGAGAAAAGCATGTTGAACCCTATAGAAAAAGCGATTATGATTGCTAATTTAGGATTTAACCCTATGAATAACGGTGATGTGATCATAATTAGCGTTCCGCCTTTAACCGAAGAGCGTCGTCGTGATTTAGTAAAACAAGCCAAAGCAGAAGCGGAAGAAGCTAAAATTGGTATTCGTAACCACCGAAAAGATGCTAATACGGATATTAAAAAACAAGAAAAAGAAGGTGTTTCGGAAGATGTTTGCAAAGTAGCCGAAGAAACCATTCAAAAAATGACCGACAGTTTTATTAAAAAAATCGACGAACATCTGGCTCAAAAAGAAGCCGAGATTATGAAAGTGTAAGTTCGTTAAATCTATATTAAAATCCGTCTAGTTTGTGAACCAGACGGATTTTTTTATTCCTACATTTGTACCATTATTTTTACACCATTAAATCAAAGTATCTTAATGAGAAAGTTTTGGATATTCCTTCTTGTGCTGTTTTGCAATGTTGCTTTTTCTCAAAAAACAATGCAAGGTCAAGTTATTGATTATGACACTACTGTACCAATTGCGTTTGCCAAAATCACCTACAACAACAAAACAATTGCTTCCAATTGGGAAGGAAAATTTTCGATTGAAATAAAAGATGACAACAAACCCATAGTTTTTTCATACAAAGGATATTACGACAAAACCTACTATCAAACGGTTGGCGCCAAATTTCTTTTAATTAAAATGGTAACCAATAATACCATGAAACAACAAGAAATTTATTCTGAGAACCAAGTGAATTTAATCATTAAAAAAGTGATTGAAAACAAACCCAAAAACCAACCCGAAAAAGCGTTAAACACCTTTGAATACAAGAATTACGAACATCTATTAGTTTCTGCCAATCCCGATTCTATTTCAAGTAAAATTGATACTACTTACAAGAAATCCTTATTCCACAAAAGAAGATTGCGTTTGGATTCAACCAATTATAAATTCAAAAAACTGGTTGAAAAACAACACATATACCAAACCGAAAAAGTAAATCTAATCCAACACAATAACGACGGCACCAAAGAAACCATTTTGGCTTCACGAATGGCTGGTTTTAAGAAACCCTTGTATGAGTATTTGGGATTGAAGCTCGTTTCTTATTCGCTGTATGAAAATCAGTTGGAGATTTTGGAAATTCCAATTCAGAATCCGATTTCAAGCTATGGTAGAAACATGTTTGTGTTTAAGATTGTGGATACCGTTAAAATTCAAGATAGAAGTGTCTATCGTATTTACTTTCAACCCAAAAAATTCAATTCCAATTCACTTCGTGGTTTGTTGTATGTTGATGCCGAAAATTTTGGAATTGCCAAAGCCTTTTATCGTATTTACGGAATCATCAACATCAATGCTACCTATACTTTTAAGTATCTAAAAGACCACAAAATATGGTTTCCCGAGAAACGAAAGTTTATTGTTGTGAAAGGTAATAACAGCGAAGATTTGAATGTTTTTGGTGAAACAATTAAATTCAACACCAGTTTGGAAGGCATACAGAAAGATGCGTCCGATCAAATTTTTCTCAAACTAGAATCAACGCCTTACGATGTAAAAATAAATCAGTTGGTTTCGTTTAAAACACCAAGTATTAAAATTGATGTTCCCGAAACGAGCATGTCAAAGCCTGATTCCTACTGGAATTCTATTCGAAAAGACAGTTTGGACGTACGAAAAATAAGAACTTACACCAATTTAGACAGCCTCTCTGTTGCTGAAAATATTGAGAACAAAATCATTTTCGGTAAAAAAGTATTTAACGGCTACTTACCGCTCAGCGTGGTTGATGTTGATTTAAAATCGATCATCAAATACAATAATTTTGAAGGATTTAGATTGGGAATTGGTGGCGTAACCAACAACAAATTATCCGACAAATATAAAATAAGTGGCTTTGTAGCATACGGATTTAAAGATGAAAAATTCAAATATGGCATCACGCCGTCCTATCTTTTACAGAAGGAAACCAACACATGGGTAAGTGCTTCGTATACTAATGATTTGAGTGAAATTGGTCAGATTCAATTTGCCACGCAAGCCAGAAGATTCAAGATTTATGACCCGCGTCCCATCAACATTTCTACTTTTTATAGCAACAAAGCATTTTCCGGATTTATAGAAACTAAATTTCTTCCCAAAACCGATATTTATTTTGGTCTGTCAAGAAGTGACATTCAACCTCTTTTTGACTACACCTACTTTGCACACGACAATTTATATTCCAACTATACTATTGCGGCGGCACAATTTGCCATTCAATGGAATCCGTTTAGTGGCTATATGCAAACTTCATCGGGCCGAATTGAAATTGAAAAAAGGTTCCCAAAATTCTCACTTCAAGTAACGAAATCATTTGCAAATATCATCGGAAGTGATTTTGATTTCACTAAACTTGATGTGAAAGTTGTACACGAAATTCCTTATTTATCAGGACAAAACACGTCATTTATCTTGCAAGGTGGATTTGCCTTTGGCGATGTACCACTTACGCACTTATACAGTATTGCGCCTAACAATTTGAATCGAGATGGGCTGTTTAAACGCATTACTTTTGCCGGAAAAAATAGTTTTGAAACCATGTTTTTCAACGAATTTTTCTCGAGCAAGTATGTGACTTTTCATGCAAAACACACGTTCAACAAAGTGAAATTAGCCTACAAAATAAAACCTTTAATTTCTGTGGTAACGCGCATGGCCTGGGGAACTATGGACAAGCCCGAACAACACCTAGGTTTTCAATACAAAACGTTAGATAAAGGGTTTTTTGAAAGTGGTGTTGAAATGAATCAAATTTTCAAAGGATTTGGTTTGACATTTTTTGTTCGATATGGCCCTAATGCCTTACCAAAATTGGAAGACAATTTTGCTCTTAAATTAAGCTATGTTCTTGACTTAGGATTTTAAATTCTACTACGGCTTAATAATTAAAACCGAAGGAATGGTACTTAACCATACACTTTGAGCATCGACTAATTTCTTCCAACTTTCTAAAGAAATCATCATCAAATCTTGTTTGGCCAAAAACCCAGCTTTCATTTCGTTTTCGCTAATAACTGCAATATTTTCAGGAAAGCTTTTTTCTAAAGTAGTAATCGAATTCTCTATAATAAAATTGTTTTTCACCTGATTATTAATTTCTAAAACAGTAACTTTTGAATCGTTATTGTAAATCAATTTTTGAGCATAATCAATTAAAAAAGCATCATCAATACTGAAAATTGGCATAAAAACCTCTTTCACTTCATTCAAGTCTTTATCGACTAAAATCCCGAGTGGTTTTTTACTTTTAGAAATAATCAAGCGCGTTCTATCGTCAAAAGGTGAATTGTCAAAAAGTCCTTCTTTTCCGGTAAATTTATCTAAAAGTCGGTCGGGATTAATAATCCTAGTAGTAAACCCGAGCACTTTCCCGAGAAGTGATCCTTCAAAAATGGATTTTCCTAATCCAACCAAAACCAAATCAAATTCACCTCGAGAAGCAATGTCTGCAATATCGGTTTCAATATCGACAGTGGATTTGAATATAGTCGTCAATTCTTGATTCAACACTTTTGATTCTGCAATAATTGGCTCAAAAGTTTCTTTCTCATAATCGTGTAAATTATACGAATGCACCTCATCACTCAACGACAAATGCAAGGCCGTAACATTGGAATTGTCTTTTTGCTTTTTTACAAAACTGCTGGCCAATCGTAGAAGGGACTTTCCTTTTTCATTATTACCAAAAGAAATAAGAATTTTAAACTTACTATTTTCAATAATTTCATTTGGAATAAGGACTTCTTTTCGTTTAAAAACAAAATTAATCACATCGATAGCTGGTCCGGTCATAAAAGTAGTTACCAAAGCCATAATCACCATCATGGTAAATACTTCTGTCGATAAAACGCCCAAATCGTAGCCGATGTTTAACACTACTAATTCCATCAAACCACGTGTGTTCATTAACGCACCAATAGTTAAACTATCGCGCCAATTCTGACCTACAAATTTTGCTGCCAAAGCACTTCCAAAGAATTTTCCAACCACGGCAACCGTAATAATTAAACCCGTTACTTGCCATAAATAGGCGTCATTAATCAACCCAATTTGCGTGCGAAGTCCTGTAAAAACAAAGAACAACGGTAATAATAATATCAAAGCAACGTCTTCAATTTTTTCGATGATTATTTTTCTGATTTTCGTCAAATCGGGCATAATAGCTCCTGTCATGAATGCTCCAAACAACGCATGTATCCCAATAACTTCGGTTATATACGATGAAATAATCAAGGTCAACAAGAAAATAGCAACGACTGGTTTGCTCAGATTGTCTCTGTTAGCATACAAATCACCGATTTTTTTCAAAAAAGGTTTTACTACAAAAAGCATCATCAGCACATACACCGCAGCCATCAAAATAATATAAATCGAACTGGCAAAACTTCCTGCTTTAACAATGGCAATTACTGCAGCAAGAATACACCAAGCGGTAATATCGTCGGCTGCAGCACAAGTAATAACAATAGTGCCTAATTTGGTTTTATGAATACCACGTTCTTGCACAATTCGAGCCAATACTGGAAATGCCGTAATACTCATAGCAATCCCCATAAACAAACTAAACGATAAAAACTCTACGCCTTCGGGAGCAAATTTATGGTAGATGAAATACGAAAGCCCCATCCCTAAAGCAAACGGAATTACAATACTCGCATGACTGATTACGACCGCATCATTGGCTTTGTTTTTCAAAACTTTTAAATCAAGTTCCATCCCAATAACAAACATGAACAGTATCAATCCGATTTGGCTTAAAAACTGTAAATTCCCTAACGATTCTGTTGGAAAAAGCAATCCTGAATATTCTGGAAAATACATTCCAACTACAGAAGGTCCAAGAAAAATACCTGCTATTATTTCGCCGATAACACTAGGCTGACCAATTTTTCTAAAAATCCAACCAAAAAAACGTGCTACGATTATTATGGTGATGATTTGTAATAATAAAATCGCCAACGGATGCTTTAGATTATGCACCAACGATTCTAAAAACTGATTAAACATGGTGTCTTTAGATGTTTTGGCCACAACATTTCTACCAACTTCAAGTATTTTCCCTTTGGAAACAATCCAAAACATAAGAGCTGTAAAACCACCTGTAACACTCAGATAAAACAAGGAATTTTTAATATTTTTCATCGGCAAACATTGCTTTTATTGAATGCTACAAATATGAGAAAATCTTAATCATAATTTGTTAAAGCGGTATAAAATTAATATAAAATTTTTAGTGAGATTTCTCTTCAAAAGATTGTTTTAAGTGCTTTGCTTTTAAACGGTTTTCATTACCTTTGCACTCGTTTTTAAATTCACTGATGAAAAAGAAATCAACTACTGGTTTTTGGGAATTTGTCGCTGGAATTGTACTTCGAAACCGAATTACAATTTTGGTGGTTATCTTTTTGCTCACTGTTTTCCTTGCCTTTCAATGGAGAAATGTTGGGATGACTTATAACGAAGCCAATCTTTTACCTAAAAATCATCCTGCCAATAAAGACTATACCCAATTTTTAAACACCTTTGGCGAAGAAGGAAACTTGGTCGTTATTGGAGTTAAAGACAATGCTTTTTTTACTCCAAAAGCCTATGCCGCTTGGAACGAAATGATGTCTTCATTAAAAAAGCACAAAGAAGTTGAGCTTATCGTTTCTATAAACGATTTGAAAAAACTTCAAAAAGATACCATCAACGAAAAATTTGAATTGGTACCGCTTATTGATCAAAAGCAAACTCAAAACCAAGCGTATTTGTCTGAAATCAAACGACAACTTTTTAACGATTTGCCGTTTTATGAAGGGTTGTTATTCAATAAAAAATCGGGTAGTATTCGTGGTGCCTTGTACATCAATAAAAAAGTGGTGAATTCACCCATTCGAAAAGCGTTTATTTTGAATGTTTTGGTTCCTGAAATCACGAAATTTGAAGATGCTACTAAAATAGACTTGAAGGTTTCAGGTATGCCTTACATCAGAACCATCAACACCGAAAACATGAAAGGTGAGATCGGATTGTTTATTGGTGCCGCATTATTCATCACTTCATTGATTTTCTTCTTGTTCTTCCGTTCGTTTAGAGCTACTTTTATATCGATTTGTATCTTAATCTTTGGTGTAATGTGGTCGTTCGGAACTTTGGGATTATTCCATTATAAAATCACCATTTTAACCGCTATTATTCCGCCATTAATCATCGTAATCGGAATTACCAATTGTATTTTCCTCATCAATAAATACCAACAAGAAATTAAAAACCATAGCAATCAAGCTAAAGCTCTGCAACGTGTGATTTCTAAAATTGGCGTTTCTACTTTGATGACCAACATGACTACGGCTATTGGTTTTGCTACCTTCATGATTACTGGGAATGATTTGTTGTATGAATTTGGATTGGTAACTTCCATCAATGTGATCACGGTGTACTTACTTACTTTGGTTGTAGTGCCTATAGTATATAGTTTTATGGCAGTGCCAAAGGAAAAACATTTGAAACATTTGAACAAAAACTACCTTTCATCCATTCTAAATTCGGTTGAAAACATTGTTCGATACAAACGAAATACCATTTACATCATTTACGGATTACTATTGGTTTTCAGCGTTATTGGTGTTTCACAAATGAAAGTTTCTGGAAGTTTGATTGGCGAAATGCCTAAAAGTGCTTCGTTCTTTAAAGACATTTTATTTTTCGAGAAAGAATTCAACGGTGTACAACCTTTGGAAATCATGATCAATACCAAACGGAAAAAAGGAGTTATGAAATCGTCTACCATCAGAAAAATGGACGAATTGCAGCAAACCATCGACAGTATTCCTGAACTTTCTAAACCCGTTTCGATTGTGAATTTGGTAAAATATTCGAAACAAGCTTATTACAATGGCAATCCCGAGTATTATGAATTACCTACTTCGCAAGAACAAGCTTTCATCTTAGGGTATGCCAAAAATGCCACCAAAAATTCGAAAGAAAACTTGATGAAGAGTTACGTAGATTCTACTGGGCAGTATGCTCGAATCACTACGTTTATGAAAGATATCGGCACCGAAGAAATGGCTAAAGTTGAAGGTAAGTTACACCAACGAATCCATCAGATTTTCCCAAGCGATCGATTTGAAGTAAAACTAACCGGAAAAGCGCTAGTGTTTCAAAAAGGAACATCCTATTTGGTTGACAATCTGATCGAATCATTAATATTTGCCATCCTTTTAATTGCTGGATTGATGGCGTATATGTTCCGTTCTTGGAAAATGATTTTTGCTTCGGTGGTTACCAATATTTTACCGCTTTGCATCACCTCTGGATTGATGGGGTATTTCGGAATTCCGTTAAAACCATCAACTATTTTGGTATTTAGTATCGCCTTTGGAATTTCGGTTGACAACGCTATTCAATTCATGGCCAAATACCGTCACGATTTGATTCATAATAAAGGTAAAATTAAAAAATCGGTCGTTAGTGCTTTGCATGAAACAGGAGTAAGTACCTTCTATACTTCCATCGTTTTAATTTTTGGATTTGCTATTTTCACTTTATCTAGCTTTAGCGGAACCATTGCTTTAGGAGGATTAATATCTGTAACGTTAACTTTTGCCATGTTTGCTAACTTATTGGTATTACCAGCATTAGTTTTAACCACCGAAAAATGGAGTGGAAAAAGCGATGTTATTGACGAACCAGCACTAAAAATTCTTCGTTCACCAGTGGAAGAGGAAGAAGAAACTGAAGAAGAAAAATAAAATTAATTTATATTTGTAATACGATTTCACTTGTTATTTCAACAATCTAAAAATCGAATGATCTAAAAATCTATAAAATGAAACATACCAAAGTTAAAGACTTACTGAACAGCGCTAAAGCAAATTATGAAGTAAATGCCAAAGGTTGGGTTAGAACTTTTAGAAACAATCAATTTATTGCGTTGAACGACGGTTCGACTATTAATAATATTCAATGTGTGGTGGATTTTGAAAACACCCCTGAAGAAACATTAAAAAGAATTACCACTGGTGCTGCCGTTTCAGTAATTGGCGAATTAGTTGAAAGCAAAGGTGCTGGTCAAAAATACGAAATCCAAGTTACTAAATTAGAGATTTTGGGTGATTCGGATGCAGAAAAATTCCCAATGCAACCCAAAAAACATTCGTTGGAATTCTTGCGTGAAAATGCACATTTAAGAGTTAGAACGAATGCATTCGGAGCCATTATGCGTGTTCGTTCGGTATTGGCTCATGCAGTTCATACTTATTTTCAAGAAAAAGGTTTTGTGTATGTAAATACGCCAATCATTACCGGTTCGGATGCTGAAGGTGCTGGTGAAATGTTTAAAGTTACCGCTTTACCATTCGACAACACCCCAAGAACCGAAGACGGAAAAGTAAATTATAAAGAAGATTTCTTCGGAAAAGAAACCAACTTAACCGTTTCTGGACAATTGGAAGGCGAAACGTTTGCTATGGCTTTGGGTCAGATTTATACGTTCGGACCAACTTTTCGTGCTGAAAATTCAAATACTTCGCGTCACTTGGCGGAATTTTGGATGATTGAACCCGAAGTAGCGTTCAATGACTTGAATGACAATATGGATTTGGCAGAAGATTTTATCCAATACGTCATTAAATATACGATGGAGAAATGTCCAGATGATTTGAAATTCTTAGAAGGCCGTTTGTTGGAGGAAGAGAAATCAAAACCACAAGCAGACAGAAGCGAAATGGCATTGTTAGAGAAATTGAACTTCGTGTTAGAAAACAATTTCAAACGTGTTTCCTACACGGAAGCTATTGATATTTTAAGAGATTCTACACCAAATAAAAAGAAAAAATTCAATTACATCATCAACGAATGGGGTGCTGACTTACAATCGGAACACGAACGTTATTTGGTTGAAAAACACTTCAAATGTCCAGTAATCTTATTTGATTATCCAGCGAACATCAAAGCGTTTTACATGCGTTTGAATGAAGATGGAAAAACCGTTCGTGCGATGGACATCCTTTTCCCTGGAATTGGAGAAATCGTTGGTGGTTCTCAAAGAGAAGAGCGTTACGACGTTTTGGTTGAAAAAATGAAAGCGTTAGGTATTGACGAAGAAGAATTGTGGTGGTATTTAGATACTAGAAGATTTGGTTCGGCAGTGCACTCGGGCTTCGGATTAGGATTTGAACGATTGGTATTGTTTGTAACCGGAATGACAAACATTAGAGACGTAATTCCGTTTCCAAGAACGCCACAGAATGCAGAGTTTTAATTTTAAGTTTCTTAGTTCCTCAGTTTCTGAGTTGCTAAGGTTTAAAATATTTTTATTAATTTAAAATCATAAAGAGAAACTCAGAATCTTAGTTACTCAGTTACTTAGCAACTATAAAAAATGTTAAAGCAAAACTTACAATTCAAATTATCTCAAAAATTATCTCCTCAACAAATTCAGTTGATGAAGTTGATTCAGTTGCCTACGTTGGCATTTGAGCAACGCTTGTTGGAAGAAATGAACGAGAACCCAGCACTAGAATCGGGTAAAGATGAGGAAGAAGTTTATGAAAAAGACGAGTTTGACAACAATGATGAATACGATGATTATGAAGGAAGCGACAATATTGAAGCTGACGACATCAATATCGATGAATATTTAAGTAACGACGAAACGCCTGATTACAAATTACAAGCCAACAATTATAGTGATGACGATAACGATCGCGAAAGTCCGTTTGCTTCTCCAGTAAGTTTCCATCAAGATTTAATCAATCAGTTGAATACGTTTATTTTGAACGATACCGATAGAGAAATTGCAGAATTTCTTGTGGGAAGCATTGACGACATGGGGTATATCCGCAGAACCATACAAGATATCGTAGATGATATGGCCTTTACGCAAGGGATTTATACCGACGAAAAAAACGTAGAACGCATCTTGCATGTCATTCACGAATTGGAACCTTCTGGTGTGGGTGCACGCGACTTACAAGAGTGTTTGTTGTTGCAATTGAAGCATAAAACACCCACAGAATCGGTTGATTTAGCTACCAATATTATCGAAACGCAATTTGATGCGTTCACTAAAAAACATTACGATAAGTTACTTCAGAAATACAATATCTCACAAGATGTATTGAAAAAAGCCATTCACGAAATTGAAAAACTGAACCCCAAACCAGGTGGTTCGTTTACCGGAAATAATAAAGTGACTGAGAACATCATTCCTGATTTTGCCATTCGAATTAATGATGGTGAATTGGAATTGACGTTGAATGGCAGAAATGCACCCTCATTGCACGTTTCTAAAGATTACCAAGAAATGATGCAAACCTATAAGGATTCGAGAGATAAATCGAATTCGCAGAAAGATGCGGTGCAGTTTATCAAACAAAAATTGGATTCTGCCAAATGGTTTATTGACGCTATTAAACAACGTCAAGAAACCCTTTTTGTAACCATGAATGCGATTATGCATTTTCAGCAAGAGTATTTTCTAGATGGCGAAGAAACCAGTTTGAAACCCATGATTTTGAAAGACATTGCCGATATGGTTGGCTTGGACATTTCAACTGTTTCTCGAGTTGCCAATAGCAAATATGTAGACACGCCTTATGGTACTAAATTGATTAAGGAATTCTTCTCGGAAGCGATGAAAAACGACCAAGGTGAAGACGTTTCCACACTTGAAATCAAGAAGATTTTACAAAACGTTATTGAAGCCGAAGACAAACACAAACCTTTACCCGACGACCAATTGGCCGAAATTTTAAAAGAAAAAGGCTACCCAATTGCCCGAAGAACGATTGCTAAATACCGTGAGCAATTGGACATTCCGGTAGCTCGAATGCGAAAAAAAATATAAAAAAGACGAACATTGTGTTCGTTTTTTTTATATCCATAAGGATAATGATAATTCCATCTATTTACTATATTTGTTTTTAAATCCACCGCATTGAAAAAGATTCTTCCTTTTTTTTCCTACCTCTTCCATCCTATTTTCATCCCAATAGTAGGAACTGTTTTTTACATTCTTTTTAGTGAAAATTATTATGCTAAAGAACAATATTTTCTGTTGTTATTTCAGGTAATAATCATTACTTTTTTTCTTCCGTTAGCATTTTTTTACTTATTAAGAACCTTTGGAAAGGTCGATACCATAATGCTTTCGGAAGTTTCACAACGTAAAATTCCGTTATTGATGCAAATTGCATTAACGGGTATTCTCATCAGCAAAAGTGTAACTGTAGAACGATTTGAGGAATTATTTTTCTTTTTTCTAGGCGGAATTGTTAGTACAATAATTGCATTCGGATTGTTGTATGCTAATCTCAAAGCCAGCATTCACATGATTGCCTTAAGCGCATTAACGTTCTTTGTGATTGGCATGAGCATGCATCACGAATTGAACATTATTTACACTATAGCTACGTTATTTATCATTAGTGGAATTGTAGCCTCTTCACGATTAGCTATGAAAGCACACACTATGCAAGAACTACTGATTGGATACCTCGCTGGAATGCTTCCGCAAATTGTCTTATTTTGGTTTTGGTTATAGAATATAGAATTGCAACCCTAAAGTAAAAAAATTCATTTTATTACGTTGCCCATTTACTTCGGTAGTTTTATAAATAGGATTCAAACCAAAATACACATACACATTCAAAGTATTCCAGCCCGATGAAATATAACATCCGTATTGTAGTTTATTGAGATTGGGATCGTGTTTTAAAATAGTAGTTCCCAAATCGTTTTCAAATTTATATTTATCTGCAATCAAATAACTCAACTTGAAACCGGTATAAATTCGCCAAAATTTATGACTTTCATAGGTAGAATTTCGCCATCTTACTTCAATTGGGAAATCTAAATATTGGGTAGTCAATCTGTTTTTTGTAAAATAAATATCCGAAGAAATAATTTCGTAAACACGTGTCGAATTGGCATCGGAAGTCGTGTAAGTATATAAATTATCATTAAGAATATTGATGCTATACCCCAAACCAGCCGCTATCGAAAAAGTCCTATTTTTATTGATAGGCATATCTCTTAAAATTCCGAAACCTAAACTTGGAGAAATTTTGTTTTGTCTTAATCCGCTTGGTGTTTTCTGCGTATTAATAAAAGAAGTATTGATATAAAATTGGTCTTCACGATACAACGAATCGACTACTTTCTTTTCTGCAACCTCCTCTTGGGCAGAAGCACCAAAAAAAACGAACAATACTAGAAGAGAAAAGTAATATCGCATTATCAAGAATTTAGCAGAGAGGATGAGATTCGAACATTCTCTTTAATTAATTTAATAAAAATTTAAAAAAACATTTTTGTATGAGGATGGGATTCGAACATTCTCTTTAATTAATTTTTTGTAAAAATTAAAAAAACATTTTTTGCAGAGAGGATGGGATTCGAACCCACGATACAGTTACCCATATACAAACTTTCCAGGCTTGCTCCTTCAACCACTCGGACACCTCTCTAATTGTAGTGCAAATAACCACAAAATTTAGCAAATATCAAAGCTTATTGCATCTCACCTCGTAAAGAAGTTTCAAATATGGTTTTAAATACGTTGGGCGCTACCTTTTGACCTAACAAATACATCAATTTGGTTATCGCTGCTTCCGTAGTGATGTCTTTACCCGAAATCACTCCGATCTTTTTTAATTGGGTACTGGTTTCGTATTGTCCCATATTCACACTTCCGCCCGAACATTGGGTAACATTAATAATGTACAAACCACTTTTGATGGCTTTCTTCAAAATTTGGATAAACCAATCCTCGGTTGGCGCATTTCCAGAACCATACGTTTCTAAAACAATGCCTTTTAAATTCGGAATAGCAATCAAAGCGGTCAACACCAATTCGTTGATGCCAGGAAACATTTTTACCACCACTACATGATCGTCTAATTCTTTATGAACGACAAACTTCTTAGTGGATTTAGGGAATAAAAAACTAGAATTTACATTCAAATGCACACCCGATTCTGCTAAAGAAGCGTAGTTGGGCGATGTAAAAGCATTGAAATGTTCGGCGTTGATTTTGGTAGTACGATTACCCCGATACAATTTGTATTCAAAATACAAACATACTTCGTGAATAACTGGCTTGCCTTTCTGTTGCAACGAAGCAATTTGAATCGCTGTAATTAAATTTTCTTTAGCATCCGTACGCAAATCGCCAATAGGCAATTGTGACCCAGTAAACACAACAGGTTTTGCTAGATTTTCCAACATGAAACTCAATGCCGATGCCGAATACGACATGGTATCCGAACCGTGAAGCACTACAAACCCATCAAAATTGGCATAATTTTCTTCGATAATTGTAGCGATTTGAACCCATTTTTCAGGATTCATATTAGACGAATCTATGGGTTTTTCAAAAGAAAAGGTTTGGATATCACAATCCAATTGCTTGATTTCCGGAATTTTTTGCAATAACTTTTTGAAGTTGAATGCCTTTAAAGCACCAGTCTCAAAATCTTTCATCATACCGATAGTTCCACCAGTATAAATGAGCAATATGTTAGGTTTAGATTGCATTTTCGTATTTCGACTTATTGACCACTGGATTGGCATACATCGCTAAAAATCCGTCCATCATTATCGGATTAGAAACGTCTATTTTCATTTCTAAACGACGTTCGAATAATGATTTTTCATCTTCGGTATACTGATTACTGTATTGGTTGGTTTTGTGCAGTAAATCATAAGCAATATAATTGGTAGGCCACAATTTATACGATTGTAATATAGAATCGTCTATGGCTTGTGCCAAAGCTTGAATTTGTTTGTTATTATTATCATTTTCAGCTACAATGGCATCAATTTCTGAATCTAAAACATCACCAACATGAATGTGAATGCGTTTCTTCTGACCTATAATTCCGCTTAAAAGTGTAATAAAATCTTCGTTTTTCTCTTTGACATATATCTCAGCTTTAGCTTCTGCCATTAATTGCGGCATTTTTAAAGCATCCGTTGGATCGTATTCGTAGGAAATTGAAACCGGAACAATCTTAATCTTCTTAAAATAATCCATCAGATTTTTTTCGTCCGAACCCATTCCGAGCATTTTTAAAACTCCTGTGTGAGTGGCATCGTTTCCGTCTTTAGTTCGGCCTTCACGTTGCGCAATCCATACCGAACGATTTTCACGCAATAACAATTGTGCAATGTATTCGGCCATAAGTTTCGAACTTTGCAACAATTCACGTGGTGGCAAACCTCTTTGTACCAAAAAATTTCGGTTTAATTTTGACAATTTTAAGAGAAAATCTTTCTTGACCAAATTGTCGCCAATAGCCGATGCTGTCATCACTAAGCCATGATCAAACAAACACACATTAAGCAAAGACGTATCTAAAATAATATCTCTATGGTTGGAAATAAAAAGATACGATGTATTCTTTTCCAACTTCTCAAAACCCGATGTGGTCAATCCTTCCGACGATTTTTCGAGCACTTTCTGCACCGATTGGTAGATGAAATTGCATTGAAAATCGCGTATCGAATGCGTTCTTCTCAATTGCTCTTTCCATATTTCATCATCTACCTCTGGAAAGGTAAAATCCATTATGGCTTTCATCATTGGGTGATTTAAACACGAACGAATTCCCTCGTTTACTTCGGTATCATAATACGGTCGAATTGCATCAAACTTCTGCATTTTGGTTCTGATTTTTTAGAATAACAAATGAACAAAAAAAATATGACTTTTTGATTACTTTATGGTTAAATCCTAGAGTAGACTCTTGTCCATTTTACCACAAATTGCACAAATTATCACGAATTTTATCCGCTTTTTTTTGATTTGCATATTATTACATCACACAAATTTGTTTTAATTCGTGTAATTCGTGGCTAATTTTATATTTTGAAACTGGTTGTTTGTTTCCTATTAAATCCCAAAAATGGCTTTGGAATTTTTTGTAGTAATTCGTGCAATTTCTTCTATAGGAAGATTATAAATCTCGGCTAATTTTTGAGCTACCAATACCGTATAACTGCTTTCGTTTCGCTTGCCACGATGCGGCGCCGGTGCTAGATAAGGTGCATCGGTTTCTAAAACAATGTGTTGCAAATCGATTTCATGTAAAAACTGATCGATTTTTCCATTTTTAAAAGTAGCTACTCCGCCTATTCCGAGTTTTAATCCCAATGAAATAGCACGTTTCGCCTGCGCCAAATCGCCAGTGAAACAATGAAAAATTCCAAATAAATCAGCCGCTTTTTCGCTTTCCAACACTTCAAACGTTTCGTCAAATGCATCACGACAGTGAATGTTAATTCCTAATTTATGTTTTTTTGCTAATTGTATTTGATGCTGAAACGCCTGTTGCTGTTCTTTCAAAAACGTTTTATCCCAAAACAAATCAATCCCGATTTCACCAACAGCGTAGAACTTTCTTTTGGCAAATTGAGCTTCCACATGCGCCAATTCTTCCAGATAATTTTCCTTCACATAGCAGGGATGCAAGCCCATCATCAAAAAGATATTTTCAGGAAATAGTTGCTCCAAATCGTACATTTTTTGCGTATACGTCGAATCGATTGCCGGAATAAAAAATCGGGAAACGCCAGCATCAATAGCACGCAGAATCATTTCGCTACGATCGTCTTGAAACTGGGAAGAATATAAATGGGTGTGGGTATCGGTAAGAATCATTTTCAAATTTAAAAGGCAAAGTTACAAAGTTTATTTCCAATTTTTCTGTTACTTTTGAATTATGGAAGCCATGCAATCAATCCTCAAAAAAGAAGGATACAAAAAAATAAATTTTAAAGTTTCAAAAACGCAACATTTACTCGTAAAAGCCAGTATTAATGGGGTAAAAGGAAACTTTATTCTCGATACTGGAGCCAGTAATACGTGTGTTGGGTTTGAAAGCATCGAATTGTTTCAACTCACCGCCGGAAGCTCTAAAACCAAAGCGGCTGGTGCCGGTGCTACGGGCATGTTTACCCAAATTGCCAAAGACAATACCTTACAACTCGGTCGGTGGAAAGACACCGAATTTCACTTGGTAATTTTTGATTTATCGCATGTCAACGAAGCGTTGCAACAATATAAAGCCAAACCGGTTCAGGGTATTATTGGTGCCGATGTGTTGCTCCAAGGAAAAGCCATCATCGATTATTTCAACCATTGTGTGTATTTAAAATAGAAGCGAATGGCTTGGGCATTTTCTACAAACCCTATTCCTGCTGTCATTCCAAGCTTTTTCGTTTGATAAACGAAAAAGGCTTTTCCCTTCCATCAGGGCTAGCGTGTAATCGTATGGCCTAAATTATTTGTTCTTAAACGAAAAATAAGCAATCACCGTGCTGATTAACATTAAGGCTGCTCCCAAAACAAATGGTGCTCCAGCAAATTTAAACGGCGCTTCATTGTGTGTAAAATAGTAAAAAACACTCGACATTAAAGGCGGACCGATAATGGTAGAAGCACTCATCAAACTGGATAAGGTGCCTTGAATTTCGCCTTGTTCTGTAGCATCAACTTTGCTTGAAATAACGGCTTGCATCGCCGGACCGGCTATTCCGCCAAGGCAATACGGAATCAAAAACACAAATACCATCCAACTTTCCGTAGCCACTGCAAATAACGAAAGTCCCAAAGTATATAAGGCCAACCCCACATAAATACTCTTCTCATTTCCTAATCTCGGATTGATCCATCGTATCAAAACGCCTTGCACCAATCCGACTAAAAGTCCGATTACGCCCAAAGAAATCCCGACCATTTTTTCATCCCAACCAAATTGATACATCGTAAAATAACTCCAATTTCCTTGAATGGAATGGGAAGCAACGTATACTAAAAAAAGAGAAAACAGCAATCCATATAGCGCCGGACGCTTTCTCATGTTCATAAAAGCACCAATAGGATTGGCTCTTTTTAAATTGAAATTTCTCCTATTCTCTTGAGATAACGACTCGGGTAAAATAAAATAACCGTATAAGAAATTCAACATACACAATACCGCTGCAGCATAAAACGGAACTCGAGAACCGTAGTGCCCAAGAAACCCTCCCATAACCGGTCCGATGATGAATCCGAGTCCGAAAGCCGCACCAATCATCCCAAAATTTTTGGCTCTGTTTTCGGGTGTACTCACATCGGCAATATACGCCGAAGCTGTGGTTATACTAGCACCAGTTAATCCAGCTATAATCCTTCCAATAAAAAGCCAAGTTATCGTTGGCGCAAAAGCGAGCAACAAATAATCCATTGAAAAAGCAAAAAGCGAAATCAATATGATGGGACGCCGTCCAAATTTGTCACTCAAATTTCCAATTAACGGTGCAAAAAGAAATTGCGTAATTGCATACGCAAAAGTAAGCCAACCGCCATATTTAGCCGCTTCACTAATGTCACCATGAATCAATTCTTTGATCAATTTAGGAATCACCGGAATGATAATTCCCCATCCTGTGATATCAATTAACATCGTGATAAAAATAAATCCGATAGCAGCCGTTTTTTTATTCGTCGACATAATAATTAGTTTTTGGGCGTTACCACAAGGGTCGGGCTATACGTTCCAATCTTTTGTTTTAAATAAAAAACAAAAGTATTTCCACTGCTATCCCTAACGCAATGGTGCAAATAAACAAAAAATCCCGTTCAGTTTCCTAAACGGGATTTCAATATTTATTAAAACTTAATTTTACAATTCTAAAGCTTTCTTAGCATTGCCACCCATCAAAATTTCTTCTGGGTTTTCTAATGCTTCTTTTACGGCTACCAAGAATCCAACAGACTCACGTCCGTCAATGATTCTGTGATCATACGATAAAGCAACATACATCACTGGAGCAATAACGATTTGTCCGTTTTTAACAATAGCTCTGTCAACCACATTGTGCATTCCTAAAATACCCGATTGTGGCGGATTGATAATTGGCGTAGACAACATACTTCCAAAAACACCTCCATTAGAAATAGTGAATGTTCCTCCTGTCATTTCATCAACCGTAATTTGTCCGTCACGAGCACGAATAGCTAAGCGCTTGATTTCGGCTTCAACACCACGGAAAGATAATGTTTCTGCATTTCTCATTACAGGAACCATCAATCCTTTTGGACCCGAAACCGCTACTGAAATATCACAGAAATCATACGAAATTTTCTCTTGACCATCAATCATCGAGTTCACATCTGGAAATAATTGTAATGCTCTAGTCACTGCTTTAGTAAAGAACGACATGAAGCCTAAGCCTAATCCGTGTTTGTCTTTAAAAGCATCTTTATATTGCGCTCTCAAAGCATAAATAGCCGTCATGTCTACTTCATTGAATGTAGTCAACATAGCCGTTTCATTTTTAGCAGCAACCAATCTTTCGGCTACTTTACGACGCAACATGGATAATTTTGTTCGTTCAGAACCACGATTACCACTAGTTGGAGTTCCCATAGATGGCACTGCGTTTACCGCATCATCTTTAGTGATTCTTCCACCTTTTCCTGTTCCAACAACATCTGTTGGTTGGATGTTTTTCTCGTCTAATATTTTCTTAGCTGCTGGAGATGGCGCTTGCGTAGCATACGTTTTTTCTACTACTGGAGCTGCCTTAGGAGCTTCTACTTTTTTCTCTTCAACCTTAGGAGCTTCTGCTACTGGAGCAGCACCACTTGGTTTAGCTGCACTGGTGTCGATTAAACAAACGACCGCGCCAACCGCTACAGCATCACCTTCTTCTGCTTTAAGCGTAATAATTCCGCTAGCTTCTGCTGGTAATTCCAAAGTTGCTTTGTCTGAATCTACTTCAGCAATCGCTTGGTCTTTTTCTACATAATCGCCATCTTTTACTAACCACGTTGCGATTTCAACTTCTTTTATCGATTCGCCTGGTGAAGGCACTTTCATTTCTAAAATCATCCTTTTATAATTTTATAAGTGTGTTATTATCAATTATATCTTGTCAAAAATTTGACGTATTTTATCTTTTACTCTTTTTTTGTGTAATCTTTTTCAACAAAAAAATCCTTATCATAAAACATCCCATCTGTAAGAGTTTCAATTCGGTCTGAATTCTCACTTTTCAGTTTGTTGAATTTTTCCATTCCCTTTTCAATAGTATCTTTAATTTCATCAGCTTCTTTCTTTACTTCTTCTTCTGATGGTAGATACCGTTCACCTTTTTCTATTGATTTGAAAATTCGTTTTTTATATCTATCGTAGTTTTCTAGTTCTTTATTGAAAACTACTAATTTTACTCCTGCCTTGAATGCACCCATTTGAGGTCTGGAATCAATTATATAAGTTTTACCTGCTTCTAAAGAAGCTTCTACAAAATCGAAATTTTCAGACTTTGACCAAAAGACATGCTTACCTGGTTCGCATTCATAAACCATATATTTGCCATAATTGAACTTCCCTAAATATTTATCTCCATCAAAATATTTAAAATTAATTAAAAACCCTGTGGCATCATATCTTGTAAAATACACTAAAACTTTGCCTTCTTTTGGTGTTTCTATTTCTTGTCCAAAAGAAAATAGTGTTGCAAAGAGAAAGAATACTAGTAGCTTTTTCATAATAGATTTTAAAAACTATCTAAATAAATTTTTATCAAAAACCATTCGTATCGCATCGGCATGACGTCTTCTATCACGAGTGCTACTTCCTGCTGCTGGTGCGGCATACGCTTTAAGTGATGCCAATCTCCATTTAACTAAATCGAAATTCATCAACATATAGCTGTAAGCACCCATGTTTTTAGGTTCTTCTTGAGCCCAAACGTAATCGTCGGCATTGGGATAACTAGCAATAATGTCTTTCAATTGAGCCACTGGCAACGGAAACAACTGCTCGATACGCACCAAAGCTACATCATTGCGTTCTAATTTTTCTCTTTCGGCCAAGATATCATAGTAGAATTTACCGGTTACGAAAACCACAGTTTTTACTTTTTTCTTGTCTACCGATTTATCGTCAATCGTTTCTTGAAATTGTCCGTTGTATAATTCTTCTTGCGTTGACACGCACAATGGGTGACGCAACAAACTTTTCGGCGAGAATACCACCAAGGGTTTACGGAAATTGGTTTTCATTTGTCTGCGCAACAAGTGGAAGAAGTTGGCTGGCGTAGTACAATCGGCTACATACATATTATGACGAGCGCAAAGTTGTAAATAACGCTCCATTCTAGCCGATGAGTGTTCTGCACCTTGACCTTCATAGCCGTGAGGCAACAACATTACGATTCCGTTTTGGTTGTTCCATTTGTCTTCGCCACACGAAATGTATTGATCGATCATGATTTGGCAACCGTTAGAGAAATCTCCAAATTGTGCTTCCCAAATGGTTAGAGTTTTTGGCGATGCTAAAGCATACCCATAATCAAAACCTAACACACCATATTCGGACAATAGCGAATTGTAAATTTGAAATCTACCTTTGCTGTTTTTTAAAGTGTCTAAAAGAATTACTTCTTCTTCGCTATCTTCTACTTTTACTACCGCATGACGGTGTGAAAACGTTCCTCTTTCCACATCTTGTCCTGAAACACGAACATCGTATCCTTCTGTTAAAAGTGACCCGTAAGCCAGCGTTTCTGCCGTTCCCCAATCGATAACATTGTTATCATACATGGTTTTTCTATCGGTAACAATTTTAGATATTTTATTGATGAATTTTTTATCCGATGGTAAAGTAGAAACCACTTCGATAATTTCATCTAATTGTTTTTTATCGAATTTAGTATCGACTTTTTGCAGCATCACATCGTCTGAAACTTGTTCGAAACCACTCCATTCATCTTGCATAAATGGTTTGATAATGGTTAAACTTTTCTTACGTGACGCTTCCAAATTTTGATCTAAATCGGCTTTGTAATCGTTTTCAATTTGAGTCAAATAGGCCGCATCTACAATCCCAGCAGTGATTAATTTCTCTGCATAAATTTCTCTTGGATTTTGATGCTTGGCGATAATTTTATATAAAACCGGTTGTGTAAAACGAGGCTCATCACCTTCGTTATGACCGTATTTTCTGTATCCTAATAAATCGATGAACACGTCTCTTCCAAATTCCATACGGAAATCTAAGGCAAAAAGCATCGCGTGAACCACTGCTTCGGCATCGTCGGCATTTACGTGAAGTACTGGCGACAAAGTAACTTTGGCCACATCAGTACAATAGGTTGACGAACGAGCATCTTGGTAATTGGTTGTAAATCCGACTTGATTGTTGATGACAATATGAATGGTTCCACCAGTTCTATAACCGTCCAATTGCGCCATTTGAACAATTTCGTATACAATTCCTTGACCTGCTACTGCCGCATCACCGTGAACGGCAATGGGTAACACTTTTGAGAAATCGTTTGGAAAATGACGGTCTTGTTTGGCACGTGCAATTCCTTCAATAACAGCTCCAACTGTTTCTAAATGCGAAGGATTGGGCGCTAAATTCAGGTTGATTTTTTTACCTGATGCAGTAGTTCTTTCAGAAGTTAATCCCAAATGGTATTTAACGTCTCCGTCAAAATATTCTTTATCGTAGTCTTTTCCGTCAAATTCGGAGAAGATATCTTGCGTGTTTTTCCCAAAAATATTAGCTAAAACATTCAAACGACCACGGTGTGCCATTCCCATTACGAAATGCTCTACTCCTTTTTCAGCAGCTGCTTCAATTACCGCGTCTAATGCCGGAATAATACTTTCGCCACCTTCAAGAGAGAAACGTTTTTGACCTACATATTTCGTGTGAAGGAAATTTTCGAATGAAACCGCTTCATTTAATTTTCCTAAAATGTGTTTCTTTTGATCGGCATCAAATTTAGGAAGATTGTCGTTGATGTTAATTCTATTTTGAATCCACTGAATGACTTCAGGTTTTCTCATGTACATGTATTCGATACCAATGTGTTGGCAATACACGTTTTTAAGATGCGTAATAATATCTTTTAATGTCGATGGTTGGTGTCCTAATACTTTAGCAGCATCAAAAACCGTATTCAAATCGGCATCCGAAAGTCCGAAATTCACTAAGTCTAAATTCGGCTCATAGGTTCTTCTATCGCGAACTGGATTGGTTTCTGTAAAAAGGTGTCCACGAGTGCGGTAGCCGTCAATCAGTTTTAAAACATTAAATTCTTTTTGAAGTTTTTCAGAAATTGCTCCGTTATCAGATGAAGTTGCAGCATAATTAGCCAATTGGGCTCCAGCATTTTCTTCATTATACGTCTCCATTCCAAAGTCGAAACCCTGAAAAAAAGCTCTCCAGCTTGGCTCAACAGCGTCTGGATTTTGAGTATATTGTTCGTATAAATCGGCAAAAAATTGAGTATGTGCTGCGTTTAAAAAGGAAAACCTATCCATATTTATATATATAAGTACTCTTGTAGTTAAAAAATTACTGCAAAAGTAAAATATTTATAACAATCTTTCAATGTTTTTGCTACATTTATATCGCTAAATAAATATATACATTGGTATGAAAACGAATTCTATAAAAAATTTAACAAAAACACTATCCATTTTGTTTTTTATTGGTTTAAGTTTTGGAGTTTATGGACAGGAAGGCACTCAAAAACAACAAAAAAGCGATTTTTGGGAGCACGTTCAATTTGGTGGTGGATTGGGTTTGAGCATTGGTTCTGGTTTCACTGACGTAACCGTGGCTCCGAGTGCGATTTACAACTTTAACCGCTATGTTTCTATGGGTGTTGGACTACAAGGAAGTTTTGTTTCACAACGAGATTATTACACTTCTGCTATTTATGGGGCTAATTTTATCACACTTTTCAATCCAATTGAAGAAGCACAAATTTCATTAGAGCTGGAACAAGTGCGTGTGAACTCGACCTTACAAATGGTTGGCGGACCCAACTTAAAAGATAACTTTTGGAATACGGGTTTGTATGTAGGCGCTGGTTACCGCATGGATAACGTAACGGTTGGTCTTCGATACAACCTTCTTTTTGATAAAGACAAAAGCGTTTATAGTGATGCTTTGATGCCGTTTATTAGAGTATATTTCTAATGCCTAATTGAACACTAAGGTTCTATTAGCTTTGTAACTTCATTGCGTTAAAATGACTCCATTTATTGGCCAAAATCTTATAACAAGGAATTCTGTTTGTTTAGCCAAAAACAAAATTATACTCGAACGGATAATAATAAAATTATAAATGTCATAATTATTACCGACGATTTAATCACCAAGAAGATTTTGTAACCAAAAAACTTAGTTATCCTTTTATAAGGTTTATGGATTTAAACTAATATGAATAGCCTACTCTTTTTTTTAAAAACTTCCTTTTTATAGGTAATTAATAGTTTTTTTTTTAAAAACAGGAAATATTCTAGTAATTATTATAGTTGCTTTACAACTTCAATTAGTTTTTCTTTGGTAACAGGTTTAATAATATAATCTGAAACCTCACTGATGTTTTTTGCCCTAATTATATCTGCAGGAGTGATAGAAGAGGAAACGATATAAATGATGATTTTTTTAGTCAATTTTGGTTGCAAAAAAATATATTCTTCTAAAAACTGCCAGCCATCCATGATGGGCATCGAAAGATCTAAAAGTATCACTTCCGGTAACGATTGAGGTTCTCCAGAATTTTCTTTTAAAAAATTAATAGCATCCAATCCGTTATCAAAAATCTTTATCAAATCGATAAGTTTGGTCTGTTCAATTGCCTTTGCAGTTAAATAAACAAAAATTTGATCATCATCCACCAATACTAATTTCTTTTGTGTCATTTTTTTGATTTTTAAATTCGATGTAAAAGGTGCTTCCTCGATTTATTTTGCTTTTAATATAGATGGTATCCCCCATTGATTCAATCTGGTTTTTTATCATAAACAAACCAAAACCTCTTGCTTGAGGATGTTTGTGAAATACTTTCCTTATTTTGAACATACGATCATGATGCATATTCAAATCAATACCTAAGCCATTATCTTTTACAACCAAAAGCACTTTCCCATGCCTTACCACAGTCCTCAGGTTGAGTTCAAGATTACGGTTGGGAGATCTATATTTAAATGCGTTGCTAATCAAATTAGACAAGATACTGTCAATATATTTTCGGGGATAAGTGATCTCTGGGAAGGATTCAAAATTTATTTTTACATTAGCTTTACTGACTTCTTTTTCAGGTTCAAATTCCTTAAGAATTTTGTTTGTCCTTTCCTCTAGGTTAATTTGATCCATTTTTATTTCTTTATCTAAACGAAATTGAAGTGTTTCTATTAGACAATCAAATGTCTCATTAAGCCCTTCGATAACAGGCTTTAACCTAGAAGACAACTCCTTTAATTCCTCAAGATTATTGCTTTCTCCTATAAAATCTGTCAGCATACCAAGATTTACTAGAGGAGCTCTTAAATTATGTGATACAATATTACAGAAATCGGATAATTGAGTGTTTTGATATTGTAGTAAACTGGCCTGTTCTTGTAATTTTTGAATGTCATCATTAATGATAATTTTCAGGTCGGTGATGTTTTTACTGATAACACCAATGCCATATTTCATTTTAAAAATTTTTACTCTGTAATATTGACTACCAATATCCAAATCAGGATGCGTTTTCACCTCATCAATTATAGCAGTTTTACCAGTTTCTAGGACTTGCTTGTATATATCAAAACGCCCACTGGTTATAGTATCAGGAGCCATTTTAGATATATTTTGACCCATGAGCTGTTCTTTTTCTACTTGTAGAATATCGAGTAGAGCCTTGTTAGCATCCACAAAGTTAAGGTTGGTATCCCAAATAGAAAACAACGTTTCGGCTTCATCAAAAAAATGTGACCTTATTTCCTTAAAGTAGTTTTCCATATGTTTGGGGATTAATTAAGTAAGGAACAGTTGATGCAAATTAAAATATTTTCAATATCGTAATCTTATCTCTTAACAAAAATAGTGATAAATGTTTTAAATAAAAATTAGAATATAATTTTAACATCCGTCTGATTGTTAGTCACAAAAAAATATCTATTATTCAACAAACCAATTATTGAAATAACCATGAAACACTACAATGCCTTTGTTGGGTATTGACTACTAATTTTAGTGGTTTTTTACTATTTAATTAAAAGCGGTTTCTAAACCACACCTTCATCCATTCTCTTTTCAAAATCAAAAAAGAAACTTGTTCCGATAATTCCATAAGGTCTGAACCGTCTAGTTTTTTCACTTGATCTTCGGGAACATCCACAATATAGAGCAGACTTAAATATTCGGCAAATTTGTACTGAATGAGTCGGTAGATTTTTTCGTGCAACTGCACTTTCAATTCATCAGGAGTAGTACTGGGATGAAAATCGACTGGTTCGTTGGCAAAATTGAAATCTTTATTCAATTGCAGAATTAAGTTTTGATACAAGTTTTCGGCTGTTGCGTTGTGCAACAATTCGTCGGTAGATGTGGGTGCGGGAAAATTCATTTACTCTTTATTTGATTTCCAATAACTTACAATTTTTGCCAAAATAACATCCCCACCTGCATAGAAAAACACGGCTCCCATGGGCGGATTGGCAGTTGGGATAGCATTAAATGTCTTTGGAACCCATGTCCAACATTTACAATACGTTCCAACCAACTCTATAAAGATAACACAAAGTGCAATAGTGTAATAGACATTTTGCCACTTTTTTCTTTTCATCAAACCGAAAAACAGTAAACCAAAAAGAAGTGAAAACATATCGTTTAGAAAAATACCAACCGATAGAAAAAGTAATGTAAATGCTATTGAGAAAATTTTTCTAACTAGTATTTCGTTAGTCTTAACCAATTTCGAGGTTGCTAAAACAAATCCCGATGCATATACAATAGCGTGACCAAACGGCACATAAAGTGGAATGTCTGCTGTGCGATAGGCATACAACCCCAATATTTTACAAAATAGTAATTCGCCGATATACGACAAAAATACCATGCAAAACATCAATTTTCTGAGATTGGCTTGCGCTGAAATGAAGAAGAACACAAAATAGGTAATGGCTAAAACGTTGGTCAGCATTCTTCCATCAAAGTGGTTTTGACAAAAAGAAACCGAATCAATCCACAACGCTACAATGGTGAAAAAAGGAAAACAAAACGTGAAAAAGAAAGCGCCTCGTTCGTGATTATTGGTATTGTTGAAAATCGATAAAGTCAAAAACCACTTCACAATTTATACTTTGCGATCCATTAAATTTTCGCCGAAAACTTTTAAAAGTGCTTTTTTACCAGCATCAATATTCATTTGTTCTAGAGTTTCAAAAGCTTTGAATGTATATTCTTTTATAGCTAGTTGAGTGGCTTGAGAAGCTCCAGTTTGATTGAAAATTTCTTTTACCGAATTAATTTTATCAGTATTATCATCGGGTTGAATTGAAAATAAATGCAACAATTGTTCTTTTTCAACTGATTTCGCAAATTCAATAGCTTTCAAATACAAATAGGTTTTTTTGTTTTCGATAATGTCGCCGCCAACTTGCTTTCCGAAGGTTTCTGGATTTCCGAAAGCGTCTAAATAATCGTCTTGTAATTGGAAAGCAATCCCCAAATTCAATCCGAAATCATAAATTAAATTGGCGTTTTCTTCCGAAGTTTCGGCAACAATAGCGCCCATTTTCATAGCAGCACCTACTAAAACAGCCGTTTTGTATTCAATCATTTTTAAATATTCTGGAATCGTAACGTCGTCTCTGGTTTCAAAATCGACGTCGTATTGTTGGCCTTCGCAAACTTCCAAAGCTGTTTTACTGAATAATTTGGCTAATGCTCTGAAGATTTTTGGCTCGTATTCTTCAAAATGTTGGTACGCCAAAATCAGCATAGCATCTCCCGAAAGAATTCCAGTATTAATGTTCCATTTTTCATGAACGGTTTCGTTACCGCGACGCAAAGGCGCATCGTCCATAATATCATCATGCACTAATGAGAAATTATGAAAAACCTCAATAGCAGTAGCAGCCGCCAATGCTTTTTTACAATCCACATCAAAAACTTCAGCAGCCATTAATGTTAAAATTGGACGCATTCTTTTTCCGCCTAAATGCAAAATATACTCTATGGGTTCATAAAGATTTTTGGGTTCTTTATTGAGATGTAATGCTGTGAAATAATCAGAAATAAGTTGTTGATACTGTGAGATTGCTTGCATAATGAGTGACTTGTTTCGTTTACAAGAAGTGCAAAACTACATATTATTTGATTACAAATACACAACTACTTTACAGTTTCATGGGTTGCTTGAAATGTTAAAATTATCAAAATACTAAGGAAACTATTTTAGTATTAAAAGTTTCCTGTATATCTTTGCCATCAAAATAGTATAAAATTCTTTCTCAAAATGAATACAACTAACTGGTCTATCAATTCGCAACAATCCGATTTTTTAATTAGAGCTCGACATTCTATAATTGCTTATTTGGCAAGTTCTATCAATAAATTTAATGGCTCAATAGAAGTACTAAACGATGAGCTTGTAGATGCTTCGATAGAGTTTGTAGTAGACGTTCATAAAAAAGAAGGTAAATTAGAACACATTGATAGTCATCTAAAATTGAATGATTTATTTGATGCAGAACAACATCCAACGGTGAGCTTTAAGTCTACTTCATTTGAAAAAATTAATGCCGATATCAATTTTATAAAAGGCGATTTAACGGTAAACAACATTACTAAAACTGTTGAATTAGATGCAAAAATTGTAGACTTTGAAACTCGAAATGGTTTTTCAAAAGTTATTTTTGAAATTATTGGACAAATCAATCGTCGTGATTTTAAATTGTTTTCTAATACTAATGTTGAAAATTCGGGTTTACTAATTGGCTCTAATATCAACCTAATGGCCAACATAGAATTTACTTCAAAAAATTAAACCATGAAAAAAGTAGTTATAATTGGCGGTGGGTTTGCAGGATTGAACGTCGCAAAAAATCTTTCAAATGTTGATGGTTTCGAGATAGTATTGGTAGATAAAATCAATTACAACTTTTTCCCACCCTTGTTATATCAAGTTGCCACAGGCTTTTTGGAAACTTCTTCCATTAGTTATCCTTTTAGAAAAATGTTTTCTGGTTCAAAAAACATCCGATTCTGGCTGGGTGAATTGGTAGAAATTAACGCCAATGAAAACAAAATTATCCTTTCAAACGGTGAACTCAACTATGATTATTTAGTCATTGCAACCGGAACCATGACCAATTATTTTGGGATGGAAAATGTGAAAAAGAACGCCATTCCGATGAAAACTCTGGAAGATGCTTTGAACATGCGAAACATTTTATTGCAACGCATAGAAGCCGCAGCGATTTCAAATAACCGAGAAGAAAAAGAAGAATTATTACGCATTGTAGTGGCTGGTGGTGGACCGACTGGTGTTGAAATATCGGGAATGTTTGCCGAAATGAGTAAAACCATAATAAAGAATGAATATCCCGAATTATCGGAATTTATTAATGGTAAAATCTACTTAGTTGATGGCGGAGAAGCACTTTTATCACCCATGAGTATTGCCTCGCAAGAAGATACTTTAAAGGCCATTACAGAAATTGGTGTCGTCGTAAATTTAAACACACATGTGTCTGATTTTGACGGATCAACCATATATTTTAAAGAAGGAAACAGCATCAAATCTAAAAATTTAATTTGGGCCGCAGGAGTAACCGCCATGCGATTCTCGGGTTTACCTAACGAATGTTATGGTCGTGGAAATAGATTGATCGTTGATGAATTTAACAAAGTTACAACAACCGAAAACATATTTGCCATTGGCGATACATGTTACATGGACAGTGATGCTAATTTTCCAAATGGGCATCCGCAAGTGGCACAAGTTGCGATGCAACAAGGCAGCAATCTTGCCAAAAATTTGATTTACCAAAAAATTGGAAAATCAGAACATCCATTTCGATATAAAGACAAAGGCTCGATGGCCATTATTGGTCGAAGTAAGGCCGTGGTTGACATTCCAAAACCAAAACTACATTTTAAAGGAACGTTCGCTTGGTTGGCTTGGTTGTTTGTGCATTTAATGTCGCTATCGATGCCAAGAAATAAAGTTAACACACTCTATCATTGGGGAATAGCTTATTTCACAAAAAACTCTTCCTTACGAATGATTATCAAACCTGAGAAGAAAAGTTAATGTTAAATTTATGTAAAATATAAGGAAACTATTTTTGTTTCCAAAGTTTCCTGATTACATTTGCACTCGAAATTTAGAATAAAATGAAAGAAAAAATCATCAAAAAAGCTACAGAAATGTTCTTGAAACTGGGTTTCAAAAGCGTGACTATGGATGATATTGCCTGTGAGATGTGTATTTCTAAAAAAACGATTTATAAATATTTTCACAACAAAGAAGTCTTAATTGAAGAAGGCACAGAAATAATTCATCAAAAAATACACACGATTATCGATGAAATTATAGCCAAAGAATATAATGCCATTGAAGAAAATTTTGAAATCAGAAGAATGTTTAAAGAAATGTTTCAAACAATTGACAACTCTCCTGTTTATCAACTCAAAAAGCATTATCCAGAAATCCATTCCAAAATGATTGCTAACGAGCTTGAAGATTGCAATACTATGTTCAAGCAAAACATCATTAAAGGTATGGAAGAAGATTTGTATCGAAAAGATTTGGATGTTGAAGTTTATGCTAAATTTTATTATTTGCTGATTTTCTCGATAAAAGAAAGTACTGCTTCTGAAAAAGAATCGGTCAAATTAGAAAATTTTGCTCTAGAATACCACACCAGAGCTATGGCAACTCCAAAAGGAATTATAGAACTCGAAAAACAATTATCTAACCTAAATACATAATCATCAATCCATGAAAAACAAATTAGTATTAATCATCTTTTTATTAGCGAGCTTTATTCAGGCTCAAGATAAAAAACAAAGCTATTCGTTTAGTTTAGAACAAGCCATAAGTCATGCCTTGACGAACAACAGAACGGCTATAAATGCTGGGCGCGATATCGAAATGGCCAAAAAGAAAAAATGGGAAACTACCGCTATGGGTTTGCCACAAATTAATGGCGCTATCAGCTATCAGAATAATTTCAAACTACAAACCTCATTAATTCCTGCTCAGATTTTTGGTGGTCCTGCTGGGGAATTTGCAGAAGTTACTTTCGGAACCAAACACAACGGTAGCGGAAGTCTTTCGTTAACCCAATTGATTTTTGATGGTTCCTATTTAGTGGCGTTACAAGCATCGAAAACCTATCTTCAGTTTTATGAAAATTACAAAGTAAAAACCGATACCGAAGTTAGAGAAATGATCATCAACTCGTATGGTAATGTGTTACTTGCTGATGAAAGCGCTCAAATTCTTCAAAAAAATAAAGCTATTTTGGAAAAAACGCTTTTTGACACCGATCAAACCTATAAAAATGGTCTTATTGAAGAAGAGAACGTAGAACAACTAAAAATCACCTTGTCGTCAGTAAATAGTAATTTAAACTACGTAACCCGATTGAAAGACATTAGTCTAAAAATGTTAAAGGTAAACTTGGGAATTGACATCGATTCGGATTTGGCTTTAACCGATAAATTGGATGTTTTGGCACAAAGTAATCTCGATTTAGCTTTAAAAAGCAACGAATTTAATGCTTCTAGTAACATCAATTTTATCATTTCACAAAACTTTGTTGACCAACGCAGTTTGGAATTGAAACTTCAAAAAAGTAAAGTATTACCAACCTTAGCTGCTGGTGTAAACTTTGGTTACAACTCCTTTGGAAATACGTTTACGTTTTTTAATTCAAGCCAACGTTATTTTAATTATTCCAATCTTGGTGTGAGTTTGAACGTACCAATTTTCAGCAGTTTTGCCAGAAGCGCTAGAACACAACAAGCTAAAATTGCTTTGGAAAAAGCCAAAACCGATTTGACCGAAACCGAACAAAAACTGAAATTAGCCTATCAAAATGCCAAAAGCGATTATGAATACAGTGTAGAACAATACAACAGTTCTAAAGAAAATTTAAAATTGGCCGAACGCATCGAGAAAAAACAAGAAATCAAATTTAAAGAAGGACTTTCAAGCAGCTTTGATTTTACCGAAGCACAACGTCAATTGTACACTTCGCAACAAAACTATTTGCAAACCATGGTGGATGTAATCAATAAAAAAGCCGCCTTAGAAAAAGTAATCGGAACTAAATAATAAACTCACAAACCCAAAAATAAAATGAGAAAAATACTCTTAATAACCGTTTTATCCTTGTCGCTATTTTCTTGTTCAAAGAAAGAAAATTCGGCTTCCATTGACGATTTAATCAAATCAAAAAACACGAAAGAACTTCAAGCTAAAAAAGCCTTAATCCAAGCCGATTTAGCCAAAATTGACGCTGCTTTAACCACCTTAGAAGTTAAAAAAGACGAAGAAGCGTTGGTTTCTGTTTTGACTCTAAAAGATACTTTATTCAATCATTATCTAGACATTCAAGGTAATGTTAACACTAAAGAAAATATTTTAGTGCAACCGGAAATTCCAGGAACATTGGTAACGTTGAACGTAAAAGCGGGCCAACATGTCACTAAAGGACAAATTCTGGGTCGTGTTGACGATGGTGGCTCTAGTCAACAAGTAGCG
The DNA here is from genome assembly GCF_057809695.1 of Flavobacterium sp. FG139. Lineage (NCBI taxonomy): Bacteria > Pseudomonadati > Bacteroidota > Flavobacteriia > Flavobacteriales > Flavobacteriaceae > Flavobacterium > Flavobacterium sp. FG139. The sequence continues at coordinate 60,126 of NZ_JBMDKL010000013.1, forward strand.
AGTTTGGAAACACAATATCAATTGGCAAAAACAACATTTGAAAGACAAAAAAATCTTTGGAATCAAAAAATTGGATCTGAAATTCAATACTTGCAAGCACAAACACAAATGATTAGTTTGTCAAAATCAGTGGCTCAAGCTAAAGCTCAATTGTCTAAAACCTTAATTAGAGCGCCATTTTCTGGAACCATTGACGAAGTTTTTGTAGAAAGAGGTCAAGTAGTTGCTGCCAGTCCACAAGGATTAATGCGAATTGTAAATTTAGGAAATATGTATGTATCTACTACTGTTCCTGAAACATACATTGGGAAATTAAAAGTAGGTACACAAGTGGATGTGGTCATCTCATCATTAGGAAAAACCTACAAAGGTAAAGTGCGTCAAGTAGGCACTTTCATCAACCCAAGTAACCGTAGCTTCGGAATTGAAGTTGCTGTTCCAAATCCAGAAAATTTATTGCGTCCAAATCAAGTTGCCAAACTTAAAATCATCGATTACGTTAGTAAAAATGCTATTGTAGTTCCTACCAATGTGGTTCAAGAAGATGGCGAGCACAACAAATTTGTATTTGTAGCCTCTGAAATTAATGGTAAGAAAGCCGTTGCCAAAAAAGTATTGGTGAAAATAGGAAAATCTTCTGATAATGTTACTGAAATTTTAAGCGGTTTATCCTCAAATGATGTTATTGTTACTGAAGGTGTAAACACGATTTCTGAAGGAATGAAATTGAATTTCTAAAAGTAAATAGTAGATTTTAAATATCAAATTTAATATCTAAAATCTAAAATCTAAAATTTATATGAGTCACACAAACAAAGAATTTAGTATTTCAAGTTGGGCTGTAGACAATCGCGTTACAGTATATATCTTGACACTTTTGATTGTAATATTAGGAGTAACCGCCTACATTACAATGCCACGCGAAGATTTCCCAGAAATTATTGAAAATAAAGTATACATCTCTTCCGTTTTTCCAGGAAACTCGGCTGAAGATGTTGAAAAGTTAGTCATTAAACCACTCGAAAAGGAATTTAAAAACATCAGTGGTGTTGGTAAAATAACGTCTAGTTCGTTTCAAGATTACGGAATGATTATCGTTGAATTTGACGATAAAGTAAAAATTGAAGAGGCTAAAACCAAAATCAAGGATAAAGTTGATTTGGCAAAAGCCGATACCGATTGGCCCAATTTGGACAACGGAAGTAAAGTGGAACCGAGTGTTTTTGAATTAAACATTTCGGAGGAAGTGCCGATTTTAAACGTCAACTTACAAGGAAATTATACTACACAACAACTTAAAAAATATGGTGAATTACTTCAAGACGATATTGAAGAAATACCTCAAGTTAAAAAAGTAGATATTCTTGGTGTAGACGACAAAGAGGTTGAAATTGCTGTTGACATATACAAAATGACCGCAGCTCAAGTAAGCTTTGACGACATTCAAAATGCGGTTAAATATGAAAACATGACGCTTTCTGGCGGAAATTTAATTTCTCAAGGTTCAAGAAACAACATCCGAATTGTAGGGGAAATAAAAGATCCAAAGGAGTTAGAAAACATTATTGTAAAATCTTTTGGCGGAACAGTGTACCTTAAAGACATTGCCACAGTAAGTTTTAAAGAAAAAGAAAAAACGACCTATGCTCGTGAAAAAGGTACTGAAGTTGTGATGCTTAACGTGAAAAAACGTTCGGGTGAAAACATGATTTCGGCGATTGAACAAGTGAAAGAAAAGATTGAAAAAGCGCAAAAATCCTATTTGCCGTCCAATTTATCATTGAAGCTTACCAACGACCAATCCTCAAGAGTAGAACACGAAGTAGATGAACTTTCGAACCATATTATTTTTGGTATTGTACTGGTAATGATTGTGTTGATGTTCACCATGGGATTACGAAATTCGTTATTCGTTGGAGCTGCTATTCCGCTTTCGATGTTAATGGCGTTTAGCATTCTATCCGCATTTGGTTTAACCTTAAATACCATGGTGCTTTTTGGTCTTGTAATGGGATTAGGAATGTTGGTTGATGATGGAATTGTAGTGGTTGACAACGTATTTGCCAATATGAAAAAAGGAATGGACCGCGTTTCTGCTTCTAAAATTGGTATTGGTGAAATTGCTTGGCCTGTAATTTCTTCTACCGCTACGACTTTAATGGCATTTTTACCCTTTGCCTTATGGCCAGGAACTATGGGTAAATTCATGAAATATTTCCCGATTACTTTAACCATAACTTTATCGGCGTCATTATTTGTAGCGATGGTGGTTAATGCGGCAATGACTGGTGGTTCGATGGATATAGAAGATAAAAATGTTTCTAAAAAATCGGCTAAATTATATTCCATTATTTTCACGATTATTGGAGTAGTATTTGTTTTAATTGGAAACATTTATGATTCTAAATTTGCAAGAGCCATCGGGCATTTAGCAATCATTTCATTAGGATTAATGTGGTTGTATAAAATCAAATTATACCAATGGACTCAAGATTTCCAACACAGCTTCTTCCCGAGAATGGAAGAGAAATACAAATTATTTTTAGCCAAAATTTTAACCGGTAGAAGAGCTTGGTATGCTTTGATTGGAATCATCGGGATGATGTTCTTCTCTTTTGTTTTGTTGGGAATTTTCCCAAGACAAGTATTGTTTTTCCCAGAAAACATACCAAAACAAATCATTACATACATCGAATATCCGCAAGGAACTGACATTGAAAAAACTAACAAAGCCACAAAATTTGTTGAGAATCAAGTGATTTCTATCATGAAGAAATACATTGATCCAAAAACAAATGAAAACTTCTTAGCCGAATCCATTGTTTCACAAGTAGGAAAAGGTGCTGGAAATCCAAATGTTGATGCAGGTTCTGCTTCTGAAACGCCTTTTAAAGGAAAGGTAACGGTTAATTTTTCTGAATTCAAATTCAGACGTGGTGTTAACACTACAGATGTTTTAGAAGAAATTAGACGTAAAGTAAAAGGAATCGCTGGCGCTAAAGTTACGGTTGAAAAAGATGCCAATGGACCACCTGCTGGATATCCAATTAGTATTCAATTAACCGGAACGGATTATGATGTAATGCTGAAGGAAGCACACAAAATGATTGCTTTTATCGATTCTAAAAATATTGGTGGGATTGAGCGTTTGGATGTTGATGTAAACAAAGAAAGTCCTGAATTGGAAGTAAAAGTAGATCGCGTAAACGCAGGAAGTTTAGGGGTTTCTACAGGCCAACTTGGGTTTAATTTACGACGTTCTATTTATGGTCAAGAGATTTCTACCTACAAAGAAGGTGATGACGATTACAACATCACTATGCGTATGCAAGACGACCAACGCAAGAATGAAAACGTATTGTTCAACCAGTCATTAACTTTCAGAAATCAAAACAACGGACAAATTGTTCAAGTTCCAATTTCTGCGGTTTCAAAAACTGAAAAAACAACCACTTACAATCAGATTAAACGTAAAAATCAAAAAAGAATAATGACCATTTATTCTAATGTTTTAACTGGTTTTAATGGGGATGCAATTACAAAACAAATTGCTTCAGAGCTTAAAGGCTATAACTTAAATCCATCGGTAACTTATTCGTTCTCTGGAGTTCAAGAAGAACAAGGTAAAAACCAAAGTTTCTTGATGTTGGCGTTGTTTTTAGCTTTAGCAGGAATCACAATTATTATTGTATTACAATTTAACTCGGTTTCTAAAACAGTCGTTATTTTGTTTACTGTAATATTGAGTTTTAGTGGTGTTTTCTATGGTTATGTCATTGCCAATATGGATTTTGTAATCTTAATGACGATGATGGGAATCATATCGCTTTCTGGAATTGTGGTGAAAAACGGAATCGTATTGATGGACTTCTTTGTGCTTTTATTAGACAAAAAAGTGGCTGATAAACACTTAACAAGTCACGACGATTTATCTATAGAAGAAATAAAAGAAGTAATCATCGAATCAGGAAAATCAAGATTACGTCCCGTATTATTAACAGCATTGACAGCCGTTTTGGGATTAATTCCGTTAGCCATCGGATTGAACTTTGACTTTTTCTCTTTAATAACCGACTTGAATCCGCACTTATTTATGGGTGGAGATAACGTTATGTTTTGGGGACCATTAGCATGGACGATCATCTTCGGATTGACTTATGCAACGGTGTTAACATTAATCATGGTACCGGTAATGTTCTACTTGGTAAAACGTATAAAATACCGTTTACGTGACCGAAGACTTGCAAAAAAAATAACTCTTGAAAATTAGTTATAAATGTGGTTAAACAAAAAAGCTCCGAAATCATTCGGAGCTTTTTGCTTTTATATAAAAGAAGATTACTTTAAAAGTCCATCCAATTTTTCAACCAATTTAGGATCTGAAGGACGCGCTGCATCAGCATCAACCACTTTTCCGGTTGGATCTATAAGTATAAATCTCGGAATCGAATTAATTCCGAAAGCTTTTGTAAAATCAGAATTCCAATCTTTATCAGCAAACAATTGAATACCGCCTAATTCTTTATCTTTTACAAACGTTTTCCATTTCTCAAAATCTTTTTGAACATCAACAGAAATACTCACAAAAGCAATGTTTTTACCGTGGTATTTTTCTTCTACTTTTTTCAAATGAGGAATCTCACCACGACATGGTCCGCACCAAGTAGCCCAAACATCAATGTACACATATTTTCCTCTTAAATCTTCTAACTTGGTTTTTCCACCTGCATAATTTACATAATCAAAGGATGGTGCCGGAGCGTTATTTAATTTTTGTTGTTCTTGTTTTTGTTTGAAATACATTTTCATTTCAAACAATTCTTGTTGCGCTGCTTTCTTTTGAAGCGCAATAAAATTCACATCATAACCGCCTTTTTCTAGTTTGGCAATTGCTGCATTTTGTTTGTCATTGATTTTTTTGTTGAAATCATCCGGAGTTGAAGCCAACATCTCTTCATAGTTAAAAGCACTATCGTCGCGTATTTTCTGAGCTAAATAATTATTCTCTAACGATCCTTTTCCAGTATAAGAAACAGACTCATCGAAATTTTTAGAATCCATTTTCAACGTCAAATCATATCCGTTTTTTAGAAACAAATCGGTATATTCTTGTCCGTCATACAATTGATACATGCCTTCTTTAACATCAAAAGAAGTAGAAAAGTGTCCGTCGCCTTGCACCTTAATTTCTCTAACAATTACATTTTTGTTTTTAATAAAAATAATGTCGCCATTTCTATTAGCAATATCTGCCTGAAACTTTACAGTATTTTCTTGACCAAAGCTTATATTAGAAAATACAAGTGCCATTAATAAGATTCCGATTTTTTTCATATTCTATGTTTTTATTTTAAGTAAATCCAAATGTAGCTAAATTTATTTAGTAGTAAATAATCATTAAGAAAATATTTAGTGCTTATTTCGGTTGAAGTTTTTTACTTTTGCACCCGAGACCAAGGTCTATTTGTTATTTATAAAATTTTATTCCAAATGTATAGAAGTCATAATTGTGGTGAATTGAACGCCTCACACATAAACCAAGAAGTAACCTTAGCCGGTTGGGTGCAAAAATCAAGAGATAAAGGATTCATGAATTGGGTTGATTTGCGCGACCGTTACGGAATTACACAATTGTTGTTTGACGAAAGTCGTTCTGAAAAATCGGTTTTCGAATTGGCCAAAACGCTTGGAAGAGAATTTGTAGTGCAAGTAAAAGGAACTGTAATTGAGCGTGAAGCTAAAAATAAAAATATCGCAACAGGTGAAATCGAAATTCTTGTAAAAGAAATGACGATTTTGAACGCAGCACTAACGCCTCCATTTACCATTGAAGACGAAACCGACGGTGGCGAAGACATCAGAATGAAATACCGTTACTTGGATATTCGTAGAAATCCGGTAAAGAACAGCTTGTTGTTTCGTCATAAAGTAGCCCAAGCGGTTAGAAATTATCTTTCTAATTTGGATTTTTGTGAAGTGGAAACGCCTTATTTAATCAAATCAACTCCCGAAGGCGCAAGAGATTTCGTAGTTCCAAGTAGAATGAACGAAGGTCAGTTTTACGCCTTACCACAATCGCCACAAACCTTCAAACAATTGTTGATGGTAGGCGGAATGGATAAATATTTTCAAATTGTAAAATGTTTCCGCGACGAAGATTTACGTGCCGATAGACAGCCCGAGTTCACCCAAATCGATTGCGAAATGGCCTTTGTGGAACAAGAAGATATTTTAAATGTATTTGAAGGACTAACACGCCATTTGCTTAAAGAAATAAAAGGTATTGAAGTAGAAAAATTTCCAAGAATTACCTACGATTATGCCATGAAAACGTATGGTAACGACAAACCCGATATTCGTTTTGATATGAAATTTGGCGAGTTAAACGAAGTCGCACAACACAAAGATTTTCCTGTTTTCAACGCGGCTGAATTGGTAGTTGGAATTGCTGCTCCAAATTGTGCAACATATACTCGTAAAGAAATTGACGCCTTAATTGACTGGGTAAAACGTCCACAAGTGGGTGCTTCGGGAATGGTTTATGTAAAATGTGAAGCCGATGGAACGTATAAATCGTCTGTTGATAAATTCTACGATCAAGACGATTTGGCAAAATGGGCTGAAATTACAGGCGCTAAAGCTGGTGATATGATTTTTGTGCTTTCTGGTCCTGCCGATAAAACCAGAACCCAACTTTCTGCACTACGAATGGAATTAGCAACACGATTAGGTTTACGAAATCCAGCAGAATTTGCACCGTTATGGGTAGTCGATTTTCCATTATTAGAATTAGATGAAGAATCTGGAAGATGGCACGCGATGCACCATCCTTTTACGTCACCAAAACCTGAAGATATGGAGTTGTTGGCGACCAATCCAGGCAAAGTTCGTGCTAATGCCTACGATATGGTGTTGAACGGAAATGAAATTGGTGGTGGTTCGATTCGAATTCACGATAAAGCTACGCAACAATTAATGTTCAAATATTTAGGATTTACCGAAGAAGAAGCTCGCAATCAATTTGGATTCTTGATGGATGCCTTCCAATTTGGCGCACCACCACACGGTGGATTGGCTTTTGGATTGGATCGATTAGTGGCTATTTTAGGAGGACAAGAAACCATTCGTGATTTTATTGCCTTCCCAAAAAACAATTCGGGACGCGATGTTATGATTGATGCTCCATCAGTTATTGATGATGCTCAATTGAACGAATTACACATTAAAGTTGAACTAACGTAATTTATATCAAATTCGCAACCAATTAGAAAACAACTAGTTAAAAATTCATAAATAGCTGCTTTTTTATTTTAATTTTAATGATAATTCAAATATTTAGCTGAAAATCATTTAATTAGAATTTTAAATTAAGATTATTATTTTAACTTTTTTATTTGATTTTTGTTTGCTATGTCAGAAATAAGTATATCTTTGACCATTATTAATTTTTTTACATTACAAAATGCGCACAGGTACAGTTAAATTTTTCAATGAGTCAAAAGGTTACGGATTCATTACAGATGATGAAAATGGAAAAGACATTTTCGTTCACGCAACAGGTATTAAAGCTGAATCACTAAATGAAGGTGACAAAGTTTCTTACGAAGAAGAAGAAGGAAGAAAAGGTAAAGTTGCAGCTCAAGTAGCTGTTATCGAAGACTAATATATATTATTTTTTGGTTACCTCAATGGTCTAAACGTCCCGATAATATCGGGACGTTTTTTTATGCTTAATTCTTTTATTTAGAATTGGTTTAAATAGTTAGTTTTGAGTAATAAATAAGAAACGTTTCAGCTTTGATTTTTGTGAATTAAATATTGCAACGTATATTTGTGGCTATTTTATAAAAGTCTAAAATTTTAGGTATATGCAATCTACTCAACATGATTATTTACCAATCCTAATGCAGATGGGATTAGCCGTTGGATTTGTTGTCGCAACCATAATTGGTTCCAGCTTTTTAGGTCCGAAAAGACATTCCAAAAACAAAGACATTAACTTTGAGTGTGGAATTGAGTCCGTTGGAAATGCTCGTATTCCGTTCTCTGTAAAATATTTTCTAGTCGCTATTCTTTTCGTTCTTTTTGACGTCGAAGTAATTTTCTTATATCCTTGGGCGGTAAATTTTAAAGAATTAGGCGGTGACGGAATGATTAAAATGGTTATTTTTATGTTGTTACTCTTAGTGGGATTCTTCTACATTCTTAAGAAGAAAGCACTAGAATGGGAATAATACTTTAATTACTAATTATAAACTACGAATTATAAATGAGTGATTCAAAAATAAATATGGTTGCTCCACCAGAAGGAGTTACAGGTGAAGGATTCTTCGCTACCAAACTAAACGATGTAGTGGGTATGGCTCGTGCAAATTCACTTTGGCCGTTACCTTTTGCTACCTCTTGTTGCGGAATCGAATTCATGGCTACTATGGCATCTCATTATGACTTAGCGCGTTTTGGATCTGAGCGTGTGAGTTTTTCTCCTCGCCAAGCCGACATGTTAATGGTAATGGGAACTATTTCTAAAAAAATGGCCCCTATTTTACGTCAAGTATACGAACAAATGTCGGAGCCTCGTTGGGTAATTGCTGTTGGAGCTTGTGCTTCATCAGGTGGTGTTTTCGATACCTACTCTGTTTTACAAGGAATTGACAAAGTAATTCCAGTTGACGTTTATGTACCGGGTTGCCCACCAAGACCAGAACAAATCGTAGACGGTGTAATGCAACTACAAGAATTGGTTCGAAACGAATCGGTTCGCAGAAGAAATTCGCCAGAATACAAAGAATTATTAGCTTCTTACAACCTATAATATGGCCTTAGAAACTGCTTACATACAAGAAAAACTATCCCAAAAATTCGGAAACAACGTTCTGAATTTTGAGATGAAAAGAGATATTTTCACCCTAGAGGCAACTCCAAATGTGATTCACGACGTTATCCGTTTTCTAAAAGAAGAAGAAGATTTAAACTTTCATTTCCTAACCGATTTAACTGGAATTCACTTTCCTGATAACGACGAAACACATCAATTTGCAGTGGTTTATCAAATGCACAATTGGGTGGAAAATGTGAGACTTAGAGTAAAAACTTTTTTACCAGAAAACCCAGAAACTGTAACCATTACCGATTTGTTTTTGTGTGCCAATTGGATGGAACGTGAAGCATGGGATTTCTTCGGAATTAATTTTATTGGACATCCACAATTGAAGCGAATTTTAAATATGGATGAAATGGTTTCTCATCCAATGCGCAAAGAATTTCCAATGGAAGACAGCGGAAGAACCGACAAAGACGACCGTTTCTTCGGAAGAACACCAGTTAATAATTAAATAATTCAACATTATAAATGTCAGATTTATTATTACCACCAGAGCATCGATATGCTAAAGTTATAGAGCAAACCCGAAATGAAGATGGAAGTGAATTTTCTATCTTAAATTTAGGACCAACACACCCAGCTACTCACGGTATTTTTCAAAATATTTTATTGATGGACGGTGAACGCATCCTTGATGCCGAACCAACTATTGGTTACATTCATCGTGCTTTCGAAAAAATTGCAGAAAACCGTCCGTTTTATCAAATCAATGTGTTAACTGATCGTATGAATTATTGTTCATCACCTATTAACAACATGGCGTGGTGGATGACTGTTGAGAAACTGTTAAACATTGAAGTGCCTAAAAGAGCTCAATATTTAAGGGTTATCGTAATGGAATTGGCACGTATTACAGACCATCTAATCTGTAATTCGATTTTAGGTGTTGATACTGGAGCCTATACAGGTTTCTTGTATGTGTTCCAATTTAGAGAAAAAGTATACGAGATTTACGAAGAAATTTGTGGTGCTCGTTTAACCACTAATATGGGTAGAATCGGCGGTTTCGAAAGAGAATGGTCGGAAGAAGCCTTTAAAAAATTAGACGTTTTCTTAACTGATTTCCCTGTAGCTTGGAAAGAATTTGAAAATCTTTTTGAAAGAAACAGAATCTTTATTGATAGAACTGTGAATGTTGGTGGAATTACTGCAGAAAGCGCTATGCAATACGGATTAACAGGTCCAAATTTACGTGCTGCTGGAATTGATTATGACGTTAGAAAAGCGGCTCCATATTCTTCTTATGAAGATTTTGAATTTGACGTTCCTGTAGGAAAATCAGGGGATACATACGATCGTTTTTGCGTTCGTAATGCTGAAGTTTGGGAAAGTTTAAGCATCATTAAGCAAGCTTTAGCCAAATTGCCAGAAGGACCAATTCATGCTGATGTTCCTGATTATTATTTACCTCCAAAAGAAGATGTTTACCACAACATGGAAAGCTTGATTTATCACTTCAAAATTGTGATGGGTGAAGTTCCTGTTCCAGTTGATGAAATTTATCATGCCGTTGAAGGTGGTAACGGAGAATTAGGATTTTATTTAACTACTGACGGAAGTAGAACGCCTTACCGATTAAAACTCAGAAGACCTTGTTTTATTTATTATCAAGCGTATACTGAAATGATTAAAGGCGGCATGTTATCCGATGCTATCGTTATATTATCAAGTTTAAATGTAATTGCAGGCGAATTAGACGCATAAAGATTTAAGAAAGAAGAATATAGATTTATGGCATTTTAGAAATAACGGATTCTCAAGGAAAACGTTTTAAATCATAAAATCCTAAATCTAAAATCTAAAATATAGAATGGAAAGATCACATATAAAACAAGAGATAAACATGACCGAATCATTGATGAACCGCATTAATGAATTAATTAGTCATTATCCAGAAGGCAAGCAAAAATCAGCTTTATTGCCTGTTTTGCACGAAGTTCAAGATGCTCACGATAATTGGTTGAGTATTGAATTGCAAAATAAAGTAGCCGAAATTCTTAACATTTTACCCATCGAAGTCTATGAAGTAGTGACGTTTTACACCATGTTCAACCAAAGACCCATTGGTAAATACATGTTCGAATTCTGTCAAACGTCGCCTTGTTGTCAAAATGGCGTAGAAGATTTGATGGATTACACCTGTTCAAAATTAGGTGTAAAAGTTGGCGAACCTACTGCCGACGGACAGTTTGAAGTTCGTGGTGTAGAATGTTTAGGTGCTTGCGGATATGCACCAATGATGCAGTTGGGTGATTTCTACCAAGAACATTTGACAAAAGAAAAAATTGATCAGTTAATTGCTGATTGTAACGACGGAAAAATCACTTTACACGATAAATAATATCATGGGAAGAAAAATATTATTAGACAAAATCAATGTTCCAGGCATTAAAACCTATGAAGTATACCGTCGTGAAGGTGGCTATGCTTCGGTAGAAAAAGCCTTGAAGAAAATGACTCCAGACGAAGTAGTAGAAGAAGTAAAAACTTCGGGACTTCGCGGCCGTGGTGGCGCAGGTTTTCCTGCTGGTATGAAATGGAGTTTTATCGATAAAAAGTCGGGCAACCCAAGACATTTGGTATGCAATGCCGACGAATCGGAACCAGGAACGTTTAAAGACCGTTACTTGATGGAGTACATTCCACACCTTTTAATTGAAGGAATGATTACATCCAGTTATGCACTTGGTGCCAACTTATCCTACATCTACATCCGTGGAGAATACATGTGGGTCTATAAAATTTTAGAAAAAGCCATCGCCGAAGCTAAAGCTGCTGGTTGGTTAGGTAAAAATATTTTAGGTTCGGGTTACGATTTGGATTTGTATGTTCAAATTGGTGGCGGAGCTTACATCTGTGGAGAAGAAACGGCTTTAATTGAATCTTTAGAAGGAAATCGTGGAAATCCAAGATTGAAACCACCATTTCCTGCGGTTAAAGGATTGTGGCAAAACCCAACGGTTGTAAATAACGTAGAAACCATTTCGGCGGTGCCTTGGATTATCAATAATTCGGGTGCAGATTATGCCGGAATCGGTATTGGTCGTTCGACTGGAACCAAATTAATTTCGGCTTCTGGAAATATTAAAAACCAAGGCGTTTACGAAATTGAATTGGGGTTGTCTGTATACGAATTCATGAATTCAGATGAATATTGTGGTGGAATGCAAACCGACAGACCTTTAAAAGCATTAGTGCCTGGAGGAAGTTCGGTGCCAATTTTGCCAGCTAACTTAATTTACAAAACCGCTGCAGGTGAAGACCGATTAATGTCGTACGAAAGTTTATCCGATGGTGGATTTGCTACCGGTTCGATGTTGGGTTCAGGTGGATTTATTGTGTATGATGATCGAGCTTGTATTGTTCGCAACACATGGAATTTTGCTCGTTTCTACCATCATGAATCTTGCGGTCAATGTACTCCATGCCGTGAAGGGACAGGTTGGTTAGAAAAAGTATTGTGGCGAATTGAAAACGGTCAAGGTCGCGAAGAAGACATTGAACTGTTATGGAGCATCCAATCAAAAATTGAAGGAAATACGATTTGTCCTTTAGGCGATGCGGCTTCATGGCCAGTAGCAGCAGCTATTCGTCACTTTAAAGACGAGTTTGAATACCACATTCGTTTTCCAGAAAAAGTAAAAAATAGAGATCACTTTGTTGCTGAACCTTTTGAAAAGGTGAAACATTTAGTGTCGAAACAAGAAATATAAAAATGGCTATAAGCCGTAAGCTATATGCCGTAAGCCCTAAAAAGTTTATGCTTAAAGCCTAAAGCTTAAAGCCTAGAGCTTAAAAATATGAAAGTAACCATAGACGGTCAAGAAATTGAAGTAGCACCAGGAACAACCATCCTGCAAGCGGCTCGTATGATTGGTGGAGAATCTGTTCCGCCAGCCATGTGTTATTATTCTAAACTAAAAGGAACGGGCGGTAAATGCCGTTGCTGCTTGGTTGACGTTACCAAAGGAAGTGAAGCTGATCCTCGTCCGATGCCAAAACTAGTTGCCTCTTGTGTAACAGGTTGTCAAGACGGCATGGAAGTAGCCAGCAAATCTTCTGAAAGAGTAACTGAAGCGCGCAAAGCGGTAACCGAATTTCTTTTAATCAATCACCCATTAGATTGTCCAGTTTGTGACCAAGCAGGCGAATGTGATTTGCAAAATTTAAGTTTCGAACACGGAAAGTCGCAAACACGATTTATCGAAGAGAAAAGAACGTTTGAACCTGAAAACATTGGAGACAAAATTCAATTACACATGAACCGTTGCATTGTTTGTCAACGTTGTGTAGAAGTTGCCGATCAATTAACAGATAAAAGAGTTCACGGTGTATTGAATCGCGGTGATCATTCTCAAATTTCAACCTGTATTTCTGCAGCCATCGACAACGAATTTTCTGGAAACATGATCGACGTTTGTCCCGTTGGTGCTTTAACCGATAAAACGTTTAGATTCAAATCAAGAGTTTGGTTCAACAAACCTTTCAATGCGCACAGAGAATGTACTACGCCAGGATGTTGTGGAAAAACAACCCTTTGGATGTTTGGGAACGAAATTCAAAGAGTCACCGCTCGTAAAGATGAATACCACGAAGTAGAAGATTTCATTTGTAATACGTGTCGTTTCGACAAAAAAGAAGTGAGTGACTGGGTTATTGAAGGACCGCGTAAATTTGAAAAAGACTCGGTTATCAACCAAAATAAAAAGTACAACACTACTGATAAAGTGGTTATTGAAACTGAAAAAGGAATTTTGATGGGTAGAGATATCGACCGTAAAAAAATCAGTATGGCCGAAATCGATTACAACGAAAAAATTGATGGTAATAAATTAGATACTAAGAACAATGGATAGTTTTATTATAGAAAAAGGTATTTTCATTGTAGTCATTTTTGCTTTTACTATGGTAATGGCAATGTATTCTACTTGGGCAGAACGTAAAGTAGCTGCTTTTCTTCAAGATCGTGTTGGACCCAATCGCGCCGGTTGGGGTGGTTTATTACAACCTCTTGCAGATGGTATGAAACTTTTTGCAAAAGAAGAATTTGAACCTAATACACCAAACAAATTTTTATTTTTTGTTGGACCAGCAATCGCAATGAGTGCCGCTTTAATGACCAGTGCGGTAATTCCTTGGGGTGATAAATTACACATTTTTGGAAAAGATGTCATTCTTCAAGCTACCGATACCGATAGTGCTTTATTGTATATTTTCGCCGTAGTTTCTATTGGAGTTTACGGAATTATGATTGGTGGATGGGCTTCAAACAACAAGTTCTCTTTAATGGGAGCTGTTCGTGCCGCTTCGCAAATGGTTTCATACGAAGTTGCGATGGGATTATCGATGATTGCTTTATTGATGATGACGGGTACTTTAAGTTTGAAAGAAATATCGGTGCAACAACACGGTTTTCATTGGAACGTGTTTTACCAACCTTTATCGTTCTTAATCTTTTTAATTTGTGCCTTTGCCGAAACGAATAGAACCCCTTTCGATTTAGCAGAATGTGAATCCGAATTAATCGGTGGTTATCATACCGAATATTCTTCCATGAAAATGGGATTCTATTTGTTTGCCGAATATGCTAATATGTTTATCTCAGCAACTATCATTTCAATTTTGTTCTTCGGTGGTTATAACTATCCTGGCATGGGTTGGGCTGTAGAACATTGGGGCGTAAACATCGCCAACGTTATTGGTATGGGTGCCTTGTTTATAAAACTGTGTTTCTTCATCTTTTTCTTTATGTGGATCAGATGGACGATACCAAGATTTAGATACGATCAATTGATGAATTTGGGATGGAAAATCTTAATTCCACTTTCAATCGCCAATATTATTATAACCGGAATTTGCATTTTAGCTTTTAAATAAGATACAGCAATTATGTCAACAGCAATACAAAGTATATCATTATCAGGTAAGAAAAAACAGGTTTCCAATAAGGAAATGACGTTTTTAGAAAGATTATACCTGATTACCATCGTAAAAGGTTTGTGGATTACCATCAAACACTTTTTTAGAAAAAAAGCAACCATTCATTATCCAGAACAAGTTCGTGCTTTCAGTCCAGTATATCGTGGCAGACACATGTTAAAGCGCGATGAACAAGGTAGAGAAAACTGTACGGCTTGTGGTTTGTGTGCCTTATCATGTCCGGCAGAAGCCATCACCATGAAAGCTGCCGAACGCAAACCGGGAGAAGAAAAATTGTACCGAGAAGAAAAATATGCCGAAATCTACGAAATCAACATGTTGCGTTGTATTTTCTGTGGATTGTGTGAAGAAGCGTGTCCAAAAGATGCCATTTACCTAACTATTTCAAAAGAGTTAGTTCCGGCACAATACGATAGAGAAGATTTTATCTTCGGCAAAGACAAATTGGTAATGCCACTAGAAATGGCAATGGCAAACACTAAAAATCTAAATTAATCATGGCACCAGTACTTATATTATTTTACGTTTTAGCGGCGCTTACTTTGTCTACGGCTTTTTTGACCATTTACAGTAAAAACCCTATTCATAGTGCTATTTATTTAGTGATCTGTTTTTTCTCAATTGCTGGACATTATTTGTTGTTCAATGCGCAATTCTTAGCCATTGTTCACATTATTGTTTATGCTGGAGCCATCATGGTTTTGTTCCTATTTACCATCATGTTGATGAATTTGAACAAAGAAGACGAAGTGCATAAACCACGTATTACAAGACTTGGAGCGATTACTGTATTAGTATTGCTTTCCACAGTTTTAATGGTGTTGTTTAGAAATTCGAAACCGTTCTTTGGAGATTATGCTCCCATTGAAGGCGACTTTCAATCAATTAAAAAATTAGGAACCGTGTTGTTAGATGGAAAAAATGGATTTATGGTTCCGTTTGAGTTTGCTTCAATTTTGCTTTTAGTAGCAATGATTGGCGCGGTATTATTGTCTAAAAAAGAAAAACAAGGAAAGTAATATGAACAATATTTTAAATCAAATAGGTATAGAAAATTATATTTTTCTTTCGATATTACTCTTTTGTATTGGAGTGTTCGGAGTATTATACAGACGAAATGCCATCATCGTATTCATGTCGATAGAAATTATGCTAAATGCAGTAAACTTATTGTTTGTAGCCTTTTCAACCTACCATCAAGATGCTAAAGGACAAGTTTTTGTATTCTTTTCGATGGCGGTTGCTGCGGCAGAAGTTGCGGTAGGTTTAGCACTATTAGTTTCTGTGTTCCGAAATATCGGTTCGGTAGACATCTCAAATTTAAAAAACTTAAAAGGATAATCCCTAATGGAGAATAGTTTAGTTTTACTCTTATTATTAACCCCATTTGTTGGGTTCTTATTCAATGTTTTCTTAGGAAAGAAAGCAGGAAAAACAATTTCAGGTGCCATTGGAACAATTGCAGTAGCAGTTTCATTTGTGGTAAGTGTGTACTTTTTCATGCAATTAAATCAAACTGGAAAACCTCTTTCATTCAAATTGTTTGATTGGATTCAAATCGGAAAACTTAAAGTTGATTTCGGAATTTTATTAGATCAATTATCATTATTATGGTTATTATTCGTAACCGGAATTGGTTCGTTGATTCACTTATATTCCATCAGCTACATGCACGAAGATGACAATATGCACAAATTTTTTGCGTATTTGAATTTGTTCGTGTTCTTCATGATTACCTTGGTAGTAGGAAGCAACTTATTAGTAATGTTTATCGGATGGGAAGGCGTTGGTCTTTGCTCCTATTTACTTATCGGATTTTGGTATAAGAATCAAGACTATAACGATGCTGCTAAAAAAGCATTCATCATGAACCGTATTGGAGATTTAGGTTTCTTGATTGGAATTTTTATTTTGGCTTACACCTTTAATACACTTGATTATTTAAAATTAGGTCATTCAATAGTACAATTTCATAATTTACCAATGCCAAATGGTGTAGATGCTTGGCCTTTATTGTCGTTAGCCGCTTTATGCCTATTCATAGGAGCAACTGGTAAATCAGCACAATTACCACTATACACTTGGTTACCAGATGCGATGGCGGGTCCAACTCCAGTTTCTGCATTGATTCATGCGGCAACCATGGTAACAGCTGGTATCTTTATGATCACTCGAATGAACTTCTTATTTGATCTAACGCCTGAAGTACAAAACATCATTGCTGTAGTGGGAGCAATCACTGCTGTAGTAGCTGCTTCCATCGGATTACTTCAAAACGACATTAAAAAAGTATTGGCTTACTCAACGGTATCGCAATTAGGACTAATGTTTTTAGCTCTAGGATTAGGTGCTTATAATGTTGCTGTTTTCCACGTAATTACTCATGCCTTCTTTAAAGCGTGTTTGTTCTTGGGTTCAGGTTCGGTGATTCATGCGTTACACGGTGAACAAGATATGCGTAAAATGGGTGGTTTACGAAAAGTAATGCCCATCACTTTTGCAACTATGTTAATTTCAACATTAGCCATTGCAGGTATTTTTCCATTCGCAGGATTCTGGTCAAAAGACGAAATCTTAATGGTAGCTTTTGAGCATAACAAAGTGTTGTGGATTGTAGGTTCAATTGCATCCATCATGACAGCGTTCTATATGTTTAGATTGATGTATTTGACGTTCTTTAGAGACTTTAGAGGTACCGAAAAACAAAAACACCATTTACACGAGAGTCCGAAATTAATAACGTTGCCTTTAATTATTTTAGCAGCATTAGCTACTATTGGTGGTTTAATCAATTTGCCAAAACCTATCGGAAATGGTTGGTTGAATCATTTCTTAGAACCAATATTATCTACAAAACACAAAGAAGAAAGTATTTTTGAAGGGAATGCCCTAATGTTAATGGGAATTGCTTTAACTGGTGCTATTATTGGAATTGTTTGGGCGTATTCTAAATACATCAAACAAGGATATGTGCCTAAAGAAGATGCCGATATTACTGGTTTCTCTAAAACGATTTACAACAAATATTACGTTGATGAAGTATATACCGCATTAATTGTAAAACCAATAAATGCGCTTTCTAATTTCTTCAGAACTACATTGGAACCTGCTTTAGGAAATGTAGTATATGGATTTGGATCGGCAGCAAACGGACTTAGCAATTTGGGTAAATCGTTACAATCTGGTAGTATTGGATTGTACTTGTTTGCCTTTGTTATTGGAGTTTTGGCATTAGTTAGTTATTTATTTTTAGCGCAATAATTTTAAGAAAATGAACGTATCACTTATATTAATTATCCTTTTAATTGGTGCATTGGCAACTTTCCTTTCAGGAGATAAATTTGCTTCTAAAGTGGCTTTATTATTCAGTTTGGCAGCTTTAGGTTGTGCATCGGTATTGGTAAATCACTTTTTGGGCGGAATAGATATCAGCTTAAACAATCCGTGGATTTTACAACCCAATGTCTCGTTTGCTTTAAAAGCAGACGGACTTTCATTGGCCATGGTATTATTGACGGCTTCCCTAACACCAATCATTATCTTTTCTGGTTTCGGAAACCATTTTGAGAAATCGAAAAACTTTTATGCGTTAGTATTGTTCATGGCATTTGCAATGACTGGAACTTTCCTTGCTGCAGACGGTTTATTATATTACATTTTCTGGGAATTGGCTTTAATTCCAATCTATTTTATTGCTTTAGTTTGGGGTAATGGTGATGCAGAAGAACGCAAAAAAGCAGTAGTAAAATTCTTCATCTACACTTTAGGTGGTTCGTTATTTATGTTGGTGGCTTTTGCCTATTTATATACCAAAGCAGGAAGCTTTTTATTAACCGATTTAACCAAATTAAATTTATCAGCTACAGAACAAACATGGATATTCTTCGCATTCTTTTTAGCTTATGCAATTAAAATCCCAATTATACCATTCCACACTTGGCAAGCAAAAGTGTACCAAAAAGCACCAACCATCGGAACGATGCTTTTATCAGGTATCATGCTAAAAATGGGATTGTACAGCGTGATTCGTTGGCAATTACCTATCGCACCTTTAGCAGCTAAAACCTACATGCCTATCTTAATCGGGTTGAGTATTGCAGGCGTTATCTATGGTTCGATTGTAGCCTTACGTCAAAAAGATTTGAAAAAATTATTAGCCTATTCGTCGCTAGCACACGTTGGGTTGATTGCAGCAGGATGTTATACACTAACAGCAGATGGTTTAAGCGGTGCGGTTTCGCAAATGATTGCTCACGGTTTTGTTATCGTCGGATTGTTCTTTGCTGCGGAGGTAATTTTCAGACGTTTTGGAACCTATAAAATAGACGAACTAGGCGGCATTCGTACACAAGCTTCTAAATTCACTTCAATGTTTATGATTTTGGTATTAGCTTCTGTAGCTTTACCAGGAACATTTAACTTCGTGGGAGAATTTACCGTATTGTACAGTTTGTCTCAAGTAAATATCTGGTTTGCCGTGCTTGGTGGAACAACCATTATTTTAGGGGCTTATTATATGTTGAAAATGTTTCAAAATGTAATGCTTGGAGAAACCAATACTAAAGTTTTTGCTGATGTAACCACTAGCGAAGCTATCGTTTTTGTAATTCTAATTGCCTTTTTATTGTTTTACGGATTGTATCCAAAACCAATAGTTGACTTGGTAAGCCCAAGCATCAAAGAAATTTTAACTCAAATTAATAGATTTAACTAATCATAAATGAATACATTAATAGCCATATCAGCACTTGGTGTTTTTTGCTTAATCGCTGAAATCTTTAATTTAAGAAAAGCTCTTGTTCCCATAACAATTCTAGGATTGTTAGGAATTCTTGGGTCAACACTACACCTCTATTCTATCGCAGAATTGAGTAGTGATTACAACAACATGATTTTTGCCGATAAATATGCCGATGCTTTTTCATCGCTGTTTATTTTGCTAACCATTTTCTTGGTGGCGATGAGTCATGATGTGTATAAAGAACATCAAACCAAAATTTCCGACTATGTAGCCATCAAAGTATTTCTTTTGGCTGGAGCCGTTGCCATGGTTTCATTTGCTAACTTATCAATGTATTTCTTAGGAATTGAAACGCTTTCTATTGCATTATACATTTTAGCAGGAAGCAGCCGTTTAAACATTAAAAGTAACGAAGCCGGTATGAAGTATTTCTTAATGGGTTCCTTCGCTTCTGGATTTATTTTATTCGGAATTTGCTTGATTTACGGAACTTTTGGAACTTTCGATTTAAAAGAAATTACCGAGTTTTCGGGTGCTTTAGACAAAGCAGTTTGGTTCTCTATTGGCGTTTCTTTAATCACCATCGGAATGTTGTTTAAAATAGCTGCTGTACCATTTCATTTTTGGGCTCCAGACGTATATGAAGGCGCACCGTCTTTGGTTACTGCTACGATGAGTACGTTAGCTAAAGTAGTTGCTTTTGCTTCATTATACAAACTGTTGGCTGCGATGAACTTGTTCCCAACCATTCAATTCCAAAATATTATTGTAGTCATTTCGATTCTTTCGATGACGGTTGGAAATATTATGGCGTTGCGTCAACAAAATGTAAAACGTATGTTGGCCTTTTCGGGTATTTCTCACGCGGGATTTATGCTGATGACGGTATTGAGTATTGCTAATGCTGCTGGAAATTTATTATACTACACTTTTGCGTATGCTTTAGCGGGTATCGCTGCCTTTGCAGTGGTGATAAGCGTTACTAAAGGCAAAGGAAACGAAGATGTTACCAACTTTAACGGATTAGGAAAAACCAATCCGTTGATGGCTGCTGTGTTGACCATGTCGCTGTTGTCGATGGCGGGTATTCCAATTTTTGCTGGATTCTTTGCGAAATTTAATTTGTTTACACAAACTATTCAAGCAGGGTATTTAGTGGTTGTTATTGCTGGAGTCATCAACTCGATTATTAGCGTGGGGTATTATTTCAAATTGATTTTGGCGATGTACACTAAAGAACCAGCTGCCGAAAAACAAGCAACACCTTTTGTATATTATGCTGTAGGTGTGGTCGCTATTGTATTGAATATTGCTATTGGATTGTATCCAACCGTAATCGGTAATTTATTGAAATAAATTTCTAACCTATCATTATACTGAAAACCATCAAAAGTTATTTTGGTGGTTTTTTGTTTGGTACTAACATGTTAATTGCTCGTATTAAAACGTCAGTTCGAGTGTTTTTTGTGCAGTAAAACGAAACAAAAAAAGTATCGAGAACCGTTTTTAATGAAAATTTCTTGTTCTCGATACTATATTCTATCGAAAATCACTCGAACTGACGAAAATTTATCATTAAAAACTTAGTGACCTAAGGGGTTTATTCTACTGATTTCACAAAAGACGCTTACACCCTAGCCCTGATTGCAGTGGCATCCCGAAGCTTCGGGATAGAACGGAAAGCAGGAATACCGAAACCAAAAAAAGCCCAAACCATTCGCTTCAAATAATTATCAACAAGTACCAAAATTAACATCTGTATAAAGTGCTATTTTGTAAATTTACGAGATGTATGCTTTAGTCGATTGTAATAATTTTTATGCTTCGTGCGAACGTGTTTTCCAGCCTCAATTGAATGGAAAACCGATTGTTATTTTGTCAAACAACGACGGTTGTATCATTTCCAGAAGTGATGAAGTTAAAGCGTTGGGCATTCCGATGGGTGGTCCCGAATTTAAAGTTAGACAAGAATTAAAGCAAAAAGGCGTTCGTGTCTTTTCTTCCAATTATGCGCTCTATGGCGATTTGAGCAGTCGGGTCATGAAAATTTTAGAAGGCTTTACACCGCATGTGGAAGTGTACAGTATTGATGAAGCGTTTCTGAACTTTGACGGTATGAAAATCGATGATTATCAAAACTACGGTATTCAGATGAAAAAGCGCATCATGAAATGGTTGAGTATTCCGGTATCAGTTGGTTTTGCACCCACCAAAGCGTTATCCAAAGTGGCGAATAAGATTGCCCGAAAATTCCCAGAACGCACCCAAGGTTCGTATGTGATTGACACCGAAGAAAAGCGCATCAAAGCTTTGAAATGGACCAAAATTGAAGACGTTTGGGGCATTGGCTTTCGCTTGACAAAAAAGATGCAAGCGAAAAATATTTTAACCGCTTATGATTTTACGCTACCACACAACGAGGTTTTTATTAAAAAAGAGATGGGCGTCGTGGGCATGCGATTGCGAATGGAATTGTTGGGCGAATCGGTGTTGGAAATGGAAGAACCTAAAGATAAAAAGAACATTGCCATTACGCGAAGTTTTGATGGTAACATCACTACGTTTGATGAAATGAAAGAACGCGTTTCGACGTTTGCGACGGTTTGTGCCGAGAAATTACGCAAACAAAATTCGTGTTGCTATGGCGTGATTTTATACTTGCGAAAAGACAAATACAAAATAGAAAAACAGCGTTACAATTTTTATAAAATGGAAACCTTGCCTTATGCCAGCAATTCGAATATCACCTTAAGTAATTTAGCAGTAAAAATGCTGAAAGAGCTTTTTGAAGAAGGTGAAATCTATAAAAAAGCTGGTGTGATTGTGACACAGATTATTCCGCAAGATCAAAAACAATTTCATTTATTTGAAGAAGAAAATCCGAAACATCAAAAGCTAATGAAAGTGATTGATGATTTTCATAAAAAAACAGGCGAACGAAAAATTCGACTCGGGAATCAAGATTTACAACGTACTTGGAAAATGAAACAAGAGCACTTATCGCCCAAATATACTACTGATATAAAAGATATTTTTACCGTAAAATGCAATTGAAAAACAACATAACCTTCTTTCTACCCGACTTGGAAAATACTTTTGAGCTTCCGTTCATTTCGAGCGGTATCAAAGCTGGTTTTCCATCGCCAGCAGCCGATTTTGATGAAACGAAAATTAGTTTAGATCATGTTTTAGTAAAAAATCGAGAAGCTACCTTTTATGCCAAAGCATCAGGAACCTCAATGATTGGTGCCGGGATTGATGATGGTGATATTTTGGTCATCGATCGAAGTGTAGAGCCTCAAAACAACAAAGTGGCGGTGTGTTATATCGATGGTGAATTTACCGTAAAACGCATCAAAATTGAAAAAGAGTGTGTGTATTTAATGCCTGAAAATAAAGAATTCCAACCGATAAAAGTCACCAGTGAAAATGAATTAATCATTTGGGGAATAGTAACTTATGTTGTTAAAAGTGTATAAAAAAACCTCCCATTGCTGAGAGGTTTAGTACACATTTTAGACAAAATATCTAACCAATTACTCATAGATATTGAGGCTTTTTCCAGTTTTATAAATGCGTTAACTTAAATCACTAATTCTGATGTAACACATATTTCTTTATTATATATTTTGTCACAGGACGCAAAGCTTTACCTGTTTCAGGGTGAATACCATGTGTGTTGAAAAATTCGGTGTTTGCTCCCACTTTACAATACCAAATAACAGCCTTCCCTTCTCTAAAAAAAGTAGTGGTATCACAAACGGCTATCTGTTTTAATTTTAAAACTTCTTTCCTAACTGGCTCAATCGAAGCCAAACCCCCTATTCCTTGCACATCACAATGCACTACTTCATAATGATCGCCTTGCCATTGCATGCATTCTTTCTGTTTGAAAATGGTCTGTTTAATTCCTATGGAACTTAAAACCACTAGTAATCCAATCCCTACTCTTTTCTTTAATCTTTTGCGTAAATCTCCAACAGGTGTATTTCTATCAGAAACCCTTAATTTTTCACTCTCCTCTTTTATTATTTCTTCAGAACCTTTATCAATAATTTCACTTTCGACATATTCAAAACCCATTTTAGCAAACTTCTTAAAAGGTCTTGGATTAAAATCTACTAATACAGCCGCAATATTTATTCCTTCATAATCAACCAAATCGGTTTCTCCTTTTAAAAAATTTTCAATAGGTCTAAACTTATCTGTAGCTGCTTGTAATCTATTCTTACTACTTGAATTAAATTCAAAACCCAAAAAGATTTCAAAACTTTTTAAATCATCAACATTATTATTGTTTTTAAACCGTTCCAAACACAACTGACGCAACTTCGCTCTTGAAGGAACAATCAAAAAACTTGAATATTCTTTGTCTTTTTCTGCTTCAAATTTTACCCGTATTGCTTTCTTATAAGCATCAAGGGCATCTTGTCTTGTAGTCATATTAGGAATTTTTAGGAATACTAGGAATTTCAGGAATTCCCTATAAACACTCACACAAAAACCCCATTCCTTTGTCTCGGAATTAGTTCTTGTTCGGTTTCGCGATAAGAACAAATGTACAAAACTAGTTCCAAAAAAGTGAGCTATACAGAACTGATTTTTTATTTCGGGAAGTATAACTAAAAGGTTCTGTATTAGCGCACTTCACTTCCCGAAAAACAATACCGAGTACTCAAAAAAAGCAGGATAACCTGTGCCACTAGCTTTCGGAAAAAGATTCCGAACAGCCACAACTATGTTCAATTTTTAAATTTTAAATCAAATGAAAAAAATAATTTTCGCAACGCTTGTTGCTTTGTCTATCACTTTCGTTTCATGCACTAGTGATGCCGTTGAAGGAATTAAAAATACTTCTAATATGTCAAATCCACACAATGAAATGTTACTCACTCAAAAACCAGGTGACTCAACTGGTGGTCAAGGCGGTCAAACGCCTCCGCCAAAACCATAATTATATTAGATTAATTTTTCCTTTATAATTAAAATCAATACTTTCGGGAAATGATAGCTAAAAAACTACATTTCCCGATTTGTATTATTTGGATACTTTCCTTTCTAGTTTCTTGTCAAAATCAGAATGACAAAAAAATAGAAAACAAAGTGTATGATGCACTTATCGACAAAGCAAGTAATTACAATACAAATCAAAAATACGACAGTGCCTTTTACTATTATTACAAAGCAAAAGAAGCTTGCTCTACTAATGAAAAAGACAGAATAGCCTATGCCTTATTCAATTTAGCAAGCATCCAACAAAAACATTGTGATTTTGCCGAAAGCGAAGCTACCGCCACCAACATCATAGCTTTAAATCCATCCAAAAGTTACCTATATTGTACTTACAACTTATTAGGTCTTGGCTATTTAGAACAATACAATTACCCGAGTGCCATTAACTATTTCAACTTGGCTTCTAAAACAACTGTAAACCAATCGGAAAAATTGGTATACAATAACAACATAGCCTATGCGCTTTTAGAATTAAAAAAATATACTCAAGCGGAACAATTATTAACTAAAACGGTTCAAAACAAACTTCTTATTACTGATAAAACCAACTATGCAAGAGTGTTAGATAATCTTGGCTTTACCTATTTCAAAATGAACAATCCCAAAGCCATAGACTATTTAAAGCAATCATTTAAAATAAGAGACAGCCTCAAAAATGACTACGAACTCATCGCTTCATTCGTACACTTATCAGAATACTACCAAAAGTCCAATCAAGCATTGGCTAAAGAGTATGCTACTAAAGCCTATCAAGCAGCCACAAAAGCCAACAGTACTGACGACAGACTTGAAGCCTTAAAACTGTTAATCACCAATGCCAATGCCAACGAAATTAAAAGTCTAGCACTCAAACAAATTCATATTTCAGATAGTATTACTATAGTTAGACAAACCGCCAAAACACAATTTGCCAAAATAAAATATGATGCTTCACTAGCTCTGAAAGAAAGTGAAAACCAAAAAACACAAAAGCAATTGTATCTGTCACTTGCGGTTTTTATTACAATTCTTTCATTAGTACTCTTCATTGCCTTTCGCTCCAGAAACAAGCGAAAACTTCAAATTATTAGCTACGAAACCGAAACACGTATCGCTAAAAAATTACACGACGAATTAGCCAACGACGTATTCAATACTATGACATTTGCCGATACTCAAAACCTAACAGACCCTTCTAAAAAGGAACTGCTAGTTGAAAATCTTGACAAAATATACACACAAGCTCGAAACATATCAAGAGAAAACAATCAAATCGATACAGGCGAAAAATTTGAACAAATTCTTAAAGAAATGCTATCCGGTTATTCCAGCTCGCAAGTCAATGTCATCATCAATAAAACAAACACTATTGAGTGGCTCAAACTCAAAAAAGAAACCAAAATAACGATATACCGAACACTGCAAGAACTCATGGTCAACATGAAAAAACACAGCCAATGTTCACTAGTGCTTATTGGATTTGAAAATCTTAAAAACAACATAGAAATTAGCTACTCCGATAATGGAATTGGTTGTGCCGATGTGTTAAAATTCAAAAAAGGACTCCAAAATACGGAAAACCGTATTTTTACTATAAAAGGAAGCATTATTTTTGAATCAGAAAACAATAAAGGATTCAAAGCCAAAATAACTATTCCAAAATAAAAGTAACGTATCATGTTTAAAAAAGTACTAATAACAGAAGATTTCGACAGCATCAACCTAGCCGTAATGCAAGTATTAAGCGATATTGGTGTAACCGAAATTCATCATGCCAAATACTGTGATGATGCGCAACTCAAAATTAAAAAAGCCATCCTCGATAACGACCCTTTTGATCTTCTCATCTCCGATTTATCCTTTAAAACCGACCACCGAAAAGTAATCATAGAAAGCGGCGAACAACTAGTAGCATGGGCTAAAAAAGAACAACCCAATTTAAAAGTAATTGTTCATTCTGTTGAGGACAAATCCTTTTCTATAAAATCATTATTCGATAATTACAACATCAACGGATTTGTAGCCAAAGGCCGAAAAAGTATTGAACAACTTAAAACTGCCATCAACAACCTATACACTACCGATGCGCAATACATTTCACCCGAAATGGCGCACATTCTACAAGACAAAACCATCAATGAAATAGACGATTTCGACATCCAACTCATCAAGCAACTTGCCATTGGGGTACCTCAAGACAAAATGGATCTTAAATTCCAAGAACTGGGCATAACCCCCAACAGCAAAAGTACCATCGAAAAAAGAATCAGCAAACTAAAAGACTATTTCAAAGCGAACAATACCGTACATTTAATTGCCATTGCAAAAGATTTAGGGATTGCATAACCTCAATCATTTCAACACACTTTTGTCATTCCGACGCAGGAGGAATCTCAAAACTATTCTTTTCTCATAACTTTTTTTCTGTTTTTACCCTCATTTCGTGTGGTTTGCACGCAATGCAATGAGATGTAAGTGTATCAAAAACCTTCAACCTAATCAATCTTTCTCTTGCTTCTTCCATCTTTTTCTTAATCTTTCTCCCTTAATTACGGTTTCCCGTAAAAAAACCAACTTTTTCCATTTTATGTTTGCTTCACCAATTAAACGCCACACAAAATATCCACTAAACTTCGTGGCAAACCTCAGTTTGTCATGAAGTTTTTAACATAACACCAAAATCATCATGAAGAAACTATGGCTACTTTGTGCTCTCACTCTTTTATTGGCAGTATTCAAACTGCCCATTCATTACTATACCTTCCTTCGGATCATAATAACCGTCGGAGCCTTAGTCGCAGTCATCAACGAAATGAAAAGCGATGTAAACCTTTGGAGTATTGCATTCCTTATGATACTCATCATTTTCAATCCCATCATTCCAATATATTTATACCAAAAATCCATTTGGATTCCAATAGACATCAGCACCGCACTACTATTTTTAACTTACAGTTACAAAAACAACTTCCTAAAGCCATGACACAATACCTGATCCAATCCAGCAACATAACCTACATAGGCTACGACGAAGTCAACCAAGTACTCGAAATAGAATTCAAACTCAACGTCATCCACCAATATTTCGAAGTACCCTTATCCGAATTCATTGCCCTTATGAAATCAGAAAACACAGAAGAATTCTACCTCAACTTCATCCAATGCAAATACCATTTCGATACCTTTTAAAGGTTAAATCTTAAAACCTTTAGAAATGAATTTAATTAAATGGAAATTGGAAGCGATTTTCTTGACACAAGCATTAAGTTTTTTCCTATAATTCATTAGGAGTTTTCCTAGCAAAAATATATATTTGCTCAAAACCAATCGGATCTTTTGAGAAAAATAAAAAACACGTAAAACTACGGGTATATAGAAAAATCGATTGTATTAGATTTGAAAATTAATTGAAAATGCACACTTTTAACTTGCCTGTTACTCTTTAAAATCCTACTAAATTTGAATAAATTGAAAGACATTTTAAAGTATGAACCGTATTTGTTTTTTAAAATAAAATTAAAGTTGAAATAACATTATGCTCTTTGAATATCATAATATTATAAAATATAACATAACCTTTTTTTTTAACCATGAAGCACAGTCTCACCCAACTTAGTTTATTGATGGCTCTTAGCATCAGTACTCCTAAGCTATTTTCTCAAAAAGTACAATGGGAAAAAAGCTATGGCGGTAAACATTCCGATTATTTAATGGATGCCAAGCCCACACCCGATTACGGATTTATTTTAGCAGGGAGTTCGCTGTCTAAAAAGACAGGAAACAAAACTGAAGGAAATAATGGCGATTTGGATTATTGGATTTGGAAGATGAAAGAAAATGGCGATTTAGACTGGCAAAAGAATTTTGGTGGTTCGGGTAGTGATTTTTTGCAAAGCATTGCCCTTACTAAAGACGCAGGCTACATTTTAGCAGGAACCTCGAGTTCTAATAAAGGGTTTAATAAAGAAGCCGACTCCAAAGGTGGTGAAGATTTTTGGATTATTAAACTTACAGCCACCGGTTCTCAAGAATGGCAAAAAACTATTGGCGGTAGTGGTCAAGATAAATTGCAAAGCATTTTGCAAACAACAGATGGAGGCTATTTATTAGCAGGCTCTAGTAGTTCAGAACCTGTTGAAAAAAAGATCACAACCACCGATGAAAAAACGGCAAAGAGCTATGGTAATTTAGATTATTGGGTGGTAAAGATAGACTCTAAAGGGAAAATTGAATGGCAAGAAACCTATGGCGGACTGTATAGTGATGAGCTGCGTAGTGTAGCGCAAACCAAAGACGGTGGCTATATTTTAGGCGGCTATTCTAACTCTCCAGAATCTGGAACTAAAGCGGAAAACAATAAAGGTATTGGTGATTATTGGGTGGTCAAGATTGATAAAAAAGGAATTGTTGAGTGGCAAAAAACCATTGGTGGTGATCAAGACGACCAATTGTATGTAGTGTATCAAACCTATGATAAAGGCTTTGTATTGGGTGGCAACTCCAATTCACAAACCAGCAATGAGAAAAGCAAGAGTAATGAAAACGGCACTGATTTTTGGGTAGTAAAACTTGATGAAAACGGTAAAATGCTTTGGCAACAAACGTATAATTTTGGAAAGGTTGATGTACTGACTTCTTTGGTAGAAAATGAAGACCATACGCTATTATTAGGCGGATTTGCACAAGGAGAACTTACTCAAAAGGCAAAAGGGAACAGTCAGAAAGTAGCCCCAAAAATGAAAAAAGGGACCGATGATTTTATTGCGTTAAAAGTCAGTGAAACTGGAGAAGAGCTTTGGAGTAAAATAGTAGGTAGTGACGGTACTGATATTTTAAAGAAAGTGATTGAGACTAGAGATGGAGGGTATTTAATGACAGGAACTTCCAATGCAAAAGCCTCACGAGATAAAAATAGCGCCATAGGACAAAATGATTTCTGGGTGGTTAAACTTAAAGACGAACAAAAACCTGAAAAAGTCAAGCTAAACCTTGAAGCCTCGCCGAATCCGACGCAAGGGTATACCAATATAGTGATTGGGTATGAGTTTGACAACGGAACAGCCACCGTGGTAGATTTAGCAGGACGTGTATTGCAAACTTTTGAAATCACGAGTAAAACTGTGCCTGTAGATTTAAGTTCGGTTCCCGAAGGGATTTACATTGTGAACCTCAAAACCAACTACCAAGGCAAAGAAACCTCGGAGGGAGTTAAGATTATAAAAGGAATTACTAAGAATTAATGCGTTTAGATATGAAGATTAACTATATAATATTACTAGTCATTTTATTGAATTTCGGATTGGTGAGTGGGCAAAGTACTACTTCAAGTCCAACAAATAATAATGTTGCTTTGCCAAATTTCACTCCACCATCACCTCATTCTTTTGAGATGACCAAATACGGTGACATTCCTGTTAATGAATTTACAGGGATGATTAATGCTAATATCCCGATTTATGAATACAAAGCAGGAAATTTGAGTCTACCAATTTTTTTAGAATATTCTGGGGGTGGAGTCAAAGTTGACCAATCTTGCACTTGGACAGGAATAAATTGGGTGCTTCGATCAGGGGGTGTCATTACAAGAACAATAAATGATTTAGCGGATGAATTGTACGGTCAGTCTAATAGAATTGTCTTAAATAATATTCCAGCTAATTCAGGAGAAGATGGTACGGCAGCAGCCAATAACATTGTTAATATTATTGAAAATCCGATGTTTGATAGTGAAGCCGATATTTTTAGTTTCAACTTTAATGGTTATTCAGGTAGTTTCTTTTTAGACAATAATTTTCAACCTACATTAGTAAAAAATGATTCAGAATTAAAAATAACTATAGTCGGAACTTTATTAAATAATCAGGAGTTTATTATTACTACACCCGATGGTGTAAAATATTATTTCGGAGGCGCAGATGCTATTGAAACTGAAGTAGGAACGAGTGAAAATCCATGTTCTTCTTGCGGTGTAGCTACAGCGTATTATTTGACGAAAATTGAACATCCAGTGAATGGAACAATTTTATTTGGATATGATGCAGGAGTTGGCGCAATAAATACAATTGCTAAATCAAGGAATTATGGCATTATGACATACACGACTCAGACTAATTACGATTGTAGTCCACCACCACCAGCATCTGAAAAAACAGAAGAAATTGTTGTTACAACAAGACAAGGTGGTAGCAAATATTTAAATAAAATATATAGTCCTAACACTCCATCTTATGTTGATTTTATATCAGAAAATAAGAATTTAGGAAATTCTCATAAAATATTAAACAAAATAAATATCCAAAATGGATCATCGATTATAAAAGAAGTTGATTTCGAGTATTTAGGATCTGATCAGTCTAGTTCTTTTAGTAAACGGTTCTTCTTAAGTAAAGTATCAATAAACAAGAATATTGCAATTATTAATGGTTTACAAAATAAATTTGAAGAGTACAGTCTCGTTTATGATGATTTAGAAGGTTTACCAGATAGATTGTCATATGCTCAGGATTATTATGGATATTATAATGGTGAAGAAGATAATATTTCTTCATTACCACAATTGAATATTAATACTTTTAATAATTCTAACTACAATTACTTAGCAGCAAACAGGAAGCCTAATTTTCAATATGCAAAAAAAGGAACCTTAAAGAAAATTATATATCCAACGAAAGGGTTTACTGAGTTTGAATATGAAGGAATACCAGTTAAAGAAAAAGTGTATACTCATTACACGGGTAATGCAATACTTAATACTACAGGAGCTGATTTAACAAATAATCATGTGCCAAGATATGACGTTGATTTTGAGCATTGGTATAATTTAGACCCAATTTTTGAAGATCAGTTAGTAAATATTGAAGTTGTTTTATCAAGAGATAGTATTTGTGCATTACCAAATCATAATTTAAAGACAAGACTAATAATTGAAGATTTATCTTCTCAAAGTAGCCAAACTAATGTTACAACTTTTGATCAACAAATAGGTTATCAAGGAGGAACAGCAATATTTCCGTTTACATTCCTAAAAAACAAAAGCTATAGAGTTAGTGTGATTTTTCTAAACACAACTTCCAATTGTACCTCTTCACCACTAAATGTTAGATTTAATTTCGATTTATTTACAAGTTATAGAGTGGTAGATGGCAAAGGTGTTAGGGTCAAAAGAGTTATTGATAAAACCGCTCCTGATGTAGTTGCAACTGTAAAGAGATATTATTATGTTCCCGTCAATAAAGTAAATACATATTTAAATCCAGAAAATGTTCCATTTGAATCTATACCAAGATTATTAACTTATGGGATGTCAAATTATCGTGGTAAACATAAATCAAGTGAAAATCCTGATGCAACTTGTGTTGTCAATTTTTGGACTGATCAAGCGTATTACACTTATATTAATTCAAATGCAGTACAAAATTCATTTTCTGCAACAGATGGAACTGCTTATCCATTTGTAACAATTAGTTACGGAGGAGATGATTTCGAAAATGGAGGAACACAAAAAATTTATAACAAAATTGTTTCCGACATTGGAAATAAGTTAAGCCCATTAACAGCACCTCAATATCCAACAGATATTTCAACAAATAGATTTTATAATAAATTAAACAATGAAAATGTAATTAGTGGAGATTTAGTTCAACAAATTGATTTCGAAAAACGTGGCACTAGGTATTACAAGAAAAAACAAAAAGATTATGATTATGAGAATATTAATCAAATAGTTAACAAATCATACGTTAATGTAGTAGGTAGAAAAGTATTTGAAGTACTAGAATTTTATGGAGTTAATGATCCAATGATGATTTCTTCTAATTATTACATCAAGGCATATCTTACCAAATCATTTAATACTAAACTAAATTCTATTACTGAAAGTGATTATTTCAGTCAATGTGAGATGCCTGATTATGATTATGATTTTTATGGATTGGAACAGGAGCTAACCTTCAATTTTTCGGATTACCCAGATCCTAATAATGTAAAGAAAGTAATTACAACCCAAAGTAACACCTATGGTACCTTACGTGGTCTCCCAATTGAAACTACAGTAACGACAAGTGATAATGCTAGAATCTTAAAAACTAAAAATTATTATCCAACTGATGCTAGTTCTTTAAGTGGTTTGACTAGCGGTCAAATTCATGATTACACTGCTTTAGTGAATCAAAATTGTATTGGTACCCCTATTCAAGTTCAAAAATATGAAAACAACGATTTGCTTTCTACCCAACGCATTTTATATAAATCTTGGAACAATAATACGCAGATACTTCCAGAAATTATTCAAACCACTAAAGGGAATAATCCTTTGGAAGACAGAGTTGTTTTTTCTGAATATGATGTAAAGGGCAATCCTACTGTTGTTTCATTAAAGGACGGTACTAAAACCAAATATTTTTACAATAACCTTAATCAAGTGGTCGCTAAGGTGGAAAATTATTCTACAGCATTAAATATGTCTGCGTCACCCAATTTGAGTAATGCTTGTGCTTTTATTACACAATACCCACAAGCCGTAATTTCGGTTTATAATTATGATGCTGTCACTAATCAGATTGTGAGTATTGTGGCGCCTAATTGTAAAACAATGTATTATGTGTATGATGCGTTGCACCAACTACAAGCAATTAAAGATAATGATGGCAATATTGTACAAGAGTTTGAACACAACTATAAACCACAAAACTAACAGTCATGAAAAAGTTATTATATATTTTAGTTTTGTTTCCAATATTGGCTATTGGACAAACTCAAAGTGAAAATTACACCAAAGTCACTACATATAAAAAACCAACAACCACTTCAATTTCGAATCCTGCTGATACTGATGCCACAGTTCAAGTAACCTATTATGATGGATTGGGAAGACCTATTCAGACTATTGCAGGCAAACAATCTAATGACGGTAAAGATATCATTACCCACATGGAATACGACCAATTTGGTAGACAAGCCAAAGAGTATTTACCCTATGTTAGTAGAAGTGGTACTTTGGAATTTGATATTGATGGGCTAAATAATACTTTAAATTACGCAGATGGCACCTCAACAGGACTTGTACCCACCGATTATAATGGACAAAATCCTTACAGTCAAAAGTTTTTTGAAGCTTCACCACTTGCTAGAGTATTAAAGCAAGCGGCACCCGGAGCTTCTTGGATTGGGCATGATACCGATGATGATGATCATACGGTTAAGTTTGATTATCAAACCAATAATTCTAGTGAGGTTAAAATGTTTAATGTTACCCTTACTTGGAATTCGGCTACCAATCTTTATGATATCGCTTTAGTAGATAATGGCTATTATTTAGAAAACAAATTGTATAAAACCATTACCAAAGATGAGAATTGGGTTCAAGCTGATGGGGTAAATAATACTACCGAAGAATTTAAAGATGTTCAGGGTAGAGTACTTTTAAAGCGAACGTATAATAACAGTGTAGCTCATGAAACCTATTATGTTTACGATAGTTATGGTAATCTTACGTATGTGATTCCACCTAAAGTTAATTTGGCTCAAGGCATTTCGCAAGCTATTTTGGATGGATTGTGTTATCAATACCAATACGACTATCGTAATCGTTTGGTAGAAAAAAAGCTACCGGGTAAGCAATGGGAATATATAGTTTATGATAAACTAGATCGAGTTGTAGCCACAGGTCCTGCCTTTACTCCTTTTGGAGGAACCAATACAGGATGGTTAATTACTAAATATGATGTATATGGAAGAGTAGCCTATACAGCATGGTTGCCAAATGATAATTTTAACAGTAGTAATAGAGCTATTTATCAAAGTGATTACGATCATAACAATTCTATACTCTATGAAACTAATACGCGCTCTAATGTTGATTCGGTTGAGAATTTTTATTCCAGTGCTGTTACACCGACCTCACGTTATAAATTGTTAACTATAAATTATTATGATGATTATAGTTTTTTAGGTTCAACAGCAACACTACCTCAAAGTGTTTTTGGAGAACCCGTTTTAACCAATACCAAAGGCATGGCTATGGGCAGTTGGGTTAGAGTGTTGACTGATGCCAATGAAACAGGTGCCATTCTATCGTATTTGCTTTATGATAATAAAGCCAGAACAGTTGCAACTTATAGCCAAAACTATTTGGGTGGATTTACTAATACACAATCGAAATACAATTTTGCGGGACAAGTATTAAAAACTCAGACGCAGCATAAAAGAGATGATGGTTCTAATCTATTAACCGTTCTTGAAGAATTTGAATATACCACACAAGGAAGAGTATTAAACCATTTTCACACTGTTAATGGCGGTGTTAAAGAACTGTTGTCTCATAATGTGTATGATGAATTAGGCAAACTCATCAGTAAAAATGTTGGAGGTACCGATGTGGTTAACCTCACGGGTTTACAAAAAGTAGATTACGCCTACAATATAAGAGGTTGGTTAAAGAACATCAATGATTTACGTAATTTAAATGTTTCCAACGAACCAAAAGATTTGTTTGCTTTTAAAATCAATTATGATGAAGTAGACAATGATATTTCAGGAAGTGTAAAAGCACTTTTTAACGGCAATATATCAGAAACGTATTGGAGAACCAGTAGTGATAATGTAAAACGTAAATACGGTTATCAATATGACAATTTAAACCGTTTAACTAATTCGTTCTATCAAAAACCAGATGCTCCAGTTAGTTTGACTAACAGTTATAACGAAAGCATGAGTTATGATAAAAACGGAAATATCATGAGTTTGCAACGCAATGGTGCCTTAGACGACCAACAACAAACGCTACAAATTGATAATTTAACCTATACATACCCTACGGATTCCAATCAACTAGCGAAGGTGACCGATGCCACTATTGACCCTAATGGGTTTGCTGATGATACAGCAACTGATCCGACAGATGCTAATGATGATTATAAATATGATGGTAATGGTAACATGGAAAATGATGAAAACAAAGGCATTGAAAAAATTACATATAATCATTTGAACTTACCTACTGAAATAGATTTTGGAGCCAAAGGAATAATTCATTACTTTTACGATGCAACCGGAAGAAAATTGCGAAAAGTAGTTACTGATACTATTCATGGAGAAATACTAACCGATTATTTGGATGGATTTCAGTATAAAAATAAAGGGTTGCAGTTTTTCCCTACGGCTGAAGGATATGTGAATATCTCTCATATTAGATACAAAAATGATAAATTTGAGGTCATCCCAATAGAAACCGAAGAGGATGTGTTTAATTATGTGTACAATTACACCGACCATTTGGGTAATATCCGAGTGAGTTATGGTATCGACCCAAGTGACGGCGTTCTTAAAGTTATTGAAGAAAACCATTATTACCCTTTTGGACTGAAGCATAGTAATTATAATAGTGATATTAAAGCCTATGTCAAAGAAGAACAGGAAATGAAAATGAAAACGATTCCTTCGGGGAGTAGTTCTCTATTGACGAGCTATAATTATAAATACCAAGGTCAAGAACGGCAAGACGAGTTGGGGCTTAACTGGGATAGCTTTAAGTTTAGAAATTATGACTATACTACAGGTAGGTTTATGAGCATTGACCCATTGGCTGAGAAATATAGTTATCAATCTCTATACAATTTTTGTGAAAACAGAGTACTTGAAGCCCGAGAACTTGAAGGATTAGAGGCATTCTATATACATGGAACAGAATCATCACCAAATAGATGGACAGAAAAATCAGTTAAAACAATTATGCAACTAACTAATAACAAAACATCTAATACTGGTTTTTCGTGGGAGGACAGAAGTGGAATAACAAATAACTCCAATGATAGATACGAAGCTGCAAAGTCATTAGTTGATTACATTATTGCAAACAGAATCAAGGGAGAAGGAATTACATTAATTGGTCATAGTCATGGAGGAAATGTTGCAATACAGGCTGCCAAAATGTTTTATGAAAAAACTGGTGAAAGAATTGATATTATAGCTATTGCAACACCTGCATATAATACTCCAAAAGATTCAAAACCTTTAATGGAAGACCCAAATACACAATTAGGACACAAAGCGATAAGAAATTTTTTAAGCTTATCTAATACTATAGATGGTGTGCAAGGAGGACTTGCGGGTAGTAATCATTTTAATGAGCTTGGTGGTGATGGTACTTATACAAGAAATGCTGGAGTAATAGATGTTTCAAAATTTTACAATTCGTATGAATTCTTAGATGCACATTCATTTGATGTAGAGCATCCAAGTACTATTCAAGATGCTATAGATAAAGGTGATATAAAAAGACCTGAATATCACGGTTCAGCTGGTTCGGCTGATGATCCAAAAAACAGAATAGAAACTAAAGAATAGAAATTATGCTTTACAAAAAATTAAAAAGCAAAGAGAGTTTATACTTATATCTTATAATATATATCTTATTTATTATTCGATATTTTATTTTAAAAATTCCCTTGGGATATGGGATAGGTGATTTAATATACATTATTCTATTTTCTTGTTTTTTGACATGTTCCTTAATTATTATTTTTAAAGTTGAGAACAAAAAAATCCTTTTAGTAACCTCAATTTTAAATATTATGATGTCTATATATATATTATTAATGATGTATGTATTTATAGGAATAGAGAGATAATTTCAACCCCGATAGCGCGGATATATCCACAATAGATAGCGCGGATTTACAATCCGTGCCCACAAAGAAGATAAAAAACTACATCTACAATGGTGTAGATTTTTTTATATTTGATAACTAATGTATACGCCGATGTCAACCAAGTACAAAGCCACTACTACAGAGGAAGCCTATTTTATACCCGACCGCGCGGATATACCTCACAATAGATAGCGCGGATTTACAATCCGTGACCACAAAGAATATAAAAAAACTACATCTACAATGGTGTAGTTTTTTTATATTTGATAATTAATTTATACGCCAATGTCAACTAAGTACAAAGCCACTAATAAAGATGAAGTCTATTTGATTGTAAAATACGCAGGTCTATTTTAATGATGTAAACATAGGAAAACCTAAAATAATAATAAAACATAAAAATAAACCCCTCGTGATTGAGGGGTTTTTAATTAGATACCGACAAATTCGGTCGCCTTAACTGAAATTGCTTTTTCAAGTTTTACATTTAAACCATTACATACGGTTTGCATATCTATAAAGCCTTGGTCAGAGCTTTTATTTGGATGCCATAACGTTGTGTTTGGTAACAGGTATATTTTCGTTTGACCAGTAAAATTCCACCGATCTCTGTAACCAAGTTGAAGCAAAGCAGCTTTTACTTCTGGATTTTTAGCATCAACATCATAAGATATTAATATATTGCCAACAGTTGTTCCCATATATTTATTGTTTAAAGAGTTAACAACAAATAAACAACAAAAATAATTATCTAAACTACGTATAAATACTTGTTTTTCAACAAACTATTGAAGCAAACGTTTCTTCTTGGTTTCAGATTCATCAGAGGTAATAACTCCTTTCTCTTTTAGATTATGAAGTTTCTCCAATTCATCGGCGATATTTATTTTTTTTACTGTTTTGGTGGTTGTATACAGTTACATTGGTTGAATTTCTATGGGAGTTTTCTTTTTACCAGTAAACACCATAATAAGGAATAAAACCAATCCACCAATAGGCGTAATAATAAAAGAAGCTACAATACTAACTATTATTGCAAAAAATATTCTCATGCGATTAATTTATTTTGATACACCCGATAGCGCAGATATGTCCCACAATAGATAGCGCGGATTTGCAATCCTTGCCTACAAAGAATATAAAAAAACTACATCCACAATGGTGTAGTTTTTTATATTTGATAACTAATGTATACGCCAATGTCAACCAAGTACAAAGCCACTACTACAGAGGAAGTCTATTTTATAACTATTACTACCGTTGGATGGATTGAGGTTCATTGTGGGCATAGATTACATACACTGACCGAACTGAAAAACTAAATTTGCACTATTGTGTAAGTAAAAGCCTGACATCTTGCATCTTTTGTCTATTCTCTTTTATCTATTTTCTATCATTACGGTTTCCCGTAAGGAATTCATTTTTAATCGTTTTAAGTTTGAAATCTAAAACTATTAATCATGGAACTAAACAACCAACTAAAATCATTAGCCGATAAAATCAATCAGCTTAAAGATAAAATAGAAACCGAAGAATCTACTAAACACGCCTTTGTCCTGCCGTTTATAAACATCCTAGGCTACGACACCTTCGACCCTACCGAAGTAGTGCCCGAATTCACCGCCGACCTCGGACTCAAAAAAGGTGAAAAAGTAGATTATGCTATCATTCAAAACAATGAACCCATTCTTATCATCGAATGTAAAAACTGGAAAGAAAACCTTTCGGTTCATGGCTCACAATTGTTCCGCTATTTTCACGTGTCCAAAACCCGATTTGCACTGCTAACCAACGGAATCGTATACCAATTCTTTACCGACCTCGACGAAAAAAACAAAATGGACCAAAAGCCATTTCTAGAGTTTGATATCACCAACCTAAAAGACAATGTCATCAACGAAATTGCCAAATTCCACAAATCAAGCTTCGACGTCAACAACATTGTCAACAATGCTAGTTCGTTAAAATACATTCAAGAAATTAGAAAACAAATCAACAACGAACTCACCAATCCATCCAACGAGTTTGTTAAATTATTTGCTAATAAAGTGTACGCTGGCAGACTAACCGAAAAAGTAATGGAAGAATTCAAAGACCTCGTCCAAAAAGGATTCAGCCAATTTGTAAGCGAAAAAATCAACGACCGCCTCAATGCCGCACTCAACAAAGAAGCCAAACAACAAGAAGAAGAACAGGTAGAAATCACAGACGAAACCAAAGTACTAACCACTGACGAAGAACTAGAAGGATACCGAATAGTTGTTGCCATTCTACGTCGCACACTCCCAACCCATCGCATAGTATCCCGAGACACCCAATCTTATTTCGGAATCCTTCTTGACGACAACAACCGGAAACCCCTATGCCGATTACACCTCAACAGTGGTAAAAAGTACCTCGGTCTCTTCAACAACAACAAAACCGAAAACCGCCAACCCATAAACAGTATTGATGAGATTTATTCTTTTGAAAAAGAATTGTTGGAAACGGTCAAATTGTATGAGGTAGAATAAATTATAGAACTAATGGGAATACGATTTTTAAAAAGAGTCAACCTAGGGAAAGGCTTGGGTTTTAATATTAGTAAATCTGGTATTACTCCTAGTTTAAGAACTAAATCAGGCTCAATAAGCACAAAGGGATTTTCAATTAAAACTGGTATACCAGGAATTACATATCAAAAAAAGGTTAGTAGGAGTAAATCGAGCGGTTGTATGGTA
This sequence comes from Flavobacterium sp. FG139, assembly GCF_057809695.1. Lineage (NCBI taxonomy): Bacteria > Pseudomonadati > Bacteroidota > Flavobacteriia > Flavobacteriales > Flavobacteriaceae > Flavobacterium > Flavobacterium sp. FG139. Next base: position 100,050 of record NZ_JBMDKL010000013.1, read on the forward strand.
ATTGTCATAATTTCCATATCAATTATAATAATTCAAAAATTAATCAATTAAACATGAAAACAATTACATTAATAATTATGGTGTTTACTATTGGATTCAATGGAAACAAAACAAAAACAAAAATTTCATCTCATTATGATTGCTTTACAACAATTAATGATGGAAGATGTACTGGTTCAGCTTATTGTTCAGCATGTAGTAATTGTTCTAGATGTGCTCATTGTTCTAATGGTGGAACTTGTGGAGTTTGTAGTGGATCTAACTCAAATAGTTTTTATTCGACACCAAAAACTAAAGCAAGAAAAAGGACAAACTCCACAATTTATTATAAGCCAGTTAGTGAGGTTAAAGAGTATTACGTAAATGAAGTGATCATTACCCATAAAGAATCTATTAATTTAAGAGAATTACCAAATACAAAATCTAAAATCATCGAAAAGATAAGTTATGGTAAAAGTGTTGTTTTTATTGAAAAAACTGGAGAATGGTCAAGAGTAAAGGTTCAAGAAACAGGAAGTGTTGGATATGTGTTTTCTAATTTATTAAACTTTTAAAATCATGAATAAAACCACCATGACAATTGAACTAAAAAGCCACTTTATAAGACTTTATCAGATGGCTTTATCAGATGAGAATTTTGACACACTTGAACTTCAAATGCTTTATAATTTGGCAGATGAAAGAGGAATTCCAAGAGAGGAATTAGACAAACTTTTTTTAAATCCGGTTAATTATCAATCATGTATTCCAGATGAACTGGACACAAGAATTGAATACCTATATGATCTAACTTTAATAATATGGGCTGATAGCAAGATTACTGAAGATGAAATAAATACCTTAAGAAAGTATTGTTTAAAATTTGGTTTTCTTGAAGAAAACATTAATGAATTGTCAGATTATTTGATTGATTGTGTGAAAAAAGGGATAAGAAAAGAAGAAATTATTAATCAATTAAATTCTTGATTTATGAAGTCATTAAAAGAGTTATTCAGCGTAAAAACAATCAACGAAATCATTTCAAAGCCAACAGAAATAGAAAATGAAGATAGAGAACAAATAAGAATTACTTATTACCAAAGTGGCTTTGCCGCTTCTGTAAAGGCTACAGGAAAACCAATTGTTTTAAAAACTTGTTTACAAAATCTTTATAGTAGTTTTGAGAATCAATGTAGAAAACAAAAAGAAGAACAAGAAAGACTCAAACAACCTTACAAGGAAGAACAAGAAAGGTATCGAATTGAACTTAAAAAGTATGAAACAGGTTTGTCTATTCACGAAAAGAAAGAAGAAGATTTAAATAAAAACATTGAAGATTTAAGGCAAGAAATAGTTGAGGTTAGAAAAAATCCAGATAAATATATCGATGGAATTAAAGGACTAAGCGCTCAATTTTATATCGGTATTGTTTTATTGATTCCAATAACATTGTATCTTCTTGTTTTTTATGTTTCAGCTTCGTATTCGGCTTTTTTTAAAGAGTTCTCAGATAATAGCTTAACCGCTGCCATTTTTGACAAAGATGCTTTCAATAACTCATTCAAAGATAGTTGGCTTGAAGGAACTTTAGTAATTACAATCCCTTTTGTCTTTATGGGATTAGGTTATATAATACATATGGTTCAAAAAGGTAGAGGAGTAAAAAATACAGTCAGGTTAATTTTGCTTTTTCTATTAACGTTCTTATTTGATGGGTTATTAGCGTATCAGATTGAGAAAAAGATTTACGATTTTAATAAGACTCCTGATTCTCCTTTATACAACCTAAGAATAGCATTAGGAGAAGCAGAATTTTGGATGATTATTTTTGCTGGTTTTGTTGTGTATGTTATTTGGGGATTAGTTTTTGATTTTGTTATGAAAGAACATGAAAAATTAGATGCAATAAAAGTATATGTTCGCTCCAAAAATGAAGAAATTAAGAATATTGAAAAACAATTAGTAAAAGTTGTGCAACTGGTAAATGATTTTAAAAATAAAGTAATAGAAGAAAATGGCAAAATATCAGTTTTACAATCTAAAATAGATGGTTTCGTCTTTCCTGTTAAGGAATATTTAAACTATCATAATCAATACAAAGAAGGTTGGTTTCAAGCTATTGGGACTGAAATAGCTCTTGCAAAAAATTCAAAGGAAGAACTCTTGAATGAATGTGATGAAATTGCGAACGAGCATTTGAAATCATTAGACTTAATAAATCCAGATTTTCAACATTTGGTATACTCTAAAAATTAAGATCATGAAAGATATAGTAAAGATAGTTTTTACTTTAATAATGTTTTCTCTTTTGTTTTCGTGTAAAAATGAAGATGAAAAAGAAGAAGTAAAGGCAACAATGGATAGCTCTGCTAGTGAAACATTAAAAAACAAAAAAGATGAAAATTACAATATTAGTATTTTAATTGACCTATCAGACAGAATAAGCACAACAAAATACCCAAACCCTACGATGGAATACTATAAAAGAGATTTGGGACACATTAAGTCAATATCAGAAGCATTTTCAAACCATATAAAGGATAAAAGAATTAGAATTATGAATGATAATATTCAAGTTTTTTTTAATCCAAATCCATTAAATCCTGAAATAAATGATATTTCAAAAAAGTTGAAAATTAAGGTTGATAGAAATAATGCGACCAAGGAATTTATCAATACTATTAATGATGTTTATATGAATCAGACATCTAAAATATACTCATTAGCTCTTAAGGACAACAACTATATTGGTTCCGATATTTGGAACTTTTTTCAGAATGATGTTAATGATTATTGCATTGAAAAGGATCATAGAAATATACTTATAATTCTAACAGATGGCTATGTTTTTTATAAAAATAATAATTTCAAAGAAGGTAATCAATCAACATATTTAACTCCAGAATTAATCCGTTCTTATTCTTTGAATAATAAAAATTGGAATGAAACTATGAAATCAAAAAAGATTGGCTATCTAGGAACAAATAACGATTTGTCAAATCTTGAAATTTTGGTTTTAGGTATAAATCCAGATAAAAAAAATCCTTATGAAGGAAAAGTGATCAAAGAATTTTGGAGCAATTGGTTTAAAGATATGAATGTAAGACGGTTTGAAATTAAAGAAACAGATTTGCCAAGTAATATGGATAAAGTGATTAAAGAATTTATAACTTCTAAATAATTTATAACTATGGCTAATGTATCTTAAAACACATGTATCCTAATGTCAATACTAATTTAAGAGCTAAATTCCCCAAAAATGAAGTATGGAAAATTACCCCCAAGACAGAAGAGGAAGTCAAACTTATATTCCTGATTTTGTTGTTGAGAGAAAAATAAACAAAAATTCCTGTTGAGGTAAAATGCACCTGTAAAGCTACACTGGCTGATATAAATTAATTAAACAGATATAGCAAAAGTTTAGCTGGTCCAAATGTTTCAATTCAACTAAAAATTTTAGTATATTCATCAGGAGCAGATACCGCTTTAGTTCCAAATAATATTGAAATAATGTTTTTAAGAAATTTCAAATGTCAATAAAATAATTAAAGAAAAAACACTCCGAAGAGTGTTTTTTTTATACAAAAAAAGTCCCACCGAAGCAGGACTAAAGATTTTCATCTACGGCATATAGCCTTATTGTGAAAAGATTAAAGATTAGAATTGTTTTAATCTGTAACAAATGTAGGAATAAAATAATTACAAGTAAATGCGGAAAACCGTAAAACAAAGAATTATTTTTTATTTATCTTTAGAAATTGATTTTAATACGGCACAGATTATGGCAAAAATTTTAGGTTTAGATTTAGGGACAAACAGTATTGGATGGGCAATAGTTGATGACAAACAGAATAAAATTCTTGGTATTGGAAGTAGAATATTTCCAATGGGCGTTGAAAATCTTGGTGATGGTGATAATGAAATGTCTAAAAATGCAAGCCGTACTGGTGCAAGAGGTGTAAGAAGACAATTTTTTAGAAGAAGATTACGGAAAAAAGTATTACTAAAATCACTTTCTGAAAATAAAATGTGTCCAATGGTGGCTGCAGATTTTGACGATTGGAAAAAGACCAAACAATTTCCTTCAGAAAAATTAGCTACTTGGTTTGCCTTAAATCCATACGAATTACGACAAAAAGCTTTACATGAAAAACTTTCGTTGGAACAAATAGGAAGAATATTTTATCATTTAATACAACGTAGAGGTTTTTTAAGCAATAGCAGAAAAGGTGGTAGTGATGATGGTGCTATCTTTAAAGGAAATGCTAAAGAAGGTAAAATTGGTATTGATGATACATTAGAAAGTATTGAAGGTAAAACATTAGGTTCTTACTTATATGAAATCTATCCAAAAGAAAACCAACCCTTTCAAGATGATTTGGAAAGAATTAGAAATCGATACACTACTCGTAAAATGTATGTTGATGAATTTGAAGTGATATGGAACAAACAAAGTCAATTTCATTCCGTTTTAAATGACCATTTAAAAGAGTTGTTTGGTGGTAGAAAGCAAGATGGTTATGCAGCAGATGGAATCTTATTTCATCAACGCCCTTTGCGTTCACAAAAGCATTTAGTAGGGAATTGTTCTTTTGAACCTAGCAAAACAAAATGTCCTATAAGTGCTATTCCTGTGGAGTTATTTCGAATATACCAATGGGTAAATACTGTTGAATACAATGGAAATAAAATTACTCAGGATGAAAAAAGTAAGTTGATCGAACAGTTACTGTCACATGATAAAATTGAATTTAAGAAATTAAGAAAGGCTATCGGAAAAGAAAGTGCAGAGTTTAAGTTTAATTATAAAGACGACGATAAGATAGTTGGCACACATACTATTTCAAATTTATCCAATAAAAAGTACTTTGGTAAACAATGGTTTGACTTCACAGAGAAAGAACAAGAAGACATTTGGCATGTACTTTATTTTTTTGATAGTAAATCTAATGTTAAAGAATATGCTTTATCAAAATGGAACTTTACAGAAGAACAAGCGGAAGCTATTTCTAAATTTAACGTAAAAGATGGTTATGCTAGTTTGAGTAGAAAAGCTATAGGTAATATATTGCCTTTTTTACAACAAGGCTATACTTATGATGTGGCTGTAGTAATGGCAGGTATTAAAAATGTTTTTGGTAATACATGGCAAAATGATACTGCTCAAAACAATCAAAAGCAATTAGATGTAATTGATAATGTTCATGACATTGTTAGATCTAAAATATCGGGTGGTTTTATAGATACTATTAAAAAATTGTTGCGTAAAGAATTTGGTTTGAATGATAAACAATTGAAAAAAATGTATCATCATTCGGCTACTATAGATGTAAAAGAATTGCTCGAGAAATTGCCTATTGGTAAAGAAGCAGATAAAGAAATTCAAGCTATAAGAAACCCTATTGTTATTACTGCCTTGTTTGAGTTGAGAAAATTAGTAAATGAATTAATTGACGAACACGGACAATTGGACGAAATTAAAGTAGAAATGGCGCGTGATTTAAAAATATCTAAATCACAACGTAACAAAATTAGAAGAGACCAAAAACGATTAGAGCGTGAAAATGATAGAGTAAAAGCAGAGGTTGAAAAATATATTAAAGTTACTAACGATAACATTTTAAAGTTCAAACTTTGGGAAGAGTGTAAACAAACTTGTCCTTATACAGGAGTTGCTATTCCTATAAATAAACTCTTTACTGGTGAAATACAAATAGAACATATTCATCCTTGGAGTCGTTCGCTTAATGATAGCTTTAATAATAAAACCTTATGTTGGGCTGACGAAAACAGAAGAAAAGGAGATAAAACACCATTTGAGTTTTATGGAAGTGATGAGTCTAATTGGTCAGCTATCAAAGAGCGTGCTTTGAAATTGTTTTCAGATACTCGAGAATATCCAAACGCTTATCAAAAATTTAAAAGATTTGTACAGATAAAATTTGATGACGACTTTTCATCAAGACAATTGAATGATACACGATACATTAGTAAAGAAGCAAAAGAATATTTATCGCAAATATGTAGCAAAGTAACTGTTTCACCTGGACAAATGACGGCTAATTTGCGCCAAAAGTGGGGATTGAACACGGTATTAAATGATGAAAATGCCAAAACACGCGAAGACCATCGCCATCATGCTATTGACGCTTTGGTTATGGCATGTGGTAAAACAAGCTATTTGCAAGAATTGTCCAAATGGAATCGATACAATAGAAATTATGATTTAAAAGAGTTCCCAATGCCATGGGAAACGTTTCGATTTGATGCCGAAAAAGCAGTCGATAAAATATTAATTTCTCACAAACGAATTAGCAATACTATAACCGTAAGGACACACACCACAGAAAAAAACGGAGTGAAATATAAAAATGTAGGTGTTGCTGCAAGAGGACAATTGCATAAAGAAACTGTTTTTGGAAAAAGAGATTTTAATGGAGAAGAAGCCTACCATGTTAGAAAAGCTATTGATAGTTTGACTACTGAAAAGCAACTAGACAAAGTAGTAGATGAATCTATAAGAATGATTATTCTAAAAAGAATACAAGAATTAGGTGGATTTGTAAAAGGAACAATACCAGCAAGCACTTTTTTTATTGTTGATGAAAACGGAATAAAACAACCCCAAATATTCTTGCCAAACAAAAATGGTGCTCCAGTGCCCATTTTAAAAATAAGAATGAAAGAAAACATTGGTGGAGCAGTACAATTAAAAGATAATGTAAACCAATGGGTAAATCCAAGAAATAACCATCATGTATTGATTTATAAAGATGATAAAGAAAATTTAAAAGAAGAAATAGCTACTTTTTGGACTGTTGTAGAACGAAAAAGACAAGGATTACCAGTTTACCAATTACCAATAGATGGTATAGAGATTGTCACTACACTGCACATAAATGATATGTTTTTGTTAGGGCCAAAGGAAGAAGAAATCAATTGGGATAATCCAGATTATGATGTTTTGAATGAAAATTTATTTAGAGTTCAGAAATTATCATCTACTGATTATTCTTTTAGATTTCATAAAGCGTCAAGTGTTGATAAAAAAAATGAAGAAATTAGAATTAAAAGTTTAAAAGGATTGATATCAAATAATCCTGTAAAAGTGAAAATATCAGTATCAGGAAAAATTCAAAAAGTATAACTTTACAAATGTTCTTTGACATAAAACGATAGTCTTAAACAGCCAAACCACAACTGGAAGTTATGGCATCTGACTTGCAAAAGATGCAGGAACTTACCGTTGTGGTTTGATTAAAGATTAGAGAACACGATATTTATTTAATTCCGAAATAAGTCAACACCGCGTTGTGGATTGATTAAAGATTAGAAAACACGATATTTAATGTGAGTAATAAAATAGATCCTACTCCGTTGTGGATTGATTAAAGATTAGAAAACACGATATTCTTTTACTTTTTTTCCTAGATAGTTAACCTGTTGTGGATTGATTAAAGATTAGAAAACACGATATTTGTCGGTTTATTTCCTCTCTTGCGCTTGCCGTTGTGGGTTGATTAAAGATTAGAAAACACGATATTATTTTTCATCTCTCCAAATACCATCGTAATGTTGTGGGTTGATTAAAGATTAGAAAACACGATATTACTAAATCTTTTGAAACAAAGTACAAAGGAGTTGTGGGTTGATTAAAGATTAGAAAACACGATATTTTTGACAAGAAGTACATTTTTGTTCTACATGTTGTGGGTTGATTAAAGATTAGAAAACACGATATTTATTACTTTAAATTTTGTTGATATTACTATGTTGTGGGTTGATTAAAGATTAGAAAACACGATATTAGAAGCTACAGATACAGAAGAAGCGCCAACGTTGTGGGTTGATTAAAGATTAGAAAACACGATATTAGTTGTTCCGTAAGTATTTGAATTTACTATGTTGTGGGTTGATTAAAGATTAGAAAACACGATATTAGGCTTTTTTTAGCAGTGAAGCCATAGCGTGTTGTGGGTTGATTAAAGATTAGAAAACACGATATTTGGTATTTATAAACATACGCCAGCAAATGGGTTGTGGGTTGATTAAAGATTAGAAAACACGATATTCTGTAATTATGGTCAAAACCACTCAAAGGTGTTGTGGGTTGATTAAAGATTAGAAAACACAATATTCTTGTTTAGTTCCCCATTGTCCCCAATTACGTTGTGGATTGATTAAAGATTAGAAAACACAATATTTGCGCTTAAATAAACTGCCGAACCCTCTGTGTTGTGGATTGATTAAAGATTAGAAAACACAATATTTAAGCACTTGAGTAAAAACGCCCTTGTCTTGTTGTGGATTGATTAAAGATTAGAAAACACAATATTCCACAACAGTATGTAATGCACCAGATAATGTTGTGGATTGATTAAAGATTAGAAAACACAATATTGCGGAAGAGTATAGATTCATTAACCAACTCGTTGTGGATTGATTAAAGATTAGAAAACACAATATTTTATTAAAATTTATTTTTTAAGATATTTATGTTGTGGATTGATTAAAGATTAGAAAACACAATATTCAATATTTCTCCATTATCTAATTTTATGTAGTTGTGGATTGATTAAAGATTAGAAAACACAATATTGTCGTATTATCGAATAGCTCGATACCCAAAGTTGTGGATTGATTAAAGATTAGAAAACACAATATTTGGTTTAGATGCTGATTTAGTTCCTAAAAGGTTGTGGATTGATTAAAGATTAGAAAACACAATATTTACCGAGCAACAACACGAAATCGTTAAACAGTTGTGGATTGATTAAAGATTAGAAAACACAATATTTTCTGAAAATGGAGGTTTATACTGCACTTTGTTGTGGATTGATTAAAGATTAGAAAACACAATATTATCTTCAACAATATTTTTATAATGGTAATGTTGTGGATTGATTAAAGATTAGAAAACACAATATTAGGATAAAAAAAATGCCTCCGTATGTACTTGTTGTGGATTGATTAAAGATTAGAAAACACAATATTATGAAATTCTACATCATATCCTCTTAATTCGTTGTGGATTGATTAAAGATTAGAAAACACAATATTTAAAATGAACTGTTATTTCTGTACCTCCGTGTTGTGGATTGATTAAAGATTAGAAAACACAATATTAACTGTTTCTAAACCGTTACGATAAAATCTGTTGTGGATTGATTAAAGATTAGAAAACACAATATTAGCATTTGAACTATAACCTAAATCTTCACTGTTGTGGATTGATTAAAGATTAGAAAACACAATATTTGAATATAATTGGTATTATACAAATATTGGTTGTGGATTGATTAAAGATTAGAAAACACAATATTTGATTCATATTAATAACTTTATCAATACTGTTGTGGATTGATTAAAGATTAGAAAACACAATATTTCCATAATTTATATAATGCAAAAGTCCCACGTTGTGGATTGATTAAAGATTAGAAAACACAATATTAGCTAACTACTTGTTAGACTTCAAAATGGTGTTGTGGATTGATTAAAGATTAGAAAACACAATATTAGGTTCGTCTCCAAAAAATCTATAAATGCAGTTGTGGATTGATTAAAGATTAGAAAACACAATATTAAGTGAAAGAGACATTAAACCATCCGTGCCGTTGTGGATTGATTAAAGATTAGAAAACACAATATTTATTAATCAATGTATTCATAATTTTGCGGTGTTGTGGATTGATTAAAGATTAGAAAACACAATATTTGCAATTTTCTTCTTATGTAAGTTTAAAGCGTTGTGGATTGATTAAAGATTAGAAAACACAATATTAATTACTTTTTCACATAAAACATTATATCCGTTGTGGATTGATTAAAGATTAGAAAACACAATATTAATGTTTTCTTGATATATTTGCGTAGTGTTGTTGTGGATTGATTAAAGATTAGAAAACACAATATTAATGTTTTCTTGATATATT
>NZ_JBMDKL010000014.1:0-100426 GCF_057809695.1 Flavobacterium sp. FG139
CTCCAAAATCATACGTAATACTAGTAATTGGCGCATTCAAACACACCGTTTGTGAAGTGGTAGCTGGTGTAGAGGTTAGCGTTAACGTCGCTAATGGTTGTATCGTAATAGTTCCTGTTAATGTTGGAGCGCCACAAGCGCCTCCTGTAGTGGCAATGGTATAAGGATACGTTCCTGCAGCACTAGAGCTGCCCGAAATAGTTACTGTTGTTCCAGTAGTACTGGCTGTAATGCCTGTTGGTAATCCCGTTACTGTAGCTCCTGTAGCTGATCCTCCAAAAGTGTACGTGATATTGGTAATAGCTGCATTAGCACAAACCGTTTGGGTAGTAGTGGCTGGTGAAGAAGTTAGCGTTAAAGTAGCAACAGGACTAACTGTTATAGTTCCAGACAAAGATGGGAATCCACAGTTTCCTCCTGCTGCAGTTACAGTATAAGTATATGGAGTTGCAGAAGAAACAGTAGGTGTTCCACTAATAGTAACCACATTACCTGAAATAGTTGCAATAACCCCGGCTGGTAAACCTGTTATAGTAGCTCCAATCGCTGAACCTCCAAAGGTATATACAATATTAGTTATTGGAGAGTTAATACAAATAGACTGACTTGTGGTAGGAACTGTTGAAGTAAGAGTCAAAGTACTTACTGGATTTACCGTAATAGTACCTGTTAAAGAAGGTGTTCCACAATTTCCACCTGTAGTCGTTATTGTATAAGGGAAAATACCCGTTGCAGTAGGTGATCCACTGATAGTAACCGTAGTTCCCGATGTTGTAAATGTCACTCCTGTTGGCAACCCTGTTACTGTAGCTCCAGTGGCAGAACCACCAAAGGTATAAACGATATTAGTAATTGGTGAACCTGAACAAACCGTTTGATTAGTGGTTGCAGGTGCAGAAATTAATGTAACTGTTGCTAGTGGGTTCACAGTAATAGTACCTCCTAAAGAAAGTGTACCACAACTACCTCCTGTTGTTGTTACAGTATAAGAATAAGGTGTAGCCGACGAGACGGTAGGTGTTCCACTGATGGTTACTGTAGTACCCGAAACTGTAGCTGTAACACCAGTTGGTAAACCCACAACGGTTGCATTGGTCGCAGTACCTCCAAATGTATATGTAATATTTGTGATTGGGGAGTTGATACAAACTGTTTGATTGGTGGTAGCTGTTGGAGAAGTAAGTGTTAATACAACACCCGGATTAACCGTAATACTTCCTGTTAACGATGGTGTCCCACAATTTCCACCTGTAGTTGTTATAGTATAATTATAAGGAGTTGCTGAAGCTGGAGATGGTGTACCGCTAATAGTAACAGTATTTCCACTAACAGTAGCAGAAACACCTGTTGGTAAACCAGTAACCGTTGCACCAGTCGCTGAACCTCCAAAAGTATAAGTAATATTGGTAATAGCTGTGCCTTCACAAACAGTTTGATTAGTAGTTGAAGCCGCAGAAGTCAAGTTTATTACAGCCAAAGGACTAACAATAACCTGAATCATTTGAAAAGGTCTACACAAAGGATCTGTTGGTGTTGGATTTTCTATGGCATATACATAATAAGTTCCTGCGATATTCGGAAGTGACCCTGTATTTCCTAAAATTGGAGGATCATAAGTAGCTGTTCCTGCTGCTGGTGTTACCGTTGACAGCGGAAGCCCTCCAGTATACATATTAGAACCTGTTTGAATACTATTGAAGTAAACAAAAGACACATCTGAACCTGTAAAATTTGTTGAAACACTAAAAGGTGCTGGATCAGAATTCAAACAAATGGTTTGATTTGATGATGGATTTGTTATTGCGTCACAAGTTGTAGTACATACAATATGTAACGTAAATGGCAACCCATTATAAGTACAGAAAGTAGCATCGTCTTGTATTTGCGTATAAATAACTTCACCATCAACACCAGCATAAGTCCCCGGATTTGGTATTGGAATCCCATTATTCAAATCATTAATAGAAGCATAATAGGAAATTGTTAAACTGGGAACACCATTACTTATTACTGGCGTATTCAAATTCAAATTAAAAGTCGAATTACAGACAGTTAAATCATTACCTGGTGCCGTATTTGGTATTGGAAAATTAGTAAGCGTAAAAGTAGCTGGCAAAATATTACAACCTGGTTTAACTACCGTTAAATTGTAGGTACCAGGTTCAGTAACATTGATAACTTGAGTATTTCCTGCGGTAAAGCCAGGTACATTGGAAGTCCAAGTATAAGTTGTAGCTCCCGAAATAGAGGCCGTTAAAGTTGTAGATGTTCCTTGACAAATTTGATTATCACCAGTGATAGTTAGTGGACAATTTACAATACAAGTTAAAGCTCCTGCACCAGGATTTGTTGAATTGGTTTGATTAAATAAGATGGTTCCTGCTTGATTGGCAAAATTAGTAATCAAGACCATATATACTTGACCTGCCTGTGCATTTGGTATTGTACAAGTTTCTACTGGTGAAGTACTGTAATTACAATCAATAGTATTTGAAGCACCTAAGCCAGTACATGTTGGGCCTGTAAATGGTCCGTAACAAATAAAATCAACATCTAAGTTATTGGATGTAGGAGTTGTCCCTTGTGAAATAGTCAATACAATTGGGCCACTAGTACCCACCTGCATGTAAAACCATGCTGGGTTTGGCGTTGACCCTAGACATCCTCTAGGCCCTGCACTCGCAACACCAGTAGTATTACAATAGCGAATTCCACCACCAGGACAAACTTGAGTTGCACTGGCACAATTGGATGATGGCAAGGTAGCAGAAACGGTTCCTGTTGCCGTATTACTTACACAACCCGTAGCCGTGTTAGTAACTACAACAGTATAATTTCCGATTACTGAAGCATTAAATGTAGAAACATTTCCAGGATTTACTGCAGTTGCAGGAACTGTCCATGAATAAGTGTATGGACCTCCAGCCGGAGTAACCGTAGCATTCATTTGAACTGTAGAACCAACAGCACTACAAAGAATACCATTGTTTACTACTACACTAGGGTTTTGATTTACAGTTATTACTGTTGATTTTGTAAAAGTACACGTAACAGAAGTATTAAAAGAAATATCATCTATGGCAAAATCATTACCTGTAGCTGAAAAAATTCTATCAATCATTGAAATAGTAGCAACAGTACTTGCTCCTGAATTCCATGAATAGGTATATTGTGTCCAGTTTCCACAAGTTACTACTGCTGGAGCAGAAGCAATTCCTATTGAAGTACCATTAATCAATACATCTATCGAAGCAGGGTTTTGAGTAGATAATGACTGAACCCAATAACTAAAACTATAGCTTTGACCTGCAGTAACTGGAATAATTTGTGTCCAAAACTTATCATTACCGCTATTAAAGATTGACCCATCTACAACTAACATTTTTCCTGTTCCAGAAGTATGATCTCCACAAGTAGAAAATCCTGTTTCCCATGAATTTGGGTTGGCTACAACTCCATACGCTCTTTGAACTAGAGCTGTATTTGTTGGATTGTAATATTGATAATTACTAGTAAAACCAGCATTTCCTGATTCAAATCCACCATTAGTTACTAAATTTTTATTGACAGAAACTGAAGAAGATACCGTATAAGTTGTAGTAACAAGTGGCGTAACTGTTGGCGTTGGACTATTAACACTCGTCAACGAAGCATCCAAAGGAGTAGCCGTCCAAGTGTAACCAGTTCCTCCTGCAACAGACAATGTAACACTAGTTCCAACACAAACAGCAGCGTTTGGATTTACCGTTAATGGATTAGTTGGTCCAGAAATGGTTATACCAGCTTGAGTTGTTGTATTACCAGCAGAGTCAGTCACCGAAACAGTATATACTCCTGCTACCAATCCTGTAAAAATTCCAGTGGTATTGGTTTGACTGGAAGTACCAGACAATGAATATGAAGTGTATGTTAGCGACCCATTTATACCATAAGCCACAATAGATCCATCATTAGAACCTGGACAAGAAGTATTAATACTTGAATAGGTTATCTGTAAAGGTTGCAATGGTGGTGTTACTGATAAATCATCTATTGCAAAATCATTACCTACCGAATTAACATTAAAATTCTTAAGTTCAATATTAACACAGGCATTAGTTGGAGTAAAAGTATAAGTTCTAATTTGCCATCCTGTTGCAGGCAAGGGTGCAAGTGTACTTGCTGGCGATGTTACAACAGTAGCATTGTTGAAACTTGCTCTTATATCGGCTTGTGTTGTTGCACCTGTAACCGTATTTGAAATTGATTTTACCCAATAACTAAAAGTATAAGTGGTTCCTACGATTAATCCACAAACACCGCCTCCTGTATTACCGGCTTTCCAAAAACTTGGATTTCCGCCGTCAGTACTACCATCTACAATCATCATTTTACCGGTTCCAGTTCCTGTGGTATGATCAAAACCAGATATAAAATTGGACGAATTATAAGGCTGTGGATTGACTCCGAATGCATAATCTCCAGCAGAGGTTGAGCCAGTTGCTGAAGCAATGAAGTTATATCCTGTATTGTTAATATTAAACCCGGATCCTACTCCTCCCGATTCAAAATCTCCGTTTACGAGAAGATTTTGAGAATACAAACAATTGATAAATAGACTCGTTAATAATATTAAAAGTGTATTTTTTCTCATTATGCAATATATTTTAAGGAGCGAAATATACATATATTTAACTGAAAAATATCTTAAAATTTCCAATTTTTAAAATAAAAGTCCCATATGCTATTTATAAATCAATAATATTTATCTTTGCATTTAAAAAATTGCTAAAAAATTTCTTATCAAAAAAAATGAGTAACAACGAAGATTTTACAGACGAAATAGGAAACAATCACATCGCTTCAAGTGAGCAAACTCCATTGAGAAAAGATGCTTTTGACAAAACCGATGAAGAAAAAATTGAACTTATAAAAAAAGATGTTGAAAGTATTTTAACCACGCTAGGAATGGATTTAACAGACGATAGTCTAAAAGGAACTCCTAACAGAGTGGCCAAAATGTTTGTTAAAGAGATTTTTGGTGGATTAAACCCCAATAAAAAACCAAGTTCTTCAACATTTGACAACAAATACAAATACAATGAAATGTTGGTGGAGAAAAACATTACTGTGTATTCTACTTGCGAACATCACCTTTTGCCGATAGTAGGCAGAGCTCATGTTGCCTATATTTCTAATGGTACTGTAGTTGGTTTATCCAAAATGAATCGAATAGTCGATTATTACGCTAAAAGACCACAAGTTCAAGAGCGATTGACCATACAAATTGTAAAAGAATTGCAAAAAGTTCTCAATACTGAGGATGTTGCATGCATTATTGATGCCAAACATTTATGTGTAAATTCTCGTGGAATTAGAGACATTGAAAGCAGCACTGTTACTGCTGAATTTGGTGGTAAATTCAAAAATGAAAATACCCGCAAAGAGTTCTTAGAATACATCAAATTGGAAACTACTTTTTAATAAACCTACTGACATTACACTTACAGCATGAATCTCTATAAAAATCATACATTAAAAATATACAATTCTCTTTCAAGCGAAAAAGAAACGTTCCAACCATTACACGAAGGTACTATTGGAATGTATGTTTGTGGCCCTACTGTTTACAGCAATGTACATCTAGGAAATGTGAGGACTTTTATGAGTTTTGATGTAATTTACAGGTATCTTTTGCATTTAGAATACAAAGTACGTTATGTTAGAAACATCACTGATGCTGGGCATTTAACCGATGATGGCGATGTAGATAATGATCGATTTGTAAAACAATCGCGACTTGAAAAATTAGAGCCTATGGAAGTGGTTCAAAAATATACTGTCGACTTTCACAAGGTCCTAGATTTGTTCAATTTTCTACCGCCTAGCATCGAGCCAACTGCAACGGGCCACATTTTGGAGCAAATTGAGTTGACAGAAAAGTTGATACACGATGGATTTGCCTATGAAAGTCAGGGTTCGGTATATTTTGATGTTTTAGAATACAACAAAAGAGGTCTAAATTATGGCGAATTGAACAATAGAAATGTTGAAGAACTCATGTCCAACACGCGCGATTTAGATGGCCAAAATGAAAAGAAAAATCCACAAGATTTTGCTCTTTGGAAAAATGCTTCTCCAGCTCATATCATGCGTTGGAATTCACCTTGGGGTGAAGGTTTTCCGGGTTGGCATCTTGAATGTACAGCAATGAGTACAAAATATCTTGGTGAAAAATTTGATATTCATGGTGGTGGAATGGATTTGAAATTTCCGCACCACGAATGTGAAATTGCACAAGGAAAAGCATGTAACGGAACCACTCCTGTAAATTATTGGATGCACACCAACATGCTAACTATGAATGGGCTTCGCATGAGTAAATCAACTGGAAATTACATTCTTCCTTTAGAATTAATAACTGGAAATAATACTTTTTTTGAGAAACCGTTCAATTCAAATATTGTCCGTTTTTGTTTCCTACAAGCACACTATAGAAGTGTTTTAGATATTTCTAACGAAGCTATGGTAGCCAGCGAAAAAGGATACAATCGATTGATGGAAGGATTGGCACTTATAGACCAATTGGAAACTGGTTCAACTTCAACATTAAATATTGAAGAGTGGAAACAAAATTGCTATGAGGCAATGGACGACGATTTCAACACACCAATACTTATTGCTCATTTATTTGAAGGAATTCGTTTTGTAAATCTATTGAATGACAAAAGAGAACAAATTACGGCTTTCGATTTAGAAGTTTTAAAAACTACGTTAGAAACCTTTATTTTTGATGTTTTAGGTATTAAAAATGAGAAAGCTAGTGATAATAGCACTGAAAAACTAGAAGGTGTTATTGAAATGCTAATTGAAATGCGAAATGAAGCAAGAGCCAATAAAAACTGGGGACTTTCTGACGAAATTAGAGACCGACTACTAGCACTTGGCATTCAATTAAAAGACGGCAAAGAAGGTACTTCTTTCATTATTTAACAAACGTACCATGGTAAAACGAATATTGATTTTTCCATTAGTGATGATCATTCGCTTTTACCAAAGTGCCATTTCACCATTTACACCAGCAACTTGCCGGTTTGAGCCTACATGTTCCTATTATTTTTTAGAAGCACTTAAAGTTCACGGTTTATGGAAAGGATCCTATCTCGGTATCAAAAGAATAGCCAGCTGCCATCCATGGGGCAAAAGCGGATACGACCCTGTACCCGAAAAAAAATGTTCTCACAAATAACATAATTTTAAAAAGTAATACACTTTTAATTACTATTTTTGATAAATTTCAAACAATAAAACCCCAAAAAAAATGATTTGGAACCCATCAGAAGGAATGCACTTAGGGCCTATTAACTTAAGAATCTACAGCTTAATGTTTGTAATAGCTTTTGGACTTGGCTATTACATTATGAAACGAATTTTCATAAACGAAAAAGAATCCATAGACAAACTCGACACTTTATTTATTTGGACTGTTTTAGCTACTTTGCTTGGTGCTCGATTGGGTCACGTTTTCTTTTACGATTGGGAATACTTCAGAAATCATCCGCTTGAAATATTATTGCCTTTCAAATTTGAACCCGAATTTCAATTTACTGGTTTTGCAGGATTAGCCAGTCATGGTGCAGCTATAGCTATTATTTTAGTGATGTATTTTTACAGCAAAAACGTAATCAAAAGACCTATGTTGTGGGTTTTAGATAGAGTAGTAATTCCTGTGGCATGTGGTGCTATTTTTGTTCGAATTGGTAATTTTTTTAACTCGGAGATTGTAGGTAAAGTAACAGACAATACCACTTTTGGAGTTCGATTTGTAAGAGATTCTTTTTCGCCTCAAGATGCTATGGATAAAACACAAATAGCGGATCCAGAAAAAGCATACAACGCAATTGTCAACAATCCAAAATTTGCTGAGTTATTAGCGCAAGTACCTCTTAAACATCCTGCACAGTTATACGAATCGTTCTGTTATATCTTTGTCTTTTTTATACTATTATTTTTATATTGGAAAACACAAACGGCTGAAAAACACGGATTACTTTTTGGGATATTCTTAATCTTACTATGGTCGGTTCGTTTTGCCGTAGAATATGTAAAAGGAAGTCAAGGTGGTATTGAAAATCTATTAGGGCTTTTTACAACCGGACAATGGCTCAGTATACCATTTATTATGATTGGTGTTTACTTCTTATTTATGGCAGAGAAACCCTTACCAGAAGACATCGATTTTTAATCAACAACTTAAAAAATAGAGAGAGCCGAAATGGCTCTCTTTTTTTATCTAAATTTCAGGAATTTTTATATAATAAGAAATCGTGAAGTAACTATAGCAAGTTTAGCATTTAAGAAGTGATTTAAAGCTAAAATAACCACTCTTTTCAAGCTAGTACTGTCATTTTTAAAATAAGAAAAAGCATTCTATTGACAAATAACAAAACTTCAACTTAGTAATTAACAGTAAGAACTTTTTATCAAACCAATACGTTTTAATATTAAAGGAATCTCACGCTATTCAAGCAAAAAAAAACTACTTCATTGCTGAAGTAGTTTTTATATGAACTAATTTTAAATATTATTCTTGATCAGTAAAGTGACGTTTTTCAATATCTTCTAAATCTGATTTACCCATTGTGTCTACCAATACTGGAGTTGCAATGAATAACGATGAATAGGTTCCAACAACGATACCCACAAGCATTGCAAAGATAAATCCTCTGATTGATTCACCTCCAAATAAGAACATCGTTAATAACACTAAAATCATCATCAATGACGTATTTAACGTTCTAGATAAAGTAGTATTAATAGAAGCATTTACAACATCTTTAAAATGCCCTTTTTTGTTACCTGCCAAGAACTCACGAATTCTATCAAATACAATTACAGTATCATTCATAGAGTAACCAATTACAGTTAAGATAGCTGCAATGAAATGTTGATCCATTTCCATGTGGAATGGCATTACTTTATACAATAAAGAGTAGATTCCTAATACGAAAATAACATCATGGAATACCGCAGCAATAGCTCCTAAAGAATATTGCCATTTACGGAATGAAACTACTAGGTACAATCCAACAACCAACATAGCTCCGATTACAGCCCAAAACGAATTGGTTTTAATATCTGCAGAAATGGTTGCACTTACTTTAGAACCTTGTAAAATTCCGTAAACTTTACCTTGGTATAAATTCACAAATTTATCATACGAAATATTGTTAAAGTATTTCCCTAATGCATCGTGTAATTTTTTATTAACTTCAGCATCAACAGCGGTACCTTCCTCTTTTATTTTGTATTTAGTAGTCAATTTTAATTGATCAGAATCACCAAATACTTTTGCTTCAACAGAAGTTCCAAAAGCTTTCGATAATTCGTCTGAAACTACAGTTGGATCAACTGGTTTTTCAAATTTAATTTGGAACGTTCTTCCTCCAACAAAATCAACACCCTCATCAAGTCCGTTTACGAAGAAAATAGAAACTAAACTTCCAATAACCACTACTGAAGAGAAAAGATAAGTCCATTTTTTAACTCCAACGAAATCAAAATGGAAACCAGTAAACCAGTTTTTAGTGATAGGTGTAGTGAATGTTAAATTTTTATTGTTAGCCACATCTCTGTCGATAAAAATTCTAGCGATAAAAATTGACGTAAATAATGAGGTTAAAATACCAATTAACAATGTTGTTGCAAAACCTTGAATTGGTCCTGTACCGAAGATGAATAAAATCGCACCAGTTAATACGTGAGTTACGTTTGCATCAATGATAGAACGCATAGCACCTTTCCAACCGTATGATGTTTTCACAGCATCGGCCAAAGTTTTACCATCACGCAATTCTTCTTTTGCTCTTTCATAAATAATAATGTTCGCATCTACCGCAGTACCCAATGTTAATACGATACCTGCAATACCTGGTAATGTTAATACAGCACCTAAGCTAGCCAATATTCCGAATAAGAAAAGTAAGTTAACTAATAATGCTATGTTTGCATACCAACCCGCTTTTCCATAATAGAAAACCATCCATAAACATACTAACAAGAAACCTACGATTGAAGAGGTGGTACCAGCATCAATAGCTTTTTGTCCTAAAGATGGCCCAACCACTTCTGATTGTACAATTTCTGCAGCAGCAGGCAATTTACCAGCTCTTAATACGTTTGCTAAATCTTTAGTTTCTGAAACATCAAAATTTCCAGAAATTTCAGATCTACCACCAGCAATTGGTCCTGAAGAAACACCTGGAGCTGAATACACTACATTATCGAGTGCAATTGCAATATAGCCTTTTGTAGTAAAAGCATTTCCTGTCAACTCTTCCCATTTTTTAGCACCAATACCGTTCATTTGCATTGAAACAGCTGGTTTTCCTAATTGGTCAAAAGTATCTCTTGCGTCAGTAATAACACCACCACTCAAAGGCGCTTTGTTATCTTTATTTCCTTTTAAAGCGTATAATTCAAAAGTTTCTTCGTCCTTTTTGGTAACGTCATTTTTAACCGTATTTGGTTTTCCCCAAACAAATTTAACGAAACGTTTATCCGCTGGTATTAAAGCACGAATTTCTGGTCTTTTGAAATAAGCATTTATTTTAGCAGTATCTTTTACCGAAACAACCCCTAAAACTGGTCCTCCACCTTGAGAAACAAATTTGTCTAACAATGGGTTACCTCCTTTTTTACTGGCAGCAACTGAGTCTTTAGATTTATTATTCGTTAACATAGCCGTTAATGAATCTTGAGCAGCAGTTTTAACTTCTTTGGTTACAACCGCTTTTTCAGAACTTTTCAACGCCTCATTAGCCGACATTAAAAATGGTCCGATTTCATCAATTTTATAGGTTTCCCAAAACTCCAATTGCGCTGTAGATTGCAATAATTTTTTGATACGATCTACATCTTTAGCTCCTGGTAATTCAACTAAAATTCTTCCTGTTTGCCCTAATTTAGCAATGTTTGGCTGTGTTACACCAAATTTATCGATACGTTTTCTAAGTACTCCAAAAGCACTTTCTACAGACTCGTCAACTTTTCTTCTGATTACCTTTTTAACTTGGTCATCAGTCATTTTGAAGTTGATTTCATCTGCTAAATTTTTGTTAGCAAAAATATCTGGAGAAGCTAATTTTACTGTACCTTTTGAATTGGTATCAAAAGCTTCAAAAAACGCATCTAGATACGATTGATTTCCTCTTTGATTTGTTTTAGCATCCGCCAATGCTTTATTGAAAACTGCATTTTTAGAATCGTTTGCAAGACCTTTCAAAACATCTTTAACCGAAATTTGAAGGATTACGTTAATACCTCCTTCAAGGTCAAGACCTTTGTTAATTTGTTTGGCACTTACATCAGCATAAGTATAATCTACTAACCCAAATAAGCTAAATACTTTTTTGTTTTTAAGATCATTCAAATAGTCCACTTCCTTTTGCTGATTCCCTTTTGCAAAAGCTTTAGCGTCATTTTTTACGCTGTTAGAAACGAAGGTGAAAGAAAGTTGGTAAATACTTACCAATGCAAATAGAATTGCGAAAAATTTAATAAGTCCTTTATTCTGCATTATTACTAAAAATTAATTAATTTTTGTTTGTTGGATTTCAAAAAACAAGTTAATATCAAGTAAACTATTGATTTTCAAGTTAAATCAAAAGAAATACCCGACTACACGTTTTTTGAAACGTGCAAATATATAATTAACCTAAAGATTAACAAATTATTTACACATTAATATCAAAAAAAAGACTGCAAAAATGCAGTCTTTTTAATTTATTTACTGAAATGTTATGCTAAAACCGATTTCAAATCGGCATTCATTGCTCTAACTGCTTCGGCACTTTTAGCAAATTTTGCTTTTTCTTCTTCGTTCAAATTGATGTCAACAATTTTTTCCACACCATTTTTCCCAATAATACAAGGTACTCCGATACAGATATCACTTTGACCATATTCACCATCCAACATCACTGAACAAGGAATCATTTTCTTTTGATCGTTTAAAATAGCGTCCACTAAAAAGGCCACTGACGCACCTGGCGCATACCAAGCCGAAGTACCCAGTAAAGCCGTAAGCGTTGCTCCACCAACCATAGTATCTGCAGCAACTTTAGCCAACTCTTCTTCTGAAAGGAATTGTGAAACTGGCACTCCGTTATAGGATGCTAAACGCGTTAATGGAATCATAGTGGTATCACCATGTCCACCTACAACCATTCCTTGAATATCGTTAGCTGGTTTGTCCAATGCTAATGATAAATACGTTTTGAAGCGAGAACTGTCTAATGTACCTCCCATTCCAATGATTCTATTCTTTGGTAAACCTGTCGCTTTTAAGGTTAAATACGTCATGGTATCCATTGGATTAGAAACTACCACAACGATGGCATTTGGAGAATGTGCTAATAAATTTTCGGCTACTCCTTTTACAATACCAGCATTGATTCCAATTAATTCTTCACGAGTCATTCCTGGTTTTCTTGGAATTCCAGAGGTAATTACTACGACATCACTTCCTGCCGTTTTCGAATAATCGTTGGTACTTCCCACCATTTTAGTATTGAATCCTAAAGTGGTTTGTGTTTGCATAATGTCCAAAGCTTTTCCTTCTGCAAATCCTTCTCTAATGTCTAATAGTACGATTTCACTCGCAATTCTTCTGTAAGCAATAGCGTCAGCACAAGTGGCACCAACATTTCCTGCTCCTACTATGGTAACTTTCATTGTATTGTGTGTTATATTGATAATAAATTAAAATTCGTATTGAACCGATAGGTTTGTGTTTACAAATTTACCAAATGCTACGGTACTTTGTACATAAAATTTGCTAAATTGATATCTACCTGAAATTTCTCCTATATAATTGAATTTGGTTTTGTAAATATCACGTAATTTTTCATTTAAAATGTACTGAACAGGAATCACATCTTCAATTTGACCGCGTTCGCCAGTAAACATATATTTGAAGTCGCTTCGGTTAGAAATAGCACTCGCCATTAATTCAAATCGCTTCCATTCTTTAGATGCACTGACTTGAAATTGCCAAGTATCGACTTTACCAGTAATTCTATTAATCCCTAAATTACCATAGGATGTATAGGTGTCTAAAAAGTCGAAACTAATATCTTCTTTAGAATATGCTAAAAGTGCGGCTAAATTGATTTTATGTTTTTCGAGTGACTTAAAATACTGACTGAAATTGTGTTTCAATCCAAATCCATACACTTGGTAATTGCCTCTTTTTAGCTTGACCTTTGCCGAATATTTACCTACTACTTCAAAACCTTTCCAAAGCGAAATAGAGCCTTGTAAATAAGGATAAAAAATACTTTCCTGATTCACTCCATTAGGCGCAGCCATTCTGATTTGATTGTTGTCAATTTGACCTACCAAATAATATTGTGTATCACTTCCCAAAGCAGTCGGAACTGTTGCAGAGGTTTGATTTTCAATAGTAAAAAACGAAAAATCAGAATTATTAATTACAAAACTTCGATCTCTTTTGGGCACAAAAAAAACGTTACCGTGTAATCCCAACGTAACGTCATATAATTTTCTCTTTTTAGGAGAAGTCATCCAACCTGCAGAAGCCTGATAAACCGCAGCATCAGTGGCAGGTGTAATATATTTTTCTGAGTACAGAGTGGCATCGTTTAAAAACCTACCAATTTCTTCAAAGGTTTGAGCGGTTTGAGAAAAGGATCTGCCTGTAAAAAACAAGCAAATCCCTAAAATGGTATATTTACAAAACCTATTATGCATCGATATTAGCATAAACGGCATTTTTCTCGATAAATTCTCTACGAGGCGGAACCTCATCACCCATTAACATTGAGAATACGCGATCTGCTTCAGCTAAACTTTCGATGGTTACCTGACGTAAAGTTCTAAAACTTGGATCCATGGTAGTTTCCCATAATTGTTCTGCATTCATTTCTCCAAGACCTTTATAACGTTGAATAGCAGCGCTTCCGCCCATTCTTTCATTGGCTAAATCACGTTGATCATCAGTCCAAGCGTATTCTTTTTTATTCCCTTTTTTAACCAAATACAACGGTGGCGCTGCAATATAAATGTGTCCGCCTTCGATTAATTCTCTCATAAATCGGAAGAAGAATGTCAGAATTAAAGTAGCAATGTGACTACCATCGACATCGGCATCACACATAATAATTACTTTATGGTAGCGCAATTTTTCTAAATTTAACGCTTTAGAATCTTCTTCAGTTCCGATGGTTACTCCAAGTGCTGTAAAGATATTTCGAATTTCTTCGTTTTCAAACACCTTGTGGTGCATCGCTTTTTCCACATTCAAAATCTTACCTCTTAATGGTAAAATAGCTTGAAAATTTCGATCACGACCTTGTTTAGCGGTTCCACCAGCCGAATCTCCCTCAACTAAATAAACTTCACATTTTGCTGGATCTTGTTCTGAACAATCAGACAATTTTCCTGGTAAACCTCCACCGCCTAAAACGGTTTTACGCTGTACCATTTCACGTGCTTTCTTAGCCGCATGACGGGCTTGAGCCGCAAGAATTACTTTTTGAACAATGATTTTGGCATCGTTTGGATTTTCTTCCAAATAATTTTCTAGCATTTCAGAAACTGCTTGTGAAACTGGAGAAACGACTTCTCTGTTTCCTAATTTGGTCTTGGTTTGTCCTTCAAATTGTGGTTCGGATACTTTTACTGAAATAATAGCCGTTAAACCTTCACGGAAATCATCACCTGAAATTTCAAATTTCAATTTGTCTAACAACCCTGAAGCATCCGCATATTTTTTCAGCGTACGAGTTAATCCCATACGGAATCCTTGTAAATGCGTACCTCCTTCGTGTGTATTGATATTATTTACATACGAAAAAATATTTTCAGAATAGCTCGTATTATACACCAGCGCCACTTCTACAGGTATCTCACCTTTTTCGTGCTCCATGCTAATTACATGCGAGATAATTGGCTCACGACCACCATCTAAAAAGCGAACGAATTCTTTTAAACCTTCTTTAGAATGGAAGATTTCCGAATTAAATTCCCCTTTATCATTCACATCTCTTTTGTCGGTAAGAGTAATGCTAATTCCTTTGTTCAAAAACGACAACTCACGCATACGAGCTGCAAGAGTATCATAAGAATATTCTATTGTTTGTGTAAAAATAGTTTTATCAGGATGGAACGTAACCATTGTACCACGCTTTGTTGTCTCACCAACTTGCTTTACTGGGTACATTGCTTTTCCTTTTTCGTATTCTTGTTCGTATATTTTTCCGTCTCTAAAAACAGTTGCTTTTAAATGATCTGAAAGTGCATTCACACACGAAACCCCAACACCGTGAAGTCCTCCCGAAACTTTATAGGAATCTTTATCGAATTTACCTCCAGCACCAATTTTAGTCATTACCACTTCAAGTGCAGAAACACCTTCTTTTTTGTGCATATCCACTGGAATACCACGACCGTTATCTTCTACAGAAACCGAATTATCTTCGTTAATAAATACACTGATGGTATCACAATGACCTGCCAATGCCTCATCAATGGAGTTATCTACAACTTCATAAACTAAATGGTGTAAACCTCTAACGCCAGTATCTCCAATGTACATGGATGGACGCATTCTTACGTGCTCCATTCCTTCTAACGCCTGAATACTGTCGGCTGAATAGCTATTTTTTTTAATTTCGTCGCTCATAATAAATTATATCGTATATATGATTTTTGTCTAACACGCAAATATACAAAAGCAAAGACGATTTTAAAGCGATTTTAAGCAATTTATAGCACAAGTTATCAACATTTATGTTTTAATAAATTTTAATTGATTTAAAGCCGTTTTTTAGATAATTAAAAGATATAAAAACCTTAACTAGCTGACTGGTTATTCTTTACACATAAAAAAAACGCCAATCAAAAGAGAAAGGCGTTTTTAAAACAAACAAACTAAACTTCAATTTAAAATCAAGTAAACTACTCTTGATTCTAATCGTTCAACATCATTTTATCAAATGATATTTATATTTTAACATAAGCATCGTCGTGCACATGGGCCACTGCTCTACCTGATGGATCATTTAAGTTCTTAAAAGCTTCATCCCATTCTAAAGCAATTTTGGTACTGCAAGCCACACTAGCTTCCTGTGGCACGCACAATGCAGCAGCATCACTTGGGAAATGTTCTGTAAATAGGGAACGGTAATAATATTCTTCTTTAGACGTTGGCGTTTGAAGTGGAAACTTGTATTTGGCATTAGCCAATTGCTCATCAGAAATTTCTACGGCTACCATTTCTTTCAAGGTATCAATCCAACTGTAGCCAACACCATCACTAAATTGTTCTTTTTGTCTCCAAGCGACACTGGCTGGCAACATATCTTCAAATGCTTTGCGAAGCACCCATTTTTCCGTGCGTTCGCCGTTAATCATTTTATCTTGTGGATTGATGCGCATAGCAACATCCATGAATTCTTTGTCTAAAAACGGTACGCGTCCTTCAATTCCCCATGCCGCCAAACTTTTATTGGCACGTAAACAATCGTACATGTGCAGTTTGCTTAATTTTCGAACAGTTTCTTCGTGAAATTCTCGAGCATTAGGAGCCTTGTGAAAATACAAATAGCCGCCAAACAATTCGTCGGAACCTTCGCCTGAAAGTACCATTTTGATTCCCATCGATTTGATAACTCGAGCCATTAAATACATTGGCGTTGAAGCTCTAATGGTCGTTACATCATAGGTTTCTAAATTATAAATTACATCACGAACGGCATCCAACCCTTCTTGAATGGTAAATTTTATTTCGTGGTGAATGGTTCCTAAATGATCGGCTACCACTTGAGCAGCTGCCAAATCGGGTGAACCTTCTAAACCAACGGCAAAGGAGTGTAATTGTGGATACCAAGCGTCTTTTGTATCGCCCGATTCAATTCGTTTTTGGGCATATTTTTTGGCTACAGCCGAAGTAATAGACGAATCTAAACCACCTGAAAGTAAAACACCATAAGGCACATCACTCATTAATTGTCTGTGTACCGCAGCTTCCAATGCAGTTTTAATGGCCGCAATACTCGTTTCATTATCTTTTACGGCGTCATATTCAGTCCATTCTCTGTGGTACCATTTTACAAACTCACCATCTTTACTGGATAAATAATGTCCGGGTGGAAACAATTCTATTTTAGTACAGAATCCTTCTAAAGCTTTCAATTCGGAAGCGACATAAAAGGTGCCGTGTTGGTCCCAACCGATATATAACGGAATAATCCCCATGTGGTCGCGAGCTACAAAATACTCGTCTTTCTCAACATCATAAATGGCAAATCCGAAGATTCCGTTTAATTCATCTATAAAATGAACACCTTTTTCTTGGTATAAGGCTAGAATAACTTCACAGTCACTTTCCGTTTGAAATGTATATTTTCCTTCAAATTGTTTGCGTAATGCTCTATGATTGTAGATTTCACCGTTGGCGGCTAGCACCAAACTTTTATCTTCACTAAACAGCGGTTGCTTTCCAGAAGCTGGATCGACAATTGCTAATCTTTCGTGGGCTAAAATTGCTTTATCATTACTAAAAATACCGCTCCAATCGGGTCCGCGGTGACGGATGATTTTTGACATTTCTAACACTTGAGGTCTTAATACTTCTGATTTTTGTTTTAAATCGAAGGCGCATACAATTCCGCACATAATCTTCTTCTTTAATTATTTATTTGATGAAGCAAAATTGCAGTATTACTTCTACTATTAAAACCAAAAAAGAATAATTAGTTATAAATTACAACTAAAAATAAGATTTAAAATATAATTTTAAAGTAAATCTGTTTTAAATTGAGGTTTTGGATTTGAGATTGTTATTTAAGAATTCTGATTTCTTATTGAATGGTTTGAATAGTATACTTCGTCCCATTAATTTCAAACTCATAACCCACTTCATTTCCCATCAATTTACTTCCTAAAGGCGATTGTGGAGAAACTGCTATAATGGTTTTATTATCAACTGTTATTTTTGGTAATGCAGCACTTATAAATAACAACATTCCATTGGCTTGTACCAAACTTCCCAAAGCAATTTTAGTATGATTTGCGGTAGCATCAATTTTATCTAGAATTGCTTTTTGATCAAGGATTTCTTTGAGCTTATGATTGAGTTTTTCTTGCTCAAGATGCATCATAGACAATGCCGTTTCGTGCTTATCGCCAGCCGAACCTTTGGCGTCATTTTGAGCATCTTCGGTTAAACCCGAAATCATATCACGAAAAACATCGATTTTGTCTTGAAGTAACTGCTGGTGTTGATATAGAATTTTATCTTTCATAATTGGATTATTAGACAGTTAGACTAGTTAGATTTCTAACAATCTAATAATCTTTAAGTCTAATTTTCTAGAAATCAAATTTATAATTAGCGCCGACTAATACCTGAATTCCTTGTACGGGATAATTCATCCAACGTTGGTAGTTTTGATTGGCTAAGTTATTTCCTTTCAAGAAAAAAGTCAGTCGATCATTGTGTTTGTAACCTAAATGGGCATTCAAATCAAAATAACTGTCTAGATTAGTTGTTTCTGTAGAATACGTTGGTGGAAAAATAGCTAATGCGGTTTGAACAAACTTAAGTTCTTTTCGTTCACCTACAAAGAAAACATTTGCTCCTGCATACCATTTTGGAGTTATATTAAAATCAATAGTAGAACCTAATTTTATTCCTGGTAAATTCCATGCTTCTTGCTCATTTTTAGTAGAATAACTATTAAAAGTTCCGTTGATTCCAAAAGAAACATTCTTAGAAAAATCGGCTTTTAATTCCCCAAAGAAACTCACTGTTTTTACATTATCATAAACTACATTAAACGAGTTTCCATGAGTATATCCTTCCTTATTTGTATTATAATTTGAAAAAATATTACTTAAAAACAATGCTTTATTATCTTCATTCATCACCGAACCACGAATGTTATACCCAATTGTATTGGCTAATTTTCCTTTTAAACCGACATACACATCAAACTTTTGGTCGGTTGGCGCAACAGCTAGAGTTGGTGAAACAAAGAAATTTTCTTGTGCAAATTCTTGATACGAATTTTGTTTTAACGTTCCTTCGGCTCCAGCATAAGCCACCATCAAATCACCAACCACTTTATAAGAACCGGTTATGTTTGGATAGACAAATAATTTATTTTTTGCCGTAGTTGTTCCTGTTTCAGTTGCCATACTATAGAAAATACCTACTCCAACATTGACCGAAAAATCATCTTTATTGATTTGGAAACTTGGCGCAACACCAACATTGGTATAACCATATTTCAAGCCCGAAATATCATAATAGTCTTTTTGAAATTTACCATTAATATAATCCAACACAAAATCGGTTTTTAATTTTACATCCATCACATCAAACTGTAATGAAGGCTTAGCAACAAAGCGATTTTCACCAGAAGAAAAACCATCTGAAAAATGATTGAAACGGAATGTTGCTTCTTTAAAAGCACTCTCGTTAACTGACAATCTTCCGCCTAAATAAATATTTTGATACGTTTGTTTTGGATTGATTCCGTTTAAAAATAAGTCTTTATCTGACGGTGATAAACCTTCATACAAAATTGGGTTCAAACCATACCAGTTATACGTTTGACGTTGGTAACCAATATCACCATTCCAAGCCAGTTTTTGAGTTCTACTGCCGTACGTTACATCCAAAGCAGAATTAGAATAATTATTATCCAATGCTACATTTTTGATACCGCCTTGCGATGACAAATGACGCAACATAGCACCTACATAATCACCACTTTCTAAGGTTTGAGTTACAAACAATTCGGCGTTGATGTTACCATAATTTCCAGCGGCTAATGTCGCATAATTGTTGAACAATTTTTCTTTCGCTCCATTTTCTACACCAGCGGCTTTTCCTTTAGAAGGTGTAAAAGTGGACGCCACAGGAAAAGAAAATATATTGTATTGAATATTTTCTTTTTTAGAGTTTTCGTCGTCGTCTAAAGATGGGGTTTCTTTTACTTTAAATGCATCCGAAATGGTTGGTGTGTAGGGTTTAACCACATTAACCACTTCGGTACCGATATCACCATCTTGCTTTTGCGCAAATGAAATTTGAGTGGTTACTATTAGACAAATAGATAATAGACGAATAGATGATAGACTTTCGAATATTGTGAATTGAGATATATTTTTTATAAAATTCATTTTCTTTTAGTTTAAAGTATTTTGAAACGTCATGGTTGCTTTTTGGAATTCCTCTAATTTAGATTCTATATTGTGGGTAACATCATCAGAAATAAAGTTACACGAGTTAGCTATTAATAATTGTGTTTGAAGTTCAAAAGATGAACCTAATGCGATGTCTAAAAAATGACTAAATGATTTATTCGTTCTGCTAGAACCCTCAGCGATATTTGATGACATTGATACAGAACATCGATTCATTTGACTAATTAACCCATACTTTTCTATACTTGGAAAATTTGATGTTAATTCAAAAATCATTTTTGCAATTTCCATTGACATTTGCCAAACTTTAAGTTTCTTAAAATTATGTCTTTTAAAATCATTCATAGTATTTAAAGTCTATCATCTATTCGTCTATTTTCTATTTGTCTATAATTTAAAATCTATTTAGTAATCGACGAATTCGTTTTACTTTCTTCGGTTTTAATGGTGTCCAATTCGGTTTGTGCTTCTTGAACTACGTCGGGAAAATCAGTAAAGTTTTCGATTACACTATCCAAAATTGAAGTAGCTTGGAAACTGTCTTTCAATCCGTAATAGTTTTTCGCCATCACAATTAATCCACGTGCACCAAAATATTTATACCCCGAATAATCTTTAGCTAACTTCTGAACCGCTTTGTTAGAATCGGCAAATTTTCCGTCTTTATTTTTGAAATAAGCATCATAATATAAGGCTTCGGCGGCTAGTTCACCTTTAGCAATTTTTAATAAATTAGCGTAGGCTACACGAGCTTTCGCTTCGTCATTCGCTTTTATAGCCGAACGTGCTACAATGATTTGCGCATCACTTTTAATTTTGTTATCCGTTTTGGGATTACTTAGTACTTTATCAGCATATACTACGGCATTTGGATAATCTTTTTGATCGTAATACGCACGCATCAAATTGGCTTGCGCAAAAGTGATGTTTTGCGGAAAATCGGCTTCGGTTTCTAATCGTTTTAAAACGGGAATCGCTTTAGAGAAATTGTCTTTTTTCAAATGGATTTCACACAAACGCGCCAAAGCTTGTTCGGTAAACTCGCTTTTAGATTGCCCAATTACATATTCATAATTCGGAATAGCATTTTGCTCTAAACCATCGGCGTAATACGATTGTGCCAAATAAAAATTGGCTTTCAACGCATGAAGTCCTTTAGGAAACTTAGCCACATAACCACTCAAAGTTGAAATCGCTTGTTTGGTATTGTTTTGCAAATATTGCTTTTCGGCAGCTTCATACGTATCGTTATCCAAATCGGCATCCGAAACTTCAACGAAATCTAGAGTTCTAACCCACGTAGCATATTCGTCTACTTTTCCATTATCCACATAAATCAATCGAGCGGTAGAAACAGCTTCTAAGGCTTCTGGACTTCTTGGGTATTCTGAAGCGACTTTTTTGAATTTAGCAATCGCCAATTCATCTTTATTCGCATTATAATAAATCAAACCTTGACGCAACACAGCTTTGGACGAATACGATCCATTCTTGAATTCACTCAACAATTGGTCGTAGGTTTTAATTGCCAAATCGGGTTTGTTATCGGCAACATACGTATTTCCTAATTCAAACAGAGCATCATCACGATATTGCGATGTTTTAAACGTTTGCAAAAATTTATTAAAATCTTCTATTTTCTTATCGTTTTTGCTTACAAATCCATAGCTGATGGCTTTTTGAAACGCTGCATAATCGGCATCCACACTTTTTAATTCGATAGCTTTATTGTAGGCATCCATTGCGGGCCAATATTT
Source organism: Flavobacterium sp. FG139 (assembly GCF_057809695.1). Lineage (NCBI taxonomy): Bacteria > Pseudomonadati > Bacteroidota > Flavobacteriia > Flavobacteriales > Flavobacteriaceae > Flavobacterium > Flavobacterium sp. FG139. Next base: position 21,975 of record NZ_JBMDKL010000014.1, read on the forward strand.
TGACGTAACAAAACGGCTGTCACCCAAACGCAAATAGGCATCATTCAAACGAATTTTATCGTCTTTCACCGCATCAATCTGACTTTGGAAATAATTACCGGCTTGGTCGTATTCTTTTTGTTTGAAATAGCAATACGCAATGTTGTAATTGATGTTTTTGTATTCTGGTGTGTTCTTAGCTTCCGCCATGCCTTCAAATTGCTTGAAACTCAACAACGCCTCATTAAAGTTGTCTAACGTATATTCGGTTTCAGCTTTCCAAAAGGTAGCACGAGCTGAGAACTTAGCATCTTTTTGAACTCCAATAGATGTTTTAAACATTTTTTGAGCTTCTTGATAATTCCCATCGGTATACAATTCTAATCCACGGTAAAACGTCACTTTTTGGTACGCTAGCTTATTTTCCGGACTTTTATTTTTCTCTAATAACGTTAAGGCTTCTTTGTAATTTTTAGACGTGATGTACGAATTGATCAACAAGCCTTCAATCTCACCTTTACTTGGCGAATTCGGATATTTATTTAAAAAAGACGACAACACATCGGGAACCGATTGATAGGAATTCCCAATTTCATAACTGATTTTGGCATAATTCAAATTGGCATCTTCTTGTATTTTCTTATCAAAATCCATCTCCGAAGCATTCTTAAACGCATTTAATGCTTGTTGTTTCAGATCGGTTTTCATATAACTTTCGCCCAAATGATAATAGGCATTTTGAGCTACAAAGTCTTTTCCGTCAATAATTTTATTGAATTGCGAAATGGCATTTTCATAATCTTTTTGTTGGTAATAGGTATATCCCAATTGGTAAAAATCGGTATTGCTCCATTTGCCTTTTTTACCGTTATAGGCTTTCAAATAAGGCAAAGCTTCGTCGTATTTTTTTAAATTAAAATAACTTTCTCCGATAATTTTATTCAATTCTGATTTTTCCAATGCTGATGATTTTGCCATAGCAGCTTTCCCTAAATCGATGGCTTTTTGGAAATTCCCCAATTTGAAATTCATATCCGCTTGAAAATACGACAACTTTTCTTTATATTTTTCTTCACCCGAAACTTGGTCAAAATACTTAGTTGCTTCTTTATAATCGTCGCCTTCGTAAGCCATAAACCCTAAATAATACTTGGCTTGCGAACCGTATTCTTTAGAATTAGCCACTTTATTCAAGTAGGTTGTCGCTTCTTTTTTATTTTTGGCAGAGAAAAACGCATACCCTTTTTGAAAATTATATTTTTCCAATTCGTCATACGCCAAGGCACTTTCATCCACTTTACTGAAATATTCTAAAGCAAAAGGATAATTTCCATTTTCAAAATAATACGTGGCAACGCCTAAATAGGCTTGATTTTGCTTTGTACTGGTGGGATAATTGGTTACAAAATCTTCCATCAATTTATCGGCACCCGATTGATTCAAACGAATGGCGCAATTGGCAATATAATAGGCACAATCTGCTTGAACGTCTTGCTCCTTATTGCTTTGTTGTACTTTGTCAAATAGAATTTGAGCCGCTAAATATTGTTTGTCATTATACAAGGCAACCGCTCTGTCAAATTCAGAAAGTTGGTTGGTATAAATTGCCGATTGTTGCGCCGAAAGTGTTGCGCCCGAAGCCAATACATTTAAGAGTAAAAAAGCTGCTATTTTTCGCATTGTCTGGTGTTTTTTATAATCATTCAAAATTATCATTCTACTAAGTATAACGAGACATTGTCAGGTTTTATTATAAACATTTTTCTTAACAATTTAATTTTAGATGTCAGATTTTAAATATCAGATATAAAAACGTTAGTAAACAATAAAAATCAATATGTTAGGTTATTTAAAAACAAGCTCAAAAATTTATATTTCTAAAATCTAATATCTAATATCTAAAATTTATTACTTTTACCCGATAAACAAAATTTCCTATGTCACAACCTGTATTATCTTTAAAAGACGTTACAATTTATCAAGAAAATAGAGTGATTTTATCACAAGTCAATCTAGAAGTAAATCATGGTGAATTCCTTTATATTATTGGAAAAACAGGTACTGGAAAAAGTAGTTTTATGAAAACGTTGTATGGCGATTTGCCGTTAACACAAGGCGAAGGCCATATTGTGGAATACGATTTGGCTACACTTCAAGAAAAAGATATTCCGTATTTGAGACGAAAAATCGGAATTGTTTTTCAAGATTTTAAATTACTACCCGATCGTAATGTAAGCGACAACATGCTTTTTGTATTGAAAGCTACTGGTTGGACCGATACTGACGAAATGCAACATAAAATTGATGAAGTTTTGGATAAAGTAGGCATGAAAGGTTTTGCTTCTAAGATGCCCCACCAATTGTCGGGCGGTGAGCAACAACGTGTTGCCATTGCTAGAGCCTTATTGAACGATCCTGAATTAATTCTTGCCGACGAACCTACTGGAAATCTGGATCCACAAACCAGTGTTGAAGTGTTAGAAGTATTGAAAAACATCAATGCGTTAGGTAAAACTATTGTTATGGCCACACACGATTATGCCTTATTGATGAAATTCCCATCCAAAACATTAAAATGTGAGGATGGCGCTATTTTTGAAGTGGTTCAGAGATCAGTGTAATGCTTTCCATCTTAATTCCTACTTATCACTACAACATTTACAACTTAGTTTGTGAATTGCAAAAACAATGTAGTCAATTGGAAATAGCCTTTGAAATTATTGCTCAAGACGATGCTTCCAACTCGGACTATAATTTGGAAAACCAAAAAATAAATGCTTTAGAAAATTGCCGTTTTATCATCAATCCTACCAATTTAGGTCGTGGTAACAATCGGAATTCGTTAGCCTACCAATCCAATTATCCGTGGTTGTTGTTTTTAGATTGTGATATTACTCCTACTTCAGATACATTTATAGAAAATTACATCAAAGCTACACCTTTGGCTGATGTTATTTTTGGTGGCTTGACTTACCAAGTTGAACCACCACAGCGAGACGAAATATTACGCTGGATGTATGGTAAAAAACGAGAAGCACTTTCGTTACAAGAACGGCAAAAAAATCCAACTCAAACCGCTTTAACGTCTAATTTATTGATTAAAAAAGAGGTATTCCTTTCCCATTCGTTTGATTCAGCAATAGTAGCTTATGGTTATGAAGATTATTTGTTTTTTTTGAATTTAAAAAAGCATACTATTCCAGTTATACACATTGAAAATGCAGTCATTCATCTAGGATTGGAAACCTCAAAACAGTTTTTAGACAAAACAAAAATTGCTACAGAAAACTTGGTTTGGATAGCTCAAAAAAATCCAGAACTGGTATATGAAAACAAGATTCTAAAAGCCTATTCAAAACTAAACTTTTATCGATTAACTAGACTTTATCGATTTATATTTCAATTATTTGAACCTAAAATCAAACAGCAATTAGTTTCTAAAAAACCATCATTGTTTCTATTTGATTTATATAAATTAGGGTGTTATGTTTTAGCAAAAAAACAGCAACACTAAGTTACTTTTTATACACTCCAAAAATAGCATCCGAAGTTTTTTGAGATTGTACAAAATCTAGTTCTTCTTTCAATAAATCGGAGATAAGCGCTTTGGTTTCTGGTGTGTCATTCACAAAATTATGGGCAATTCCTTTGAGTAACAGATGTAAAATGTTCCAGCCCAATTCTTTTTGTTCTACAATTTGAAAATGCTTGGCCAAGCTTGGAACAATCGCTTCAGAATCTACCGCTTCGGATGGATCCACCAGCAACATGCGCCATATTCCAGGTCGGTATACTTTTGTTTTTACAGAAGTACTTCGATACAATTGCTTGTACGATTGCGGTAACATTTGTAATAATTCGTTCGATTTTTGCAATTGAGCATTTGTCCATTGCAAGCGATTGGGTCCGCAATATTCAAAAATCACGAGTAATCCATCGTCTTTTAAAAGTGGTTTCACAAAATCGGATAACGTATTTTCTACGTTTTCAAAATGATGCAAACTGGAAGAAAACAAAACAATATCATACGAACCCAATTCGAAATTCAGCTTTTTAAAATCACCTTGATGGTAGTGAATATTCAAATTTTCCTTATCTGCCAAAACTCTAGCATTGGCAATACTATCGCCGGAGACATCGACAGCATCAATATGAGAAAAACAGGAATGTTTTGCAAAATTGCGATCGTGTAATCCTTCACCACAACCGATAGAAATCATTTTCAAATTCGATTTTCCTTTCAAATAGTTGGCCACCACATAATCTTCGTAAATGGTATTCTTATCACCAGAAATAATTTCATTCCACAATTCGGTAATCTCGGGAACTAACCAAAAATCAGAGGTTGATGCATACGAATCCCACTTTGCTTCCACTCTAGACTTTGGTAATACTTTGAGTTTTGAAAGCAAAAAAGAGATGCCTTTTTCTTTAATTTTATGATACACATCTAAAAAATCTCCGATGGTGATGTAGCTCATTTCTTTGGCCATATTACGTTTTAATTAGCGATTTTAGAAGTTCATTCCAAGTGGTCATAATGGTTTCTAAATCAAATGCAGAGGCCGCCGCTATAGCATTCGCACTCATTTTTTTGGATAAATTTTGGTCTTCTATAAGTTGGATTACTTTTTCCGAATACAATTGAATGTCATTATCTTCAACTAAAAAACCGGTTTCGTTGTGAGTAATTATAGCTCGTGGTCCGCACGGACAATCAAACGCGACACAAGGTAATCCAAACGTCATGGCTTCAATCAAAACCATGGGAAAACCTTCGTAACGAGAAGTCATTAATAGCATCGAGGATTGGCTGTATTGCGCTTCAATGTTGGGAATAGGTTGGTGAAAATGAATCGAAGTCAACCCCAATTGTGATGCCTGATTTTGATAGAAATTAGTTAAAAAAGAACCGTACACTTCTAACGACCAATCAGGATGTTTTTCAGAGACCAAGTTCCAAACTTGTAACAATCGGTCGATACCTTTTTCATAACTATGACGCGCTACGGCAATGGCTTTTTTGTTTGACAAATTAGAAACCGTTATATTTTGCAACCAATTCGGGTTGGGAATGACAGCACTATTCGAAACCTGCCATTCGTTTCTACTTTCTTCGGATAAAACGATGAATTTATCAAATTTGGAAGCGGCATATTTTTTAAATTTTATTCCGAGTTTATATACCAAAGATGATTTTGGTTTATTTTCAGTATTGTAAATTGAACCGTGCGATTCAAATAAAATAGGAATTTCTGTCTTGATAAAAATAGGAATAAAGAACCCTTTCAATCCATCGCAGACAATAATTACATCGGGTTGAATTTTGGAAATTAAAGCTTTGACCGATTGAATGTATTGTTTTAGAAATGTAACTCGATTGCCATTTAAAGTCATGTTATGTAAGGTAATGGCATCACTAAAATGATAAAATGGATCAATATGATTGTCATTTTGCGTCAGAATATGTACTTCATTTCCGAATACATCAGCAAGGTAATTGGCTTTGATTGATAGTACTCGAACCAAACCACCTTCACCAATTATTCGTGGAGTTACATAGAGAATTCTCATTGTACACTGGCTAAAAAGTCGTTGTAATCTCGAATATAATCTTCTTCGATAAAAACATCGGAAGCCAAAACCAAACAAACCGCTCCAGAGGAAAAGTTTTCCAATTCTCTCCAAATATTTTTATGAATAAGCAATCCTTTATCGGGTTTGTTTAAAGTGACCGTTTGCTCGGAAGTGCCGTCTTTCAATACTACATCGAAACTTCCCGACAAGGCCACCAAAAGCTCCAACTGTTCAATATGCGAATGACCACCACGATGTGCAGAACTTGGAACATCAAACAAATAATACACCCTTTTAATGTCAAAAGGCACTACATCTTTTTCAATTATGGCTAAATTACCGCGGTAATCTTCTATTTTAGGTATCGAAATAATTTCAATGTTCATTAGTATGAGATTTAAAAAGTTGCAACCAGGTTGCTCCGATGGTGTTCAATGCAAATTTTGTTACACTCGATTTGGCGTTATTTTTACATTGTAAATATAATTCATTATTTGAAACCATTTCATTCAAAGCCAAAGTGAGTTGGTTTTCATTTTGATTTTCGACTAATAAACCATTGTGTCTATCGGTAATAATTTCGCTAGGACCCGACAAACAATCATAGGAAACCACTGGTGTTTCACAGGCTAATGATTCTAATAACACCGTTGGAAAGCCTTCGTTTTTACTCGATAAAACGGTGAAAAGTGCTTTTTTGTAATAGGGAAACGGATTGGCGATACTTCCTTTAAAAATTACTTTATCTTCCAAATTCAAGTCTTTTGCCAATTGTTTCAAATTCGGAAGCAAGATGCCTTCACCAATTATTACTAGTTTGATGTTTTGATTGGGTAAATCTGATTTGGCGTAAACTGCAATTAGTTTATCAAATTGTTTTACATCAATGTGCATGTTTCCAACGGCGAGAATGTACTTAAAATCAACATCCAAAGCCTCATTGGATTGCTTTTCAATAGCTTCTAAATCAATAGGATTGTAAATGGTTTGCACCTGATTGTAATGATAATCTGAAAGTATTTTACCTTTAATTTTATTAGAAACCGCAATGATTTTGTAGCTATTTCGGTACATACATTTGGCTAAATAGTGCCATTTTGGAAAGTACAATTCGGTTAAATAACTGTGTACTACAAATATTGATGGTGCTGTGTAAATGAATTTTGTGATAATGAGTTCTTGCCATTGTTTGTTCTTGGCTCGCGTATCAATAATGAAATCAAATTGATTCTTTCGGAAGAATTTATACAGTGTAAAAAACCGGTTGAATCGGTCGTCTAAATTAAAACCACCTTTCTTGAGTTTACCTAAATTTAAAACTTCGCCAGCATAATCATATTCGATTTTATCCATAACCAAAACATGATGAACTGAGCCATTATTCTTCTCGAAAAACTGAGATAATAATGCCGAACAACGCTCTGCGCCACCACCTGCTAACTGATCGGATACGATACAAATTTTATATTTCTCGGAAGAAGAGTTCACTAATTTTGACTATTTTAGCAACAAATATAAGCAATAAGTGAGAATTTTATTAATTGGAGAATACAGTCGGTTGCACAATTCCTTAAAAGAAGGATTAGTGTCGATTGGTCATGAAGTAACCCTTGTTGGAAACGGCGACGGTTTCAAGAATTTTCCAGTTGATTTATCAACCAAAGCCACATGGAGCGAAAGCACCATTGGAACTTTTTTTCGAAAAGTTATTCATCGAGTGACTAAATTAGACATCGCACAATTGGAATTTGGGATTCGTTTTTATTTTCATTTAAAACAGTTAAAAGGATTTGACGTGGTGCAATTGATTAATGAGGCACCCATTCAAACTACACCAAAATTAGAACGATATCTGTTAAAAAAAATCTTCAAACAAAACCAAAAAACGTTTCTTTTGTGTTGCGGCGTTGATTATATCGTGGCCAAGCATTTAATGGAAAAAAAAGAACGGTATTCGATTATGAATCCGTTTTTTGAAAATCCAAATTCGAAAAAAGAATATGCTTTTATTTTGGATTATTTGTCTCCAAACCACATCAAAACTCACGAATTGGTGTATCAAAACATAGTTGGAGTTATCGCTTCTGACATGGATTATGTCTTGCCTCTGAAAGGAAATCCGAAGTTTTTAGGGTTAATTCCAAATCCAATAAATGCGACTAAAATCAATAATATACCAATAGAAAATTTGGACAGAATTGTCATTTTTTTAGGCATCAATCGCGGCACGTATTTCACCAAAGGCATTTCATTTTTTGAAAAAGCATTAGACATTATTCAACAGAAATATCCAGATAACGTAGAAATTATCATTGCCGAAAATCTTCCTTATGATACCTATATCAAAAAGTATAATCAGGCCCATATTGTTTTGGACCAAATCTATGGTTTTGACCAAGGGTACAATGCCTTAGAAGCAATGGCAAAAGAAAAAGTGGTTTTTACTGGCGCTGAAAAAGAATTTGAGGAATATTATAAATTAACCGAAAAAGTCGCTGTAAATGCATTACCCAATGTCGATTATTTAGTAACCGAACTTTCTCATTTAATAGAAAATCCGAGTTGGATACATGCGATTGGAGCTCGTGCTCGAAACTTTGTAGAACAAGAACACGATTATATTAAAATTGCAACCAAATATTGTGCAATTTGGCAAACTAGTTAAACATAAAAATGAAATTACAAATACAAAAACTCTTCAGCCATGTAAAGGATTACAACCTTTTTATTCTCATTGGAATAATAGCACTAGTCCCTTTTTTCACTTTGTCTTTTTTTAACAATCCAGCCACTGATGATTTTTTTTATGCATATTATGTAAAACTTTATTCTATCCATGAAGCACCATTTTGGTTTTACAACAACTTAGGTGGCCGCTACTTTTCGAATACTTTGCTGAGTTTTAGTCCCATTTATTTTGGTTGTACTTATTGGTATAAAATAATCCCTATTCTTTTACTTTCGCTATTCTGTTTCTCTCTATATACATTTGTTTCAAGCTTTTTTGAAACGATGTCATTCAGAAAAAAAACAGCAATTGTAGGATTGTTGTTGTCTCTTTTTCTTTTTCAATTACCCGATGCTTGTTCGGCTTTTTATTGGATGCCTGGTTCCATTACCTACCAACTTCCGATATCTTTAAATCTTTTGGCCTTTGCACTCATAATTCGGTTTTATACTTCCAAAAAAGTAGTTTTTCTTTTAATGGCTATAATAGCACTATTCTCTTGTATAGGTTGTAACGAAATAACCGTAATTTTCAATTTGTTATTCTTTTATTTCATCATTTTTTATAGATTCTTTGCTTTAAAAAAAATCGATATTACCATGCTAGTTTTGTGCTTATTTGTAACTGCTTTTGGAGCATTCGAAATCCTGGCGCCCGGAAATGTGGTACGTGGAAAAGCCATTCCGGTGCAACACGATTTGTTATATTCGTTATCACATGCCATTATTGCTAGTATCAATTATTGGTTCAAATGGTTGCCTCTTGTAATGATTGTTAGTTTATTTTTTGTACAAACAATTTATAAAAAAATTAAACTTACCACCAACAAATCAGTATTCATTCACCCAATACTTGCTTTTTTAATGCTGTTTTCCATACTTGTTTTGGAACTTTTCCCAGGTTTTTGGGTCAACCACGACATTTTACCCGATCGAGCTATAAATACCATTTACTTTTATTTTATCTTGAGTGTTGGCTATTGGATGGTATGTCTACTTCATTATTTGAAAGAAAAATACCATTTTATTATCGAATTAAATCTACCTACAAAATATGCCATGGGCTGTATCATTGTATTGATTATGTTTTCCAACACGCCTATATACAAAGCCTATTATGATTTAGTTAATAAAAAAGCATACCATTACAACCAAGAAATGGTTCATCGTATAAACATCATTGAAACATCAAAAGATAAAACAGTAGTAGTACCTGCATTGAAAAGCCAACCAGAAAGCATTTTTAAACCCATCATAATGGGATTAACGACCAATAAAAACGATTGGAAAAACCAAGAAACTTCCGATTATTTCAATAAAGAAATTGTAGTACAACCCACCGATTCAGTTTTTACCGAATAATCGATTTTCTAAAACAAAGATTTTCTAAAGTACATACTCAACACGGCAAAATAAATGCTGTAGGTTAAGGCATGTGCCATAACAACACCTTCAATAGCATAGATTGAAACAAAATAAATGCTAGAAAAATAGAGTATGGTTAAGGAAAACAATTCGAAAAAAATAAAAGCCTTTGTTAGTTTTTTGGCATAAAACTGATATCCCAAAATGAAGGATGCTGCTTTAAAAGTATCACCTATCAATTGCCAAAAAAACAATTTAGAAACAGGCATGAATTCTTTGGTAAAAAGAATCTGAACCACAAAATCACGAAGTAAATAAAGCACCATCATAGCAACTACAAAAAGTGGTAGAATTCCTTTGTAATACTCCCAAAAAAGCGATTTTGTTTCCTGATGCCCTTTGGCTACGGCCAATTTAGGAAGAAAGTAAATCCCAATAAGCGAGGTTATAAAAAGAAAATTATAGGATGAAATTCGGGTAATGGCTTCCCAAAAACCAGCTTGATCAATTCCGATAGTAGCAATAATATTTTTTCTTATGGCTAGAAACACCATAGGTCCGAAAACTGCCGAAACCAATGCCATCAAGGAATAAGATGATAAATCTTTTAAAAAAAGTAGTTTATAAAACTTCCTGTTAACAGCTTTAAAAAATTTAATTTCCTTGTTGATGGACAAAAAAGAAACTAAAAACAACAATGATGGTGTTGTGATGATTGCCAACAAAGCGCCTTCGGTTTTCAATTGCCAAATTAATACCGCTGAAACGAATAATCCGATGCAATTGCCAATGATATTGATGTATATCACTTTTTTAAATTCACCCAAACCATTGATCGTGGCTATTAGGAAAACATTTCCAATATAAAATGGCAAGCCAACAGCTAATGCTTTGAAAATAAAGACGTATGAGTATTGCTTTCCAAAAACCGATTGATTAAAATACTCGGAAAAGAAAAATAAAACCAAACTCAATAATACGCAAACTACCAAAACCGAAATGAAAATCGTAGACAATGTCTGCTTGAGTTTATCATCGTCTTTTTTGTGTTCGGCAACATATTTCACGACGCCATTTTCAAAACCTAATGTAGCAAATGCCTCGGTTGACGTTAGAAAATTACGCAAATTTCCGACCAAAGCCATGCCACTTGGACCCACAAAAATAGCTATGATTTTTGAGGTGATAAACCCAATCAAAATTTTAATCAAAATACTAATCCCATTCAAAGAAATTGCTTTGAATAAAGGTTTAGAACGTATTTCTTTTAAAAAGCTCAATTAGTAGTTATTTAAAATTTGGATTACGAAACTAACTTCTTCTTCTGTCATCACTGGACTCATAGGCAAACTCAACACTTCTTTGTGTATTTTTTCGGTAATAGGAAATGAAAGAGCATTCCAAGAAGCCAACGCTTTCTGTTGATGCGGCGGAATGGGATAATGAATCATCGTTTCAATAGTATTTTTCAATAAATAGTCTTGCAATTCCAATCTGTTTTCGGTTCTAATCACAAACAAATGAAATACATGGTTATCAGACAAATCCCAAGAAGGAAGTACGATTTTGTTGTTTTTAATTTCAGATAGATACCGTTTTGCAATTGCTTTTCTTCGATCATTTTCGAAATCTAAATTGGGTAATTTCACATTTAAAAAAGCTGCTTGAAGTTCGTCTAAACGCGAATTAATTCCGATATATTCGTTGTGGTATTTCTTTTCAGAGCCATAATTTCGAAGCGAAAAAATAACTTTGGCCAAAGCTTCATCATTGGTAGTCACAGCACCAGCATCGCCTAAAGCGCCTAAATTTTTACCCGGATAAAAACTAAATGCCGCAGCATTAGAAAAATTTCCAGCTTTTAATTTTGCCTTTGAAATGGCTCCATGCGCTTGAGCAGCGTCTTCAATAACCAATAAATGATGTTGATTTGCAATTGTATTTATAGCACTCATTTGGGCCAATTGACCATACAAATGAACCGCTAAAACGGCTTTGGTTTTTGATGTGATTTTAGCCGTAATCAAATTGGGATTGAGGTTGTAGGTTTCCAATTCAGGTTCTACTAAAACCGGAACCAAATCTGCTTGTAAAACTGCTAAAATACTAGCAATATACGTATTCGCTGGAACAATCACTTCGTCGCCTTTTTGAAGTTTTCCTAATTGCATGTAGGCTTTAAAAATCAACACCAAGGCATCCAAACCGTTTCCAACTCCAATACAATAATTGGTGCCGCAATATTGGGCATAATCACGTTCAAATGCTTTTACCTCATCACCTAAAATAAACCAACCTTTATCCAAAACTAATTTCATTTTATCTTGAAATTGCTCTTGGTAAGGCGCATTTATTTTTTGTAAATCGAGGAATTTTATCATGTTATAGGGATTCTAGTAAATGATGGTTAGAGGTTTTAAATCGGAGGAAATTTTGAACCGTCGTGGTAGCTCCAAAACTTTCTTTCCAATAAGCCAATCCTTCGTTTAATTTTAAACCGTTTTCTTCAGAAGAACTTCCAAAACTAACGTATTTTTTGTGAGCATATTTTTTGATAATACAATCAAACAAAACATCTAAAGCTGCGGTGTCATTACGATCATTTCCACCCGAGCTGTATTGAAAATGAGCCGTAGTTTCGGATATAAACATCACTACTCCGGCTTTCAAATCGTTATTTTGATAGGCATTAAAAAGAGTGATATTTTCAGGAAATGATGCTGCTAATTGCTGAATTTCATCAAGCGTGTGCACCGGATTTACGTGAAAACGTTCGTTTAAATTTGGTGTTAAAATGGTGTTCCAAAAACCTGAATAATCCTTTTCTTCTCTAATTTCAATTCCCAATTCGGAAGCTACTTTTAAGGCTCTTTTTCGATTTCGATTGGGTTCATAATCTTTTTGCATGTCAATGGCTAAATACACATCCGTTCTAAAAAGTTGTGATTGCATTAAAAAAGACACATAATCAATTTCGTCTGCCAAAGTTTGATTGTAAATTTTAGGCAGCATTTTCATTTCAAAAGTCGCAATACCATTTGACTCTAAAAACTGCATGAGCACTTTAAAAACAGAAACGTATTCTTTAATTCGAATATCATTTTTAACAATTACACCGCCATAACTCAAGCCTTGATGCGATAAAACAGCAGCTCCAACCCTATTGGCAGGCACAACCGCTATTACTTTATCCTCCTCAAAAACGAGTAACGAATAATCTTCAAAACGATCGGCATGGTATTCCATAAAATTTCTATGAAATAAAAAAGTAACATTTTTGGCAACACTTATAAAAGCATTCCAAACCTCAAAATCATGTGGTTGATATCGTCTAACTTGGTAGTTTTTCACTCTTATTTATAAAACTTCGGAAAATTACACAATTATTTAATAGTATTTCCAATTTCAAAAATAGGCATAATTAAAAATAAATGTCTAATTTAGACATCCAAATTGCTATTTGAAGTGAAATTAAAATTCTCTTTTCTATTTTTAGGTATATTTCTGTGTTCAGTTTGTTCGATTTTTGGGCAAAACGTTTCGTTATACCAGCAATTTAACGGTCGGTATGATTTTGTTTTTTTAGGAAATACGATGAATTTAGGAGAAAATAACATCACACCGGGTTGCGGTACTTTATTAGTCACTTCGTCTTCGGCAAATTTAAATTTAAATCCCAATCAAGTGATTCAAAGTGCCTATTTGTATTGGGCCGGTTCGGGTTTGGGTGATTTTAACGTTAATTTAAATGCGGTTAACATCACAGCACAACGCACCTTTTCAAACATCTCATTAAGTTCAGGACTTCCTTATTTTAGTGCTTTTGCAGATGTTACCAATCAAATTTTAGCCACTGGAAATGGTAATTATACCCTTTCCGATTTGGATGTGTATCAAACCCTAATTGACGAACCCGGTTATTGCGACAACCGTACTAATTTTGCTGGTTGGGCATTGGTTATTGTATATGAAGACAGTAGTTTGCCTCTCAATCAAATTAATATTTATGATGGCTTAGAAAGCATTCCAAACAACATAACAATTACATTAAGTAGCCTAAATGTTATAGATAATGCTGGAGCTCAAATAGGTTTTGTGGCTTGGGAAGGTGATTCCATTTTATCCGTAAATGAAACTTTGACTATTAATGGAAATATCTTAAGCAATCCGCCTTTAAACCCAGCGAACAATGCTTTTAACGGCACCAATAGTTTCACAGGCAGTTCCACTTTATACAATATGGATTTGGATGTATATAACATTCAAAATAACATTAATATTGGCGACACATCGGCACAAATTCAGCTTACATCGGGGCAAGATGTGGTGCTGATTAATGTGGTTGTGACCAAATTGAACAGTCAATTACCCGATGCTACAATTGTTACTAATACAGTTTCTCAAAGTTGTAATTCAAAAGTGATTGTAGTAGATTATACCGTTTCAAATTTAAACTGCACCAATCCGCTTCCATCCGGAACTCCAATCGCTATTTATGCCGATGGACAACTCATCGGACTGACACAAACTGCAACAGTTATTCCTATTAATGGAACTGAAAACGGTCAAATTACCATCACACTGCCAACGTCAATTCCGAACAATTACACCTTAACATTTGTAGTGGACGACAACGGCACAGGAACTGGCACTGTTACAGAAATAATAGAAAATAACAATACTTTTTCACAAGCCATTTCACAATGGATTTCTCCCGAATACAATGTGCTAGAACCTTTAATTTCGTGTAATGAAGGATTCACCAAAGGAACATTTGATTTCTCTAATTATGCCGATTTAGTAAAAGTAAATCCAAGTGATGTAGTCGCCTTTTATTTGACACTAACAGATGCTCAAAACCAGGTAAATGCCATTACAAACACAACCAATTTTCTTGCAACTAGTACGCCTCAAGAAATTTTTGTCCGATTAGAAAATGCTCATTGTGAAGCAATTACTTCCTTTTTATTGAAGGTTAGAAATTGTCCTCCAACCGTGTACAATTTTGTTTCGGCCAATGGTGACGGAATAAACGACACTTTCTTTATTGATGGATTGCGAAATATTTTCATAAATTTTGAAATTGGAATCTACAACCGTTGGGGAAGATTAATTTGGACAGGCAACAACAACACTAGCGATTGGGACGGATTTGCCACAAAAGGCACCCGATTTGACAATTCCATTTCTTCCGATGGAACCTATTATTACATTCTCAATTTAAACGACAACGACTATCCAGAACCTTTGGTGGGATGGCTGTATTTGATAAAGTAAATTGGAATTCATAAAAATCTCTGTAAATTAGCCACCTAAAACTTTTTTTTCCTTTGAAACAAATCACTTCTATACAAAATCCGTTGATTAAATCGTTAGTCCAACTTCAGGAAAAAGCCAAAGTTCGCAAGCAAACAGGGACTTTCTTAATAGAAGGCAAACGCGAAATCGAATTGGCTATCAAAGGGAAATACGATTTGGAAACGATTTTGTTTGTACCCGAATTAATTTCAGAAGAATACATTTCCAAAGTATCAAATAAGCAAATTGACCTCATCGAAATCAACAAAGAAGTCTATCAAAAATTAGCTTATCGCGATACTACTGAAGGAATTCTGGCAGTAGCCAAAACCAAATCGCTAACATTATCCGATTTAAAACTGCCTGAAAACCCATTGATTTTAGTCTTGGAATCGATTGAAAAACCAGGGAATATTGGAGCCATGCTTCGCACCTGTGATGCCGCTAATATTGATGCCGTGATTATTGCTAATCCCAAAACCGACTTGTACAACCCTAACATTGTGCGTTCCAGTGTAGGGTGTCTTTTCACCAATCAAATAGCAACTGGTACTACCGAGGATGTGATTGCCTTTCTAAAAAAACACAACATTGCTATATTTGGCGCTACCTTACAAAACTCCAACGCCTACCATACACAAAATTATACGGTTCCTACAGCCTTAGTGGTTGGCACCGAAGCAACAGGTTTGACACAAGCTTGGCGCGATAATGCTACCCAAAACATCATCATACCGATGCAAGGCGAAATCGATTCTATGAATGTCTCGGTAGCTGCAGCCATTTTATTATTTGAAGCAAAAAGACAACGTGGCTTTTGATTATAACAACATTATACTTATGAAAAAATTACTTTTTACTACAATTACCTTTTGGGCTTATACCCTTTCTTTTGGTCAAATATCAGAATCAAAACTCGATGATGTGGTGACTAGAGCTATGAAAACTTTTAATGTTCCCGGAATTGCTGTTGCCATTGTAAAAGACGGAAAAGTTGTTATTTCAAAAGGATATGGCGTTACCGACATCTATACGCAAAAAAAAGTAGATGGCAATACGCTATTCGGAATTGCTTCCAACAGTAAAGCCTTTACTACAGCTGCTTTAGGAATGCTGGTTGATGAAAAAAAACTGAATTGGGACGACAAAGTCATCAAATACATTCCGGAGTTTAAAATGTATAACGATTATGTCACCAACGAATTTACCATTCGAGATTTACTAACACACCGAAGCGGATTAGGTTTAGGCGCAGGCGATTTAATGATTTGGCCCGACGGACATAATTTTACACCAAAAGACATTATCAAAAACATTCAATATTTAAAACCCGTTTCAGGTTTCAGAGCCGAATACGATTACGACAATTTGTTATATGTCATTGCAGGTGAAGTCATCGAACGTGTTTCGGGCAAAACATGGTGCGACTTTATAGAAACTCGCATTATGAAACCGCTCCAAATGGACAACAGTGCGGCGTCTTTTAAAAGAGTGAAGGATACCACCAATGTAATTAGTCCGCATGTGCCAACCAACGGAAAATTAGAAGTTATCAAACGATATACGAATCCAATTTTTGATGCTGCGGCTGGAATTTATGCGAGCACCAACGATTTGAGTAAATGGGTAATCGCCCAATTGAACAATGGAAAATATGGTGAGAACAACCAAAATCAATTGTTTAGTGAAACGGTTCATGAAGACATGTGGACGCCACAAACCATTTTACCAATTTATGGAATGAATCCTTACAGTTGTAATTTCAAAAGCTACGGTTTGGGCTGGCAATTATCCGATATTAATGGGCATTTGCAAGTGCATCATACCGGTGGTTTGGATGGAATTGTAACCCAAACCATATTATTTCCCGATATAAAATTGGGAATTATTGTGTTAACCAATCAACAATCTGGTGCGGCTTTTAACTCGATTTCTAACACCATTAAAGATAGTTATTACCATTTTAATTATCCCGATCATGTCGAAACCTTATTCAACGAACGCAAAGCCAAAGAGAATAATGCCGACAAAATTACTGATGAAGTTTGGGCTACCGTTGACGAGAACATGATGCGACGAACTAAAGTAGATCCGCAAAAATTTAGCGGATTGTATAGAGATCCTTGGTTTGGTGACATCATTATCAATTATAGAAAAGGTGCGTTACGTTTTACTTCTCTGCGTTCGCCTCGACTTACTGGTTCGTTGTTTTTTTATAAAGACAATACTTTTGCAGTTAAATGGGACAACAGAAGTTTTCATGCGGATGCTTTTGTGTATTTTGACCTAAACCCCAACGGATCTGCGGTTCATTTTAAAATGAAAGCCATCTCTCCGCTGACCGATTTTAGTTACGACTTCCACGATTTAGATTTTAGTAAAGTGAGCGAATAGTTCGTTTCAAATCCAAAATAACAAATCCAAATTCCGAACTATTTTACTCGAAATTTGGATTTTTTTTATTGCACTTTCAAAATTTTTTCCTATTTTTAGCTAATTGAAGAATTTGCTATGACAGAGATTGATTTAGAAGAAGAAAAGAAAGCACTAGCACGCGAATACAAGGAATTGCTGCGCATTAGTTATCAAACACTTACACCTGAAGATAAAAAGCTTATTCGTAAAGCGTTTGACGTAGCCGTTGATGCTCACAAAGACCAACGAAGAAAATCGGGTGAAGCCTATATTTTCCATCCCATTGGTGTAGCTAAAATCGTAGCTTCCGAAATTGGCCTTGGCCCTACTGCTATTGCTGCTGCACTACTACATGATGTAGTTGAAGATACTCCCATTACGGTGGAAGATTTAGAAAAACAATTCAATCCAAAAATTGCCCAACTGGTAGAAGGTTTAACAAAAATCTCTCAAGTTAAAAAAGACATGAACATCTCCATGCAAGCGGAAAATTTCCGTAAAATGCTGTTGACGTTAAACGATGATGTTCGTGTAATTTTGATCAAAATAGCCGATCGTTTGCATAACATGCAAACCATGGATTCGATGCCCGATTACAAACAAGTAAAAATTGCATCCGAAACCTTATACATTTATGCACCACTCGCCCATCGATTGGGGTTGTACAATATCAAAACTAAATTAGAAGATTTAGGTTTAAAATATACCGAACCGGCGGTTTACAATGACATTGTAAGTAAGATAAAAGAAACAAAAGAAGAACAAGACGCCTACATCAAACTGGTTTCGGATGTTTTGAAAAAATCGCTTGATGATGAAAGTGTTGAATATACTATAAAAGGGCGTCCAAAATCTATTTATTCCATTCGAAGAAAAATGTTGGCTCAAAATGTAAGTTTTGATGAAGTGTACGACAAATTTGCCTTGCGCATCATCTACAAATCCAACATGCATGATGAGAAATTTTTAGCTTGGAAAATCTATTCGATTGTAACCGATCATTACCGCCCGAGTCCGAGTCGTTTGCGCGATTGGATTTCATCACCAAAATCTACTGGATATGAAGCGCTACACATTACTGTAATGGGACCCAAAGGACGCTGGGTAGAAATTCAAGTTCGCAGTGAACGCATGGATGAAATTGCCGAAAAAGGCTATGCTGCGCACTACAAATACAAACAAGGTGCCACGGAAGAAAATGGTTTAGACGTATGGTTGAATCTTCTGAAAGAAGCTTTAGAAAACTC
Source organism: Flavobacterium sp. FG139 (assembly GCF_057809695.1). Taxonomy (NCBI): domain Bacteria; kingdom Pseudomonadati; phylum Bacteroidota; class Flavobacteriia; order Flavobacteriales; family Flavobacteriaceae; genus Flavobacterium; species Flavobacterium sp. FG139. Next base: position 40,583 of record NZ_JBMDKL010000014.1, read on the forward strand.
GGAAACCAATGCCGTTGATTTCGTAGAAGATTTCAAAATGAATTTGTATGCCAAAGAAATCTTTGTTTTTACCCCAAAAGGCGAAATTAAATCGTTGCCCAAAGGCGCTACATCCTTAGATTTTGCTTTTAGCATTCACTCAGAAATCGGCATTAAAACCCGTGGAACTCGAGTAAACGGAAAGTTAGTCCAGTTGAATCACGAATTGAAAAGTGGTGATCAAATTGAAGTGATAACGTCTCCCAATCAAAAACCAACCATGCATTGGCTCGATTACGTAACAACTTCTCGTGCTAAAAATAAAATTAGAAATGTTCTTAACGAAGATACCAAGAAAATAGCCGAAGAAGGAAAAGAATTGCTTACCAGAAAGCTAAAACATTTAAAAATTACGTTAAATGAAAGTGTTGTAAACGAATTGGTTATTTTCTTCAAACTTAAAACCAGTTTGGATTTGTTTTACAGAATCGGAATTGGAGCCATTGAAAACCAACAATTGAAAGATTATGCGGCTCAAAAAAGCAATACGCTGATTAATTTCTTCAAGAATAAGATCAAACGTTCGCCGAGTTCAGCACCTGATGATATTCACAAACAAGAATTAACCAGCAATTACGATCTATTAGTTTTTGGAAAAGAACAAGACCGATTGGATTACAAATTGTCCACTTGCTGCAACCCTATTCCTGGAGATGACGTTTTTGGTTTTGTAACCATCAACGAAGGTATTAAAGTGCATAAAAAAGACTGCCCGAATGCCATTTCATTGCAATCCAACTACGCCTACCGAATTATGCAAGCCAAATGGATTGATTCGTCACAACAAGAATTTAAAGCCATTTTAAAAATCACAGGAATGGATACTTTGGGACTTACTAACGAACTTACCAAAGTTATTTCCAACCAAATGCACGTTAACATTCAGAGCATTTCATTGAGTGGTGATGCCGGAATTTTTAACGGACAAGTTGCCGTAATTGTGCAAAACAATACCATTTTGAAAAAACTAATGGACAACATCAAAAAAATTGATGGTATTGAGAAAGTATCTCGCGTGTATACTAATTAACAGTATTGATTTGAAATCGAGATTATTAACATCGGGTTTATAACTTTATAGGGAAGTTTTGTCTATAAACTTTTAAACCTTAAACAAAAAAATTATCTTTGCACCTTATGACACAAATCGCATCAGATAATACTAAAAATCAAGAAACTGTAAAAGGTGTTTTTACTGCGTATCTTGAAAATAAAGGACATCGTAAAACCCCTGAACGCTATGCTATACTTCAGGAAATCTATGACAGTCAAGAGCATTTTGATATTGAAAACTTGTATATCAAAATGAAAAACAAAAACTACCGTGTTTCTCGTGCTACACTTTACAATACGATTGAATTGCTTTTAGATTGCGGATTGGTGCGTAAACATCAATTTGGTCAAAATCAAGCACATTATGAAAAGTCGTATTTCGATAAGCAACACGACCATATCATCATGACCGATACTGGCGAAGTAATTGAATTTTGTGATCCAAGAATACAAACCATCAAAAAAACCATGGAAGAAATCTTCGGAATTGAAATCAGCAATCACTCCTTGTATTTTTATGCCAATAAGAAAAAAGAATAAACTAACTACACTATAAACAACAACACAATGACCGTAGATTTACTACTCGGATTACAATGGGGTGACGAAGGAAAAGGAAAAATTGTAGATGTTCTTACTTCAAAATACGACATCATCGCTCGTTTTCAAGGCGGCCCAAACGCAGGACATACTTTAGAATTTGACGGAATCAAGCACGTTTTAAGAACTATTCCTTCTGGAATTTTTCACAAAAACAACATCAATATTATTGGAAATGGAGTCGTAATTGACCCGGTTGTTTTTAAAAGCGAAATTGATGGTTTGGCCAAATTCAACTTGGATATCAAATCGAAATTGATCATCTCTAGAAAAGCACATCTAATTTTACCAACACATCGATTGTTGGATGCAGCTTCAGAAGCCTCAAAAGGAAAAGCCAAAATTGGTTCAACGTTAAAGGGAATTGGCCCAACTTACATGGACAAAACCGGTAGAAATGGTCTTCGTGTAGGCGACATTGAATTAGCTGATTTTAAAGAACGTTACCGCTCACTAGCCGACAAACATGAAGCGATGATTGCTTTTTACAATGTTGATATTCAATACAATCTATCCGAATTGGAAAAAGAATTCTTTGATGCTATTGAAGATTTGAAAAAATTGACTTTTATCGACAGTGAAGAATATTTGGCACAAGCCCAAAAAGCAGGAAAATCAATTCTTTGCGAAGGCGCTCAAGGTTCTTTATTGGATGTTGATTTCGGAACATATCCTTTTGTAACTTCTTCTAACACCACTGCTGCTGGTGCTTGTACTGGATTAGGAATTGCACCTAACAAAATTAAAGAAGTTTTAGGGATTTTCAAAGCGTACACTACTCGTGTAGGCTCAGGTCCGTTTCCTACGGAAGATTTTGGAAATGATGGCGATGTTATGGCCAAAGTTGGCAACGAATTTGGTTCGGTAACTGGACGTAAAAGACGTTGTGGGTGGTTGGATTTAGTGGCCTTGAAATATGCTATCCAAGTGAATGGGGTTACGCAATTGATGATGATGAAAGGTGATGTTTTGTCTGGATTTGAAACATTAAAAGTGTGCACCGCTTACAACTACAAAGGAGAAGTTATTCATCATTTACCTTACAACATTGAAGAGGAAAATGTAACACCAATTTATACCGAATTTAAAGGTTGGAAAGCCGATTTAACAGGTTTAACCACTTTTGATAGTTTGCCAATAGAATTGAAAGAGTACATCGAATTCATCGAAAAAGAAGTCGAAGTTCCGATACAAATTGTTTCTGTTGGTCCTGATCGAAAACAGACGATAACAAGATAAAAATTAAGGCTGTCGTAACGACAGCCTTTTCTATTTAACCGCATTATGAAATACCTTATTTTTATTTTCCTGTTCTTAACTGCATCGGTCTTTTCACAAGAAAATCAATTAGAAGAAAAAATTAAAAAAGAAATCAAATACAACGAAGATGATTATTTTAGTTTTGAAATCAAAACACTACCAAATAATCCTTCAAATGCCATTGTTGCACTTGTAAAATATAATGGTGTTCATGAAAGTGATGGTTTTGATTGTGATCTAATTTTACTATTAGTTGAAGTTTCATCTGGTAAAACACTTCAAAAAATGGTATTTAAAAATGAATATGGGTCAGATGCCATTACACTTACAAATGTATCTTTAGATATGGCAAACTATAAACTAAAAGAAGGAATTAGAGCTTTTGGAATTAGAAGTCACTATATAGGAAGTTCAGCAGTTAATCCCTATGAATCTGAGAATCTCTCACTATTCATGATTCAAAATAATCATATTGAAAAAATATTAGACAATTTTGAAGCAAAATTAAATAATGGTGAAACTGATTTAAGATGCCACTCTAATACTAGAGAATCTAATTCGGTATTCATGTTACAAAAAGAAAAAACCAATGAATTTTATAATATTTCGGTTAAAACAAAAGTAACCATTATTAAATCGGTGCCTTCTAAAACAGATGAAGATGATTGTATAGAAACTAAAACAGAACTAAAGCCAACCTATAAAACATTGATTTATAAAAACGGAAAATACAGTATAAAAAAATAGAATAAAAAAAAGCCCTTTCGTCATGAAAGGGCTTTTTTTTATGCATTATAATTTAAAAATAAAACTCTCACTTCCTTTGATACTCACTTTCATGAAACCAACTCCATGTTCAACTCGTAATTGGGTAGTGCTTCCATACAATTTATCTTTAACGGTATAGACACCCTCTTTTAAATGCCATTTTGCAATTAAATCGGAGGGTAATTTCAAATCGAAAGTGCTATTGTGATCGGGTGAAAAATTAGCTACAATTACTAGTTTTTCAGTATCCGACCAACGTACATACGAATATACTTTCTCATCATAATTAGCGGTTTCGTGTCGGTTAATGCCTTGAATTTCTTGAAATTGTCCCATCAACGCATCACTTTTCAATGAAAAATTCAACAAACGTTGGTAGAAATCACGCAATTCTTTTTCGCTTTGCGACAATTGACCGCCGTCAAATTTGCCTCCATTCATCCAGCGTTGGTGATTGGGCACGCCCACATAATCGAAAATTGAGGTTCTAGAACGTCTACCAAAACCAGCGTCTTCATTTCCAGCTTCACCAACTTCTTGTCCGAAATAAACCATCGTTGGTGCCGCACTAATGGTGGTAGAAACAACCATTAAGGGTTTTCCTTTTTCACCGCTTCCTGCAAATTCTGGACTAGCCAAACGTTGTTCGTCGTGATTGTCTAAAAAGTGAAGCATATTTTTAGAAATATCGGCATTTCTGTATTGAATATCAGATAGTCCATCGGGCACTGTTTTTCCTTGTATTACCGCTTTTAAATGGTCATACGTTTCAACTTTATCATACAAATAATCCATTTTACCTTTAAAAATATAGTTTCTATATTCGTTTGGATTATACACTTCTGCCATCAAAAACGCATCTGGATTTTTCATTTTGATAGCCGAATTCATATAACTCCAAAATTCGTAAGGTACCATTTCGGCCATATCATAACGAAAACCATCCACACCTTTGGCCGTCCAATACAAGGCAATATCTCTGAATTTTACCCACGAACTTGGTACGTTCTTATCTTTCCAAAAAGCAAAATGCTCTTGATACGATTTGTGTCCGAAATCTTCTGGTAGCTCCGGAAAATCTTTAGAACCATCTGGTCTAATTCCGTAATTTACTTTTACCGTTTCATACCAATCGTTGATGTCTGGCTTTGCTAATCGCGACCCATTTCCTGTCCATTTTGCAGGATATTCATCAAATTTACCGTCGATTAAAGGATTTGCTTCTCCATTTAAGGGTTTGTAACTATCGGATGTTGGTACTTCAAAACGTTGTCCCGGAATGTAATAGAAATTATTATTTCGGTCATATTCTACATTAACATTATCGTCAGCTCCAAAATCACGAACGCCTTTAGGATTTGACAAACTCACATACTTTCGAGCAATATGATTGGGAACAATATCAATTATTACTTTCAATCCGTTTTTGTGTGTTCGAGCAATAAGCGCTTCAAATTCTTCCAAACGCTTGGTTGGATCAACCGCTAAATCGGGATTTACATTGTAATAATCTTTTACAGCATATGGTGAACCAGCGCGACCTTTAACCACTTCTGGATCGTCATTAGAAATTCCGTATTTCGTATAATCATTCACCAAAGCATGATGTGGAACACCAGTATACCAAATGTGAGTAACGCCTAATTTTTTTATTTCAGTTAAAGCTTTATCCGTAAAATCGTTAAACTTCCCTACTCCATTTTCGGCGATGGTTCCCCAAGGTTTATTCGTTGTATTTGTATTTCCAAACAATCTGGTAAAAACTTGATAAACCACTTTCTTCTTTTCCACAACGGTAACTTTTTTATTTTTGGCGTTAGACTTATGTTTTTTGACCTGAGCAGATGCCGTTAATGACAATCCTAGAACTGCAAGTAGTAGTACTTTTTTCATGATGAGTATGTTTAATAACACGAGTCAACAAATATAAAAATTTGACTGTCATTTTTCTTATGTAATAAAAAAATCTTAATAAAGATTTGTGTTGGTTCTATTTTCATAAATTTGCTTCAAAATTACAATCCTTGAAAAAATATAGTTTTTATATCCTTTTATTATTGTTGAGTTTCACATCGTCTTTCGGCCAGAAAACAAGTAAAATTTTTGTTGAACACGCCGATTATCAAGACGTAAATGAATACGAACTTCCCGGTGCTTTATTGCTTACTGGTAACGTTCGTGTTAATCATGACGGTGTAATCATGACGTGCAATAAAGCCTATTATTTTAAAACTGAAAATTACATCAAAGCTTTTGGTGATGTACAAATGGTTCAAGGCGACACGTTGTATTTGAATAGCAAATATGCCGAGTACAATGGCAATGTAAAGCAAGCTTTTGCCACTGGAAATGTGGTGATGCGTTCGCCAGAATCCAATATGGTAACCGATACTATTTATTTTGATCGCGTCAAACAAGAAGCCTATTACAATTCGGGTGGAACCATTACCAATAGAGACAATACCCTAAAAAGTAAATCGGGACGTTATTTTGTACAACAAAAAAAATATCAATTTTTGACTTCTGTAGTATTGACCAATCCTGAATATACCATTAAATCGAATCATTTAGATTATTATACCAATTCGGGACATTCCTATTTATTCGGACCGTCAACCATTGTAGGAAAAGACAATTTTATTTATACCGAAAACGGATTTTACAACACCAAAAACAATGTAGGCCATTTTCTCAAAAAATCCTACATCAAATACAAAGATCGACTCATAGAAGGCGACAGTTTGTATTTTGATCGAAAAAAAGAATTCTCATCAGGAACTCGAAATGTCAAAATCACCGATTCTGTAAATAAAGCCATTATTCGTGGGCATTATGGCGAAGTGTATAAAGCAAAAGACTCGCTTTTTATTACCAAACGCGCTTCGGTTCGCTACATGATGGAAAAAGATTCGATGTTTGTTCATGCCAAAAAACTAATTGTAACAGGTAAGCAAGGAGAACGAATAGTTCGTGGTTTTCCAAACGTGAGGTTTTTTAAAAGTGATATGAGTGGCAAATGTGATTCGATTCATTCGGACCAAAAGAAAGCACTCACACAACTCATCGGCAAACCCATACTGTGGAATTTCGAAAACCAAATTACTGGAGATGTGATGCATCTTATTGGCAATAATACCACCGAAAAACTCGATTCTTTAAAAGTACTCAACAATACATTTATCATCTCAAAAGACACCATCGGAACAGGTTACAATCAAGTTAAAGGACTCAATTTGTATGGTAAATTTAAGGATAACAAAATGTATGAAGCCGATGTTGTAAAAAACACAGAAGTAGTGTATTACATGCGGAATGACAAAAACGAACTCATCGGAATTAACAAAAATGTAAGCAGTCGCATTAACATGTTGATGGATGATAAAAGTAAAATTGACACCATAACTTTTTTTAATGAAGTGGATGGTGATATCTATCCTGACAAAGATTTACCCGAAAACGCTCGGAAACTCAGAGGCTTTGTTTGGCGTGGTGACGAACGAATAAAATCGAAAGAAGAAATTTTTCCACCAGAAGAAGAAGCCGAAGAACAAAAAATTCAGGAACAAACTAAAATCGATAATGCCAAACCTAACGTTCCTATGAAAGTTAGGAAAGAAACACTGAATTACGATAAAAAGAAAAGAGGAAAGAAATAAATTGAAAGTACGAAGTACAAACAATTGACCAAACAATGAATAACGATTTTATAAAATACCAAGCGCAAACTTCTCCTTACCCACTCGGAATGGAGGTGTCACATGCTATTGGTTCTTACATATACGACACTAATAACAAAAAATACCTCGATTTTGTAGCTGGTGTTTCGGCTTGTTCGCTTGGGCATCAACATCCCAGAGTAAATCAAGCGATTAAAGACCAATTAGACAAGTATTCCCATGTGATGGTGTATGGCGAATATTCGCAAAGTCCGGCGGTTCAATATTGTAAATTATTAGTGGAAAACCTACCTAAAGAATTGAACAAAGTTTACTTGGTTAATTCGGGTACCGAAGCTTGTGAAGGTGCCTTAAAATTAGTGCGACGCGTTACTGGAAGAAGTCAGTTGATCTCGTGTCATAATGCCTACCACGGTAATACGATGGGTTCGATGAGCGTCATGGGATTTGAAGAACGGAAGCAAATCTTTCGCCCATTAATTCCAGATGTCGATTTCATTACGTTTAACAACGAAGAAGACATTCAAAAAATCACGACTAAAACAGCCGGAATCATTTTGGAAAGTATTCAAGGTGGTGCTGGTTTTATTCAACCACAAAACGATTTTTTAGCCAAAGTAAAAAAGCGTTGTGAAGCAGTAGGTGCTTTATTGATTGTAGATGAAATACAACCAGGCTTTGGTAGAACTGGAAAATTATTCGGATTTGAAAACTACAATGTGGTTCCCGATGTGGTGATTATTGGTAAAGGAATGGCTGGCGGAATGCCAGTTGGTGGATTCATTGCCAATGAAAAGTACATGGATTTATTGAGTCACGATCCTAAATTAGGACACATCACAACTTTTGGCGGACATCCTGTCATTGCGGCAGCATGTTTAGCGACACTACAAGAAGTGTTAGAAAAAGACTACGCTTCTCAATCTTTAGTAAAAGAAAAATTATTCCGCGAACTTTTGGTACATCCTTTGATACATGAAATTAGAGGAAAAGGATTGATGCTTGCTGCCATGACAGCAGATGCCGAAATAACAAATGAAGTTATTTTGCGTTGTCAAGAGAAAGGATTAATCTTGTTTTGGCTCTTATTTGAAGGAAAAGCCATTCGAATTACACCACCATTAACGATTTCCGAAGATGAAATTCGTGAAGGCTGTCAAATTATACTCGACGTAATGGACGAAGTACAAATGACAATGCGTAATTCAAAATAACAATTGATTTTCTGTTAATTAAATTGTTCAAAACAAAAAACGAAATTCCTCTCAATTCGATAAGAGTTAATTACTTTTATTAAGGATAATTTTAAATAAAAAGCTATGCATTTGGAACACGACGAAGAAGACTACAATTTATCCTTATCAAAATTTGAATCGATGCTAAAAACCAATAAAGTTTTCTTTTTCGATTCAGAGGAATTTGAAGAAATCATTCTTCATTACCTTGATATGGGCAAGGCAAGTTTGGCCAAAAAAGCTTTAAAACTAGGATTAGAACAACATCCTAAATCTATTGGTTTAAAACTAGTTCAGGTGGAGATGTTGATTTATGAAGACAAGTTGGAGATTGCCGAAAAAATGCTCAATGAGCTGTATGACTTAGAGCCTACCAACGAAGAAATTTTTATCCAAAAAGCAAATATTTACTCCAAACGAGACAACCACGAAAAAGCGGTTCAACTACTAGAAGAAGCTCTTCAATATACCGAAGATTATAGTGATGTTTACAACTTAATTGGCATGGAATATCTTTTCATGGACAATTTAGAAAAAGCCAAAGAAAACTTCATCAAATGTTTGGAAGAAGAAATTGAAGATCAATCGGCACTCTATAATGTGGTCTATTGTTATGAATTTTTAGATCAAAATGCCGATGCTATTGAATTTTTAAAAACCTATATTGATAAAAACCCATACAGTGAAATTGCATGGCACCAAAAAGGGCGTTTATATTATGGGTTGAAAGATTATGAAAATGCTGTTCGAGCCTTTGAATTTGCTACTTATATTGACGATGATTTTGTAGGTGCCTTTATGGAAAAAGGAAAAGCATTAGAGCGTTTAAAACGTTATGAAGATGCTATAGAAAGTTATCAAAGAACCATCGAATTGGATGATCCAACCTCGTATGCGTTGTTGCGCATTGGTAAATGTCATGAAAAACTAGGCAACAAAGCCGAGGCCTTAAAATATTTCAACAAAACGGTTCATGAAGATCCGTTATTGGATAAAGGATGGATCGCCATAACCGATTTTTATGTTCGCTTAAAAAACTACCAAAAAGCGTTGTATTATGTTAACCGCGCCTTAGCCATAGACAATCAAAATCGCGCCTATTGGAAACGTTATGCTACCATTAACAAAGCCATGAACTTCTATGAAGAGGCAGAACAAGGTTATAGAAAAGCCGTTGAATTTGGTGACTATCAATTGGATACTTGGTTGTTTTGGGTAGATATTTTACAATTCTTAGGAGAATTTGACAATGCTATTATGACCTTATTACAAGCAGCCGAATATTTCCCAGAAGAATATGAAGTAGAATACCGTTTAGCAGGTTTGTATTTCACTTTAAATGAAGAAGAAAAAGGAACATTTCATTTAAGCAATGGCTTGCGATTGAACTTTAAACACCACACTTTAATTCAAGAATTTTTTCCTACCGTTTGGGAAAAACCTAACGTTCAAAAATTCATTGCAAAACACAAAAAATAACATTTTTATTAAATAAAATAAACCATTAAGACCTGTGATACATTAAGAATTATCTTAATTTAATCCGTATCTTAATGGTTTTTTAAATGAATACCACATTGGAATCACAAAAAAAATACGGCTTAATAGGTAAAAATATTTCCTATTCGTTTTCTAAAAAATATTTCACTGAAAAATTCTCTCAAGATTTATTCGACGATTGTGTTTATGAAAATTTTGACATTCAAAACATTGAAGAATTTCCAACTATTTTAAAAAATAATCCCGATTTAAAAGGACTAAACGTTACAATTCCCTTCAAAGAAGCCATCATACCCTACATGGATACTTTGTCGGATAAAGCCTATCGAATTGGTGCTGTTAATGTGATTCGTTTTACTAAAAAAGGGAATTTAAAAGGGTACAATTCCGATTGGTACGGATTTAAAAAAGCACTCGAACCCTTACTGCAATCACATCACAAAAAAGCATTAATTTTAGGAACTGGTGGTGCCGCCAAAGCAGTAGCATTTGCCTTAGAACAATTGGGTATTTTTTATACTTATGTTTCTAGAGAAGCTACTGACCCGAGCGATAGCGAACAGGCGAAACAAAATAGTATTGATTACCATCGAATTAACGCAACTACTTTTGATAATTTTCAAATTATAATCAACTGTACTCCATTGGGTACAAGCCCAAATATAAAAGAATTTCCGCCTATTCCGTATGCATTTTTTACTCCAAAACATATCGCTTTCGATTTGATTTACAATCCTGAAGAAACCCAATTTTTGAAAAAAGCAAAGAAAAAAGGTGCTGTGATTAAAAACGGTTATGAAATGCTGGTTTTTCAAGCGGAAAAGGCTTGGAAAATTTGGAATAAATAAATCATTTCTTTCCTAAACTTTTTCCAACAATATATTTTCAATTCTTTTTAGGTAAATAAAATTAACAGAAACCATTGATTTTCTTGGTTTTTTGGCTGTACTTTAGTATCTTTCGCCCTCAAAATTGTATAACCTTACACATTTAAAAATGTCAGAAGAATTGAATGATAACCTGTCAGTTAACGAAAACGCGGCAGATGGAAACGTAAACAACGAATCGCAAGAAGCGGTTCAAGCTGAAAGTCAAGAAGTTGAAGCCGTAACTGATTTAGTGCCTGATACGGAAGTAGAAGCGCCATTAGTAGCTGAAGCCGAACAAGAAAAAGTATTGGAAGTAGAAGATTTAGTGGGTGAAGAAATTTCCAATGAAGCTCCTGAAACGGAAGTGAATGTTGTTGAAACTGATGATGAAACCGTTGAATCAGAGAATGTAATTGAACTTACTGATGCACAAGTGGCTGATGAAAGTCCTGTAATTGCTACAGAAAGTGATGTTGCTATGAATGCCATTGCTGATGCCAATGCCGAAGAAAGCGAAGACGAAACCCTTAAAGGACGACATGATATTCCGCTTCAAGATTATGAAGCGTTACCTATGGAACAATTGGTTGCCGAACTAGAAACTCTTGTGGCTACTGAGCAAGTCATGTCGGTTAGAGAACATGTTGAAGAAATTAAAAAAGCCTTTTTGTCTAAATTTTATCATTTTTTGGATGAGAAAAAAGACGAATTTCATGCTGAAAATCCAGATACAACCGAAGATTTTCATTACAGTTTTCCATTAAAAACAAAATTTGACACCTTATACAATCAATATCGAGATAAGAAAAATACACACTTTAAATCGCTTCAAAATAGTTTAAAAGCGAATTTAGAAAACCGAATGGCTATTGTGGAAGAATTGAAAAATTTGGTTCACAATCCAGGTGCTAATATCGCCAATGCTTTAAAACAGTTGAACGACATTCGTGAGCGTTGGAAAAATGCAGGCCCAATTCCGAAAGACAAATACAATCACGTATGGAACAATTATCATTTTCACATCGAAAACTTCTACGATTTCTTGCATTTAGACAGAGAAGCGCGTGATATTGAGTTCAAAAATAATCTAGAACACAAACAAAAAATTATAGCACGTGTTGCCGAATTGGTAAACGAATCAGACATCAATAAAGCGTTCCGTGAATTGCAAGATTTACATAAAATCTGGAAAGAAGATATTGGTCCGGTTTCAAGAGAACACCGTGAAGAACTTTGGAAACAATTTAGTGAATTGACCAAACAATTACACGACAAACGCGAATCGTTTTACGAAGGATTTAGAGCCAAAGAATCTGAAAATCTTGAAAAGAAACACAACATTATTGCACAACTTGAAGTATTAGCTCAACAGAAAGTAGATGCACACCAAGCGTGGTTGAATCAGATTACCAAAGTGGAAGCATTACGTAACGAATTCTTTGCTACAGGCAAAGTTCCGAATGACGTAAACGAAGCAACATGGGCCGCTTTTAAATCAGCCGTAAGAAACTTTAATGTACTTAAAAACTCTTTTTACAAAGAAATTAAGAAAGATCAAAACGATAATTTAAGTAAAAAACAAGCGTTAGTAGCAAAAGCAAACGAGTTGAAAGAAAGCGAAGACTTTGCTGCCACTACTCCATTAATGAAGCAAATTCAGGAAGATTGGAAATTGGTAGGTCATGTGCCAAGAAAATTTTCAGACGAATTGTGGAAAGAATTTAAAGCCGCTTGTAATCATTATTTTGAGCGTTTAAAAGACAGTAAAAAAGAAGAAAACTCAGAAGAAGTTGCTGCTTTTGAAAAGAAAAAAGAATATTTAGAAACGTTGCGCTCTTTTGAATTAATTGGAGAACACAAAACCGACTTAGACGCTATAAAAGCGCATATTGAAGCGTGGAAAGCCATTGGCAAAGTTCCTTTTAACAGAAGACATATTGAAGGTAAATTCAATAAAATTTTGGATGCCTTGTTTGAAAAATTAAGTTCTAGCAAAAAAGAAAGCGAGCAATTGCGATTTGCCAACAAGTTAGATAATCTAGCTGGCTCTGAAGACAGTAGAAAATTAGACAACGAGAAAATCTTTATCATGCGCAAGATTGATGAAGTTCAAAATGAAATTTTCCAATTAGAAAACAACATTCAGTTTTTCCAAAACACCAAAAATGCTAAGAAAGAAAATTCTATTGTAACCGAAGTTAGAAAAACTATCGAGCGACATAAAGAAGAATTAATTTCTTGGAAAGAAAAGCTTAAACAGATTCGAAATCTGAATAAATAAATACAAAAGCCTACTTAACCGTAGGCTTTTTTAATTATGATAATTATCATTTTTTTTACAAGTATCACAAACTACTTTTGGAACTTAAAGATATATTGTCATGTCACTTTCATTAATTCAAAAATACAATGTTCCCGGTCCAAGATACACGAGTTATCCAACCGTACCTTATTGGGAAGAAGATTTATTTTCTGTCGAAAAATGGAAACAAACCTTTGTTCAATCCTTCAATGAAAGTAATGCTTCCGAAGGAATTAGTGTGTACATTCATTTGCCTTTTTGCGAAAGTATGTGTACTTTTTGCGGATGCAACAAACGCATTACCAAAAACCACGAAGTAGAGCATCCCTATATCAATGCCGTTTTGAAAGAATGGAATTTGTATTGTGATGCTTTTCCAGATACACCCATAATTAAAGAAATCCATTTAGGTGGTGGTACGCCAACCTTCTTTTCACCTGAAAACTTAGAACGATTAATCAACGGAATTTTTACTCGAGCCACAAAAGCCAAAGAACACGAATTTAGTTTTGAAGGGCATCCGAATAATACATCCCGAAGACATTTACAAACGCTATTCGACTTAGGATTTAGACGCGTCAGTTTTGGTGTTCAAGATTATTCAGAAAAGGTACAAACCGCCATTCATCGCATTCAGCCGTTTCACAATGTGGCGAAAGTAACGTTTTGGGCTAAAGAAATTGGCTACACATCAGTTGGACACGATTTAATCTTCGGATTGCCGTTTCAAACGTTAGAAGATGTTTTTGATACTATCGACAAAACCAATTCGCTACAACCCGACCGATTGGCATTTTACAGTTATGCCCATGTACCTTGGATCAAGGGCAACGGACAACGCGGATTTAAAGGTGAAGATGTGCCTAAAGATGATGAAAAACGAAAATTATATGAAGAAGGCAAAAAACGTTTAGCGGCCAACCAGTATCATGAAATTGGTATGGATCATTTTGCCTTAGAAACTGATAGTATGTATGATGCATTTAAAAAAGGTACATTACACCGCAACTTTATGGGATATACGGCATCTAAAACGCAATTGATGATTGGTTTAGGGGTTTCATCCATTAGCGATAGCTGGTACAGTTTTGCTCAAAATGAAAAAACCATCGAAGCTTATTATAAAAAATTAGAACAAAATGAATTGCCTGTTTTTCGTGGGCATATATTAACCGATGAAGATTTAATCATCAGAAAACACATTCTAAATTTGATGTGCCAATTTGAAACATCTTGGGAAAATGATACTCAATTTTTCAAAGAATTACCCGATATTATCAATCAATTACACGAAATGGAAGTCGATGGTTTACTAGAAATTTCGAGTACGAAAATTAAAGTAACCGAGAAAGGAAAACCGTTTGTGCGCAATTTGTGCATGGCATTTGACTTGCGATTGAAACGCAATGCACCACAAACCGAACTGTTTTCGATGACCGTATAAAACACGATCAAACATAATCCCGACTTACTTTAGTTGGTTTTTTTAATACAAAAAAGCACGTTTAAAAACGTGCTTTTCTCTAAACCCAAAATTAAAATTACTCCTTATTCAAATAGGTATAAATGGCATCTTTTAAATGAAGTAATTTTGCTTTCAACTCGTGAGCAAATTCGTCTATAACTACCTCTACACCCGAATTAATTTTATGAACATGTTGTTCTGTTTGATGGTAATCGTCAACTAATAATTTAAAATGAGCATCGTGTTGTTTTAGATAAGCTATTTTTTCCTGATATTCAGGAAACTCGTGGAGTAAATTGTGTTTTTCCATGCTATTTAGTTTTTGATTAATTAAATTTAATGACAAGTGGCATTGGCTTTTACAAATAAGCTCATTGTGTTCGGAGACAGATACGGAATGCCCAATCCGAGTCCGCGGATAATAAAGAGAACTCCAATAAAAACGGCCACAACTGGTATCATTTTTTGCAATTTACTTCGAATAGGAAGGGACAATACATTGGAAATATACACCACAGCACTCATCATCGGAATGGTTCCTAATCCGTACAACACCATATACGTTACACTCAAAGTAATGTTTTGCATCGCAATAGCGCCAAACAAAGCGGCATAAACCAATCCGCAAGGTAAAAACCCATTAAGCAAACCAATGGTAAACAAAGCATCAGGAGATTTGCGTTTGAATTGGCTTCCCAAACTACTTTTCACTTTAGAAATGGCTTTATATACTGGTTTAGAAAAATTGTATTTCATAAAGATTTTTTCGGGAACAATAGCAATGATAATCATCAAAATTCCGACGATAATGGAAAGTTGCTGTTGCATTCCAGCCATAAAAAATCCTCTTCCTAAAATACCAAATACCAATCCTAACGAAGCATAAGCAGACAATCTACCCAAATGGTACAACAAAATCTGGATCACTTTTTTAGCTGGATTGCTTCTATCTACAGGCAACATCATAGCAATGGGTCCGCACATACCAATGCAGTGCAAACTACTAATCAAGCCAAATATAAAAGCAGAATAAAGCATTTTAAAGTTGTAATTTATTGGTTAAAATAAACTTCTTCTTTGTTCAGGTATTTTTTCCCTTGATAGTTCCAATCGATAGTAATGCCCCAACGACCGCCAACCAGGTTACTTTTAGGTATGAGCAAATGTGGGTTAGACAATGAAATAGGGACTTCAAAATCTAACTTCTGGTTGGACGGTCTATATAGGGACACTATTCCTTTTATATTTTTACAATCAAAATCAGATGGAAAATCTATCGTGATTCCTTCTGCAACGGCTTTAACAACGACTTTATTTGTTAAATCGTAAGCATTTTGTTCTTTATCTAAATCTTGTTGTGCCAGCAATTCTTTTTTGTAATATTCGGTCACTACAAATTCGTTATCGTATTTAGTATTGGTTTGCACTCTTATGATGAAGTATAAAATAAAACTCATAAATAGTGTAAACGCAATTACAATTCCTGTTCCCCAATTAATTTTCATAATAGTATTTTTTTTAGTTAAAACGTATTGGTCCTAAAAAGTTGGTTGTTTCGGTATCGATTAATTCGTTGCCGTTATAAACTTCAATTTTCAATTTGATTTTATCGCCTTCAACTTGTGAAGAATTGATTTCAACAAACATAGTTCCTTCCGACAAAGCATCTTTTTTTACTTTGACAAATTTTTCACCCACCAACTTGATTTCTCCTTGAGGTGAAACTAATTTGAAATGCAGATTATCAAAATCTTTTGATGTTTTATTGACTACTTTAAAAGTATAAACGTTACTGATTTTATTGCCTTTATGCTCAAACAATTGCCCAGGAAGATGTAAAATAGTGGTTTCTACATCATTTCTTAAAAATAACATTCCGATAAATACACCTGTCAGGATTAATAAAACAGAAGCATAACCTTTCATTCTGGTTGTGAAAACAAATTTTTCTTTTTTGGCAATCTCATCTTCACTAGCATAACGAATCAATCCTTTTGGCAACCCAACACTTTCCATTATAGAATCGCATTCATCGATACAGGCGGTACAATTAACACATTCTAATTGAACACCATTTCGAATGTCAATTCCGGTTGGACAAACATGAACGCACAACTTACAATCGATGCAATCGCCTTTACCTGAAGCGGCTCTGTCTTCTTGTTTGTTGAATTTAGCGCGACCCAATTCTTTTTCACCTCTAACATAATCGTAGGCAACATTGATGGTTTTATTATCCAACAACACTCCTTGCATTCTTCCGTAAGGGCAAGCTATTATACACACTTGTTCTCTAAACCATGCATATATAAAATAGAATACATACGTAAAGATAATGAGCGCAATAAGCGTTTTGGTATTTTTGGTTGGCCCTTCTTCTACAAACTGAATTAAGGCATCGCTTCCGATAAGATAGGCTAAAAACACATTGGCAATTAGAAACGAAATCACATAAAACACAAACCATTTGGTTATTCTTTTTCTGATTTTTTCGGCATTCCAAGATTGTTTATCCAAACGAATTTGGGCTCCTCTATCGCCTTCAATCCAATATTCAATTCGACGAAAAACCATTTCCATAAAAATAGTTTGCGGACAAAACCAGCCACAAAAAATTCTACCAAAAGCCACTGTAAATAATGCCAAACTTACCACACCAATAATCATGATGATGACAAAAATGTGGAAATCTTGAGGCCAAAAAGGAAAACTGAAAATATTAAATTTACGTTCGATAACGTTAAACAATAAGAATTGGTTTCCATTAATTTTAATAAATGGAGATGCGAAAAGAAAAAGCAATAAGAAGTAGCTGAGCCATTTTCTGCGGTCGTATAGTTTTCCTTTTGGTTTTTTTGCAAAAATCCAGGAACGATTTCCTTCTTTATTGATAGTTCCTATGCTATCTCTAAAATTTTCATCTGGCAACTTTGACATTATTTTTATTTTTAACCTACAAGTCCCGAATAATATCGGGACTTGTATATATTATTTAGTTTGTTGCTACTACTTTAGTGGCGACATTAGTTGTATCGGAAGCAGGTGCGGCTGTTTTTGGTGCACTTTCGTCGACCCATTTTTTAGCTTCTGGCTCTGTTGGTTTTGGCTCTTTTGGATGAGATCCTTGAAGCGACAAAACATAACTGGCTACTTTTTGAATATCTGAAGGTTTGATAGACGCTTTCCAAGAAACCATTCCTTTTCCGTCGCGACCACCTTCCATAATGGTATTGAATACGTTTTTGATACCGCCACCATTAATCCACATATCATCGGTAAGATTTGGACCAATTTGTCCACCAGCATCCGGACGGTGACACGCAGTACAATTGGCCATAAAAATTGTTTTACCGGCAGTTATACTCGCTGGATCTGTTAGTAAAGTTACTTTCTCTTTATTCATCATATCAGGAGCCGTTTTGTTGTATTCATCAACTGCAATTTTAGCTTCGGCTACTTCTTTATCAAACTCTTGAGCTTGATTGTCGGCACCTAAAATTTCGTAACGAACCAAATAGATTCCAGCGAAAATAATACAACCGTAGAACAAATAAACCCACCATGGAGGCAACACATTGTCTAATTCTCTGATTCCGTCGTAATTGTGATCTAACATTACGTCTGCTTCTTGTTCCATTTCTTTAGAACGTGTTAGCTTTTTGATAATGTTTTGGTAAAAAGCACTTTCTGTAAATGGCAACGATTGTGCTTCCTCTAATTGTTTTTTCTGTTCGTCTGTTAGCAAATGATATGTTACTTTATCAACCGCACTAACAACAATTTCTATCGCAATTAAAAGAAATAGAAATACACCCAGAAACAGCAGTACCATTGGATACTTTATAAAAGCTGGTTGGTTTCCTGAGTCGATAAAATATTCCATAGCACCAAATACAATGGCGAAAATCAATGGAACTCTTACATATGATGGAATTAATTTTTTCATTGGATTAAATCTTTAAGATGATTATTCTTTTATTGGTAATTCACTTAACTCTTTGATTTTGTCTTTTTTATAGGTAAAAACCCAAAAGAAAAGACCTACAAAGAATGTGAAACAGATGAGTAATGATATCACCGGATATACAGCAACACCATCAATAGTTTCTAAAGTATATTTTACAAATTTTAACATGACTTATTGTTTTTTAACTTTTAAATCGGTTCCAAGTCTTTGTAAATAAGCTATTAGAGCAACAATTTCTCTATCTTTCATCGGAACAAAAGTTTCTCCTTTTTTAGCAATTTCTGCTTTACTAGCATCATACGATTTTACATAATCTGGATCAGAATTAAGGTTTTTCTCAATTGCCGTAGATTGTTCTTCAATACTTTTCATAGCATTGGCAATTTCAACATCAGAATAAGGAACTCCTAGTGTTCTCATGGCTTTCATCTTAGCGTCAATCAACGAATGATCCATGGCTTTGTTAGCAAACAACCATTTATAGGCTGGCATGATGGAGGCTTTGTTTACCCTTTGCGGATTATACATGTGGTTGAAATGCCATGTATCTGGATATTTACCACCTACTCTATGCAAATCTGGACCTGTACGTTTTGAACCCCACAAGAATGGATGATCGTATACATATTCGCCTGCTTTAGAATAATCGCCATAACGAGCCACTTCTGAACGGAACGGACGAATCATTTGTGAGTGACATCCCACACATCCTTCTCGAATGTAGATATCACGTCCTTCTAACTCAAGTGGTGTATATGGTTTTACTGAAGAAATGGTTGGAATATTAGATTTTACCATAATGGTTGGTACAATTTGAATGATACCTCCAATTAAAATTGCTACCGTTGCCAATAAAGTCAGTTGAATAGGTCTTCTTTCCAACCATCCGTGCCATTTTTCACCTTTTAGTCTACCGCTTGAGATTTTTTGTAAGGCTGGAGCTTCTGCCAATTCATCTTCTACGGCAGCGCCTTGTTTAACTGTTTTGATAATATTGTATACTAAAACAATAACTCCTGTTAAGTATAACGTTCCACCAATGGCTCTCATCCAATACATTGGCATAATTTGCGTCACAGTTTCTAAGAAGTTACCATATTGCAAAGTTCCATCGGGTTTGAATTGTTTCCACATAGAAGCCTGAGTAAATCCAGCAACATACATTGGAAGCGCGTATAAAATAATTCCAAGAGTTCCAATCCAGAAATGGAAATTGGCTAACTTTTTAGAGAATAATTCGGTTTTAGTCATTCTAGGAATTACCCAATAAATGATACCAAACGACATGAATCCGTTCCAAGCTAAGGCTCCAACGTGAACGTGAGCAATAATCCAATCGGTAAAGTGTGCAATAGCGTTTACGTTTTTAAGAGAAAGCATCGGACCTTCAAAAGTCGCCATACCATAACCTGTAATTGCTACTACGAAGAATTTCAAAACAGGTTCTTCTCTTACTTTATCCCAAACACCACGAAGCGTTAAAAGTCCGTTAATCATACCTCCCCAAGATGGAGCAATCAACATAATAGAGAATACAACTCCTAGATTTTGTGCCCAGTCTGGCAATGCAGAATACAACAAGTGGTGAGGTCCAGCCCAGATGTATAAGAAAATTAAGGACCAGAAGTGAATGATAGATAATCTATAAGAATATACTGGTCGATTGGCTGCTTTAGGAACAAAGTAATACATCAATCCTAAGAATGGAGTAGTTAAGAAAAAGGCAACCGCATTATGACCATACCACCATTGTACTAAAGCATCTTGAACACCTGCATATACCGAGTAACTCTTCATTGCTGAAACTGGTAACTCCAAGCTGTTGAAAATGTGAAGAACCGCAACGGTAACGAAAGTAGCGATATAAAACCAAATAGCAACATAAAGATGACGTTCTCTTCTTTTCAAGATAGTTCCAATCATATTGATACCGAATACCACCCAAATCAATGCTATGGCAATATCAATTGGCCATTCTAATTCGGCATATTCTTTAGAACTGGTATATCCTAAAGGTAAAGTAATAGCTGCTGCCACGATTATGAGTTGCCATCCCCAAAAATGAAGATTACTTAAAAAATCGCTGAATAATCTTGCTTTAAGTAAACGTTGAAGAGAATAATATATCCCTGCAAACATAGCGTTACCTACAAAGGCAAAAATAACTGCATTGGTATGTAAAGGTCTTAATCGTCCGAAACTTAAAAACGAGATTCCGTCTGTCATGTTTGGGAAGAGAAACAATACGGCCAGAATAAGCCCTACTAACATTCCTACTACACCAAAAACGATACTGGCGTAGAGAAATTTCTTTACAATTTTGTTGTCGTAATAAAATTGTTGCATTTCCATAATTAAATTGGTTTTTGTTCTTCTTTTTTGTTTGTATTTGTTGTGGTTTTAATTTTCAATTCATCGTCAAAAAGCATTCTGACGGAAGGTGTATAATCGTCGTCAAATTGACCGCTTCGCACTGCTCTTATAAAAGCATATAGAAACGCAATGGCTACTACTATACTGATGGAGATTAATAGATAAATGACACTCATACCTTATATTTGTGTTAACAAAGTTACTTCTGCTCCTTTTTATAAAATATGATATTTATCATACTTGATTTTTTGTTTCAAAATGGGAGCGTTCATTTTGAAATTTTAGCATATAGATTACTCATAATCGTTACAAAACTTACAATGGTAATCGTACTTAGTGGCATAATAATAGCCGCTACAATAGGAAGCAAATTACCCGAAACCGCAAAGCTCAACCCTACTACATTGTACAATAATGAAAGAGCGAAACTCATGTAAATGGTTTTCATAGCATTTTTGGAAAACTTCATAAAAAAAGCAATCTTTTGAAATTGGGAAGCGTCTAATATTCCGTCACAAGCAGGAGAAAACACATTGACATTCTCGGAAATGGATATCCCAATATTACTTTGCGCTAAAGCACCAGAATCATTCAAGCCATCACCGACCATCATGACATTTTTTCCTTGCTTTTGAAGATTTTCAATGTATTCTAGTTTTTGTTCGGGCTTCTGGTTGAATACCAAAGTAGTCGTAGCTGGAAGCATTTTTTCTAATATTTTTCGTTCTCCATCATTATCTCCAGACAAAACAACGAGATTATAGCTTTTGGCTAATCGTTCAAATAATTGTTCTAAACCAGCTCTATACTGATTATTGAACACATAACTTCCCTTGTAAACGCCATTTATTTCAACATGAACTTTGGTTTTCTTATGCGTGTTTTCACTCATGTGTTGCAAAAATTGGGAAGAACCTAATTTTACTGTTCCTTCTTTAAACTCGGCATGGATTCCTTTTCCAATAATTTCTTCAAAATGTAGTGGTTCTGTTCGCTCTTGTTTCGGAATAAAATCATACAAGCGTCTGCTAAGTGGATGATTAGAACCTCTCAACGTATTGTATAATAATTTTAATTCGAAATCATTTAATGGTGCACCTTCATAAGTTATTGAGGTCTTTTTATTAGTGGTTATTGTTCCTGTTTTGTCAAAAACTATCGTATCTACTTTGGCCAATTGCTCAATAACCATAGCGTTTTTCAGGTACAACTTTCGTCTTCCCATAATGCGCAACACGTTTCCTTGTGTGAAAGGAGCTGTCAAAGCTAAAGCACACGGACAGGCTACAATGAGAATGGCAGTGAACACATTAAAAGCGGTATCCACACTAATAAAAATCCAATATAAAAATGATACTACCGCAAGTCCTAATAACGCTGGTGTAAAGTAACGGCTGATAGTATCGGTAATGGTTTTGTGCTTTATTTCTACTTTTTTCTGAAACACATCATTACTCCACAACTGTGTTAGATAGCTATTGGAAACCGAAAACAATACTTCCATTTCGATGACTTTTCCGAGCTGCTTGCCACCAGCAAAGACTTTATCACCCGATTTTTTTTCAATAGGCACAGCTTCTCCAGTAACAAAACTATAATCGATGGAAGCTTTTTCTGAAATTAGAATCCCATCAACAGGGATTAATTCTTGGTTTCGAATTAACAATCGGTCGCCTTTTACAATATCGTATACTTGCACTGGAAGTTCTGTTCCATCTGGTAAAATCTTTGTGATTGCAATCGGGAAATAGGATTTGTAATCTCTTTCAAAAGATAAAAAACTATAGGTTTTCATTTGAAATAACTTTCCTAACAGCATAAAGAAAATGAGTCCACACATGCTATCAAAAAAGCCTTGTCCGTAATCCAAGACAATATCCACCGTACTTCTAATAAACATCACTACGATTCCGAGTGCTATTGGAATTTCGATATTCAACATTCTGGCCTTAATACTGTTCCAAGCGGCAACATAATAGCCACTAGCCGAATATAAAAAAGAAGGTAATGATAATGCAAAAATCAACCATCTGAGAAAACCTCTATATTGATTGATCCAAAATTCGTTCACCTCAAAATACTCTGGAAACGACAACAACATAATGTTTCCGAAACAGAAAAAAGCCACTCCAATTTTGTAAATAAGGCTTCTATCGACTGCTTTTTTACCTTCATCAAAATTTTCTAAACTAATGTAAGGTTCGTAACCAATGGAACAAAGCAATTCTACAATCTGCTTTAAATTGGTAGTTTCTGGACTGTATGTTATTCGAACTTTCTTTTCAGGAAAGTTCACTATAGACGTACTTATTCCTGGTTGAAGTTTTTGTAGATTTTCCAAAATCCAAATACACGAACTACAGTGTATGTGAGGAATGTACAATGAAATAATGTGCGTTGAATTCTCTTGAAATTCCAATAGTTTTGAAACAATGCTTTCATTTTCTAAAAAGTCATATTTTCCGTTAATATCCAATGGAGTAGCACCTGGCGATGCTTGAAAATCATAATAACAAGTCATGTCATTCTGACTAAAGATCTCGTAAACCGTTTTACAACCGTTACAACAGAAACTTTTTTGATCAAATACAATCTCTTCTTTTTTTATGATTTCATTACCACAATGGAAACAATTTGTTGTGTCCATAAATTTGCTCATTTTACCTTGAACAAAGGTTGAACAATTCTTAATTTTAAAATATGATATTTGTCATACTATTTAATATCTTTGCAAGACCATTAAAGAAATAGCCTTATGAGCAAATGTGAACAATGCATCGTTAGAGAATTTAGTTCTTTAAAAGCGCTTAACAAAGACGAACTTTTGCGTATGGCCGATTGCAAAACGTCGTATACTATTAAAAAAGGAGAACCTATTTTTGAAGAAGGAGAAAGTGTTAATGGCATTTTTTGTGTGAAAGATGGTGTTTGCAAACTGTCTAAACTAAGTGCTAATGGTAAAGACCAAATTGTAAAATTGGTTAAACCAGGAGAACTTTTAGGTCAACGTTCCCTAATCAGTGACGAACCGGCCAACTTAAGTGCTGTTGCCCTTGAAGATATGGAAGTGTGCTTCATTCCAAAATCGGAAATTATGGGATTTTTCAATGAGAACAATCAGTTTTCCATGAATGTGATGAAAACCATTTGTGGCGATTTGAAAGAAGCCGATGACCACATGGTTTCTATGGCTCAGAAAAGCGTCAAAGAACGATTAGCCGAAACCTTATTACAATTAGAAGATACCTTTGGTAAAAATGAAGACGGCACTTTACACATTCAATTGTCGCGTGAAGAACTGGCAGGTATGATTGGCACTGCAACCGAAAGTTGCATCCGATTATTATCTGAATTGAACAAAAATGGTTTAATTGACTTAGTCGGGAAAAAAATCGCAATTATCGATCGAAATAAATTAAAAAGAATGGCTGAATAATACTTCAGCCATTCTTTTTTATACTTCTTTCTTATTTAAAAACAAGTAATATACTGGAATTCCCAACCCTACAATCGCTAATCCTAAACCGGTGCTAGTCGTTTGATATATCAATAGCGCGATACAAATTAAAGTCGTAACAACAATATACAGTATTGGAATTATTGGATATCCAAAAGCTTTGTAAGGGCGTTCAGCATTCGGTTCTTTTTTTCTTAAAATAAAAATTCCGTAAATCGTTAGTATGTAAAAGAGCAACGATGCAAAGGTAGCATAGGTCAACAAGTCGCCATATCGTCCGGAAATACACAATATACAAGCCCAGATACACTGGTACCACAACGCTTTAGCTGGAACATCATTGGCATTCAATTCACCAGCTTGTTTAAAAAACAACGCATCTTTTGCCATGGCATAAAACAAGCGACCACCAGATAAAATCAAGCCACTATTACACCCAAAAGTAGATACCATAATTAAACCCGCCATCACAAAAACACCAATGTTTCCCATGATCATATTAGCAGCTGCCGCTCCTACTCTATTCTGACTCGCAAACATGATTCCGTGTTGCGTTACCGAACCGTCAGGCGTTCCGTGCAATGGCAGTAACGCTAGGTAAGCCACATTAGCCAATATATAAATCACAGTTACTATTAATGTTCCTAAAAACAAACTTCTTGGAATGTTCTTTTTGGGATCTTTAATTTCGGCTGCAATAAACGTCACATTATTCCATGCATCGCTCGAGAACAACGAATTGATTATAGTAGATCCAATAGCACCTGCCAAAGCTATTCCAGATATTTTAGTCACAGTAGCGGTTTTAGTTGCTTCATCATAAACGGTTTGACTTGCTTCCCATGTATTGGTAAAATTGTTGTGAAACGTATCGGTATGAAATCCGATGTACAATCCAAAAATAATCAAGGTAAAAAGTGCCAGCAACTTAGCCGAAGTAAAAACGAGTTGAATTACTTTCCCATTTTTAACACCTTTGGTATTAATGTAAGTTAGCAAAACAATACTAAACATCGCTAAAACTTGACTGTTGGTAAACGAAAAACTGTCTCCAACTGTAAAAATTTTATGTTCTAAAACTGGAAAAAATACTGCGGCATAATTCGCGAAAGTCACCGCAACGGCTGCAATCACTCCGGTTTGTATTACGGTAAAAACCGTCCACCCGTATAAAAACGAAACCAGTTTTCCATAAGCACGTTGGATGTATACATATTGTCCGCCAGCCGTAGGCATCATGCCTGCCAATTCGCCATAACTCAAGGCTGCCGACATGGTTAATAATCCTGTAAGCAACCAGGTTACTAAAATCCAAGCTGCCGAACCTAAATCACGTGCCATGAAAACGGTTACCACAAAAATCCCGGAACCTATCATTGAACCTGCAACCAAACTTGTGGCATCAATCAATCCTAAAGAGCGTTTCAATTCGTGTTTTGCTTCCGACATATGTGTTTTTTGAAAAGTTTATTCATTCCAAATATACATTTTTTTAATAGAAATTTCATAGGTATGATAATTATCAGTTTTTAAACTCGACAGGTTTCCAATATTTGTAAATTATATAAACTATATCTACAATCTATGAATACGAATCAACCCGTTCATACTTTTCACATTCCCGTTATGGGATTGGCATATACCATCGACAGCCCAATTCGAGTAGCACACTATGGAATATCCTCTGTTATTTCCATAATTGACGACGAACTAATTGAGAAAATACATTCGTTTTACAGTAAAAAACTTCACTTGAATTACGAAGGTATATCCACTAAAATTCACGATTATCGTGCCGAAAGAATTACCGCTTACCTCAATATGGTAGACGATGTTGTGAAACAAAAATTTGAAGCTTTCAAACAAGAATTGACCGAAAGCAAAGAAGCCTTGGATCATTACATTGCAATGCTTCCTAACAAATCGGAATTAAAAAAAGGATTACAGCAATTAATTGAAGGTGGTATTGAATTCAAAGATACTATGAAAAACTACCTTGAAACTCATTTAAGTCCTGGAAATATTGATGTCAATATCATGACAAAAGTCGATAAGGATAATTTCATCAAAAATGACCCATTGCCCGTAACTTTTAACGATGCTCATGCTTCATTACGCGGATTTGCTAATAGTAAGTTATCTTCGGCTGTGGTACTTTCGGCAGGAATGAATCCGAGATTGTACAGTTATTTTGAACATTTTAAAGATTTTTTTCCCGATAGTAATGGTGATTTAAAAAAGAAAATCATTCTGAAAGTAAGCGATTTTCGTTCGGCGATGATTCAAGGGAATTTTTTAGCAAAAAAAGGACTTTGGGTATCAGAATACCGCATCGAATCGGGATTGAATTGCGGCGGACATGCCTTTGCCACGGATGGTTATTTACTCGGCCCGATTATGGAGGAATTTAAGGAAAAGAAGGCACAATTAATCCAATCGGCACACGAATTAATGGTAAAAGCCTTAGCACAAAAAGAAATGCCAACACCCGAAAAGCCATTAGAACTAAAAATCACCGTTCAAGGTGGTGTTGGAACGGCCGAAGAACATGAGTTTCTTTTAGAGTATTATCAAGTGGATGCTGTGGGTTGGGGTTCGCCATTTTTATTAGTTCCAGAAGCTACTTCGGTAGATGTAGCTACTCGAAATTTATTAGCAAAATCGAAAGAAGACGATTTTTACATCAGTCAGATATCGCCTCTAGGAGTGCCTTTCAATACAGTAAAAGGCACAACCAACGAAACTTTAAAAATAAATCGAATTGCACAAAATAAAGCCGGAAGTTCGTGTCCAAAGAAATTATTAGCGTTAAGCAAAGAGTTTTCCGAACAAGGAATATGCACCGCTTCTAGAAAATACCAAGATATTAAATTGGAAGAATTAGAGGCTATCAAAAACCAATTATCCGCCGCAGAATTTGATAAAAAGAAGACCAAAATCACCCATAAATCCTGTCTGTGTGTGGGTTTAGCCAATGCCTCTTATTTAGAAAATGATATTAAAATAAAAGGCGAAGCACAAGGCGTAGTTATTTGTCCGGGTCCCAACTTGGCATACTTCGATAAAGAAGTTACGCTTTTCGATATGGTACAACACATTTATGGAAATACGAGTGTTTTGGGTAAAAATAACCGACCGAATATGTTCATTAACGAATTGAAAATGTATGTCGATTATTTGAAAAATGAGGTAGAAGAAGTTTCAAATGAAATCTCATCGGCTCAAATCAAGAAGTTGCAATCGTTTAAAAATAATTTGTTGCATGGAATTGCGTATTATGTGATGCTATTTACGGAGACCAAATTCTTTAAAACTGATTTTGTGAAAATTCAAAACCAATTGCACGAATACAAAAATATAATTTTAAACATAGAAATCCCACAGTTGGAAATCGCCTAAAAAAAAAACGGCTTGAAATGTACTTCAAGCCGTTTTTAATTATAATTTCTTTGCTTCTTCCCAGAAAATATCCATCTCAGCCAAAGTCATATCCATCAATGGTTTTCCGAGTTCGCCTGCTTTACTTTCCAGGTATTGAAAACGCTTGATGAATTTCTTGTTGGTGCGTTCTAAAGCATCTTCAGGATTGACTTTCAAAAATCGAGCATAATTGATCATGGAGAACAATACATCGCCAAATTCGGCTTCTATTTTATCTTGATTTCCAGCCGCTACTTCAACTTGAAGTTCTTGTAATTCTTCTTGTACTTTATCCCAAACTTGATGCGGTTCTTCCCAATCAAATCCGACTCCTTTTACTTTATCTTGAATGCGACTGGCTTTCACTAGTGCGGGTAATCCTTTGGGAACGCCTTCTAAAACCGATTTCTTTCCTTCTTTTAGTTTGAGTTTTTCCCAATTTTGTTTGACCTCCTCTTCATCGGCAACCACTACATCGCCATAAATATGTGGATGACGGTGAATGAGCTTGTCGCAAATTTCGTTACACACATCAGCCATATCAAAATCGTTGGTTTCACTTCCTATTTTGGCATAAAAAACAATGTGCAACAACAAATCTCCCAGTTCTTTTTTGATTTCTTGCAAATCGTTGTTTAAAATAGCATCGCCTAATTCGTAGGTTTCTTCAATGGTTAAATGCCGTAAACTTTCTAAAGTTTGCTTTTTATCCCAAGGACATTTTTCACGCAAATCCTCCATAATGTCTAGTAATCTGCTAAAAGCGTCGAGTTGTTGTGATCTGGTATTCATTTTTATATAGATTTATCGTAAAAATAAAAAATCCTACCACTCGAATGGAGCAATAGGATTGTATTTTGTTAGAAAGTAATTAACTATTCTTTTTTGGCCGCTTTTTTAGGAGCTTTCTTTTCTTTCACTTCTTCAACTACTTGTTCTTTAACGGCTTCAGCATTCTCGATTTTTGGTTCTTCTTTGGAAACCAAACCTTTAGCTTGCAACATGTTGTACCAATTCAACACTTTTTTAATGTCGGATGGATACACTCTATCTTCGTCATAATCGGGCACAATTTCAGTAAAATAAGCTATCAATTTAGCATTATCTTCTTTGTGAGAAATAGCAGGACCTTCGTTTTCTTTTACAGCAATGGCACGCATGATTTCGACCAATGGCTTTTCTTCGCTGTGGGTATACATCGAAATTTCAGATAACAAACTCACGTTGCTTCTCATTCCAACTGTGATTTTTTTTCCGTCTAGTAATGACTCTGCAACGAAACCAGAACGGGTTTGAACTTTCAATTCAAATAAACCTGGTTTTCCTGAGATGGCTAATATTTTTTCTACATTCATTTTCTAAAAATTATTTTAAGCGGTGGCAAATATATTTTAATTGTTGTAATTATCGTCCTTTTTTATTGCAAAATCTCATCTTATAATCGGGTCTGGCTTTACCGTCCATGATATTTTGCAATTTCTTTTTGATTAACGTACGTTTTAACGTAGAAATCAAATCGGTAAATAAAATTCCTTCAATATGATCGTATTCATGCTGTATTACTCTGGCAATCAAACCATCATAAACTTCAGTCTTTTTGATAAAATTCTCATCAAAGTATTCAATCGTAATCTTCTCATGGCGATACACATCTTCACGAACATCAGGAATACTCAAACAACCTTCGTTAAAACCCCATTCTTCACCTTCTTCTTTAATCATTTTGGCGTTGATAAACGTTTTCTTAAAGCCTTTCAATTGCTCTTGTTCTTCTTTCGACAAATCTTCGCTGTCGCTAAAAGGTTCGGTATCGATTACGAAAAGACGAATCGCCAAACCTATTTGAGGTGCCGCCAATCCCACACCATAAGCATTGTACATGGTGTCGTACATATTGCCAATGATTTCATTTAGATTAGGATAATCGGCAGAAATTTCTTCGCCTACTTTTCTCAAAACCGGGTCGCCGTAGCCAACTATTGGTACTATCATTATAAAATTCTAATTTTTAAATTTCATGTTTAGTTTGAAACTTTTGACAAAAGTAACAAAAAAAGGCATTTATTTGGGCGTGTTAACTATAATTTAGATATAATTACTTGCGAAATCACATCGGTAACACCTCCGTTATTGTTGTCAAATTGGGTGGTGAAATTCGATATTTTAATAATTTCGGGATGCGCATTTTTCATAGCATAGCTGTACTTTGCAGTTTGCATCATTTCATAATCGTTGAGAAAATCGCCAAAAACCATAGTCTCCTCTGCAGTGATATTCCACATCGATTGGATGTTTTTTACAGCGACGCCTTTGTTGGCATTAAACCCAGTAATATCGAGCCAAACCATTCCTGAAATGGCAATTTTATACTCATTTTCAAACGATTTGAAATGCAAATAACTATTGGTTGGAACGTGATTAAAATCGCACAAAGTTACTTTCAAAATGGCATCGGATACTTGCGTCAAATCGGTTACAATTTCCAATCTCGAATAATATTTTCGAGCTTCCGATAAGAACTTTTCATCGGTATTTTCGACGTAAGCGGCATTTTTTCCACACAAAATAACAAAAGCGTCTTTAACCGTTCTTCCAATTTTAACAAACGTGTTCGCCTCTTCTCTCATCAGCGGATTTGCAAATAATTCGGCTCCCTTATAATAAGCAAAATTGCCATTTTCGGCCAAAAAAACTATTCGATCTTTACTCTTGTCAAATACTTCAATAATATTGTAAAACTGCCTACCAGTTGCGATGGCTAAAACGATATTGTGGTCAAATAATTGCTGTTCAATTTCCCAAAAATTAGGAGGCAAATTATGATTGGAGTCGAGTAAGGTTCCGTCTAAATCGGTTACTATTAACTTGATATTGCTCATGTTTTATTTTAAATCATCTTTCTAGTCAAATAATCTTGAAGCATTATCGTTGCTGCAATTTCATCAACTAAACCTTTATTTTGGCGCTGTTTCTTATTCAATCCACTATCAATCATGGTTTGAAATGCCATTTTAGAAGTGAAACGCTCGTCTGAACGTTCGAGTTTCATTTCAGGAAACTCTAATTTGAATTTTGTGACAAACTTTTCAATGATTTCAGCACTTTCTGATGGTTGACCGTTCATTTGTTTGGGCTCACCAATCAATACCTTACCTACATTTTCTTTAGCAAAATAGTCTTTCAAAAAAGCGATAGCAGTTTCTGAAGGAATGGTAGTCAAACCCGAAGCTATGATTTGCAATTCATCGGTAATCGCAATTCCAGTGCGTTTTATTCCGTAGTCGATGGCTAAAATTCTTGACATTTGTTGTATTTTTTACAAAGATAGTATTTCAAATAGTACTTTTTAAATTATTATTTTTGGAGAAACATTCGACAAATTAAGGCAACCTTAATTTAATATTAATCAAAACTTAAATTTTTGTATATCAATTGATACTACTTTTGAAACAAGAATAAAATCAATTAAATGATGTCACTTTAGACATTTCATTTTTGATAAATTCTTCTCAAAATTTGTCACTAAAGAACGTTAACTCCTTAATCTGGGAAACGTCTTAAAAATAGTTTTTGTTTGATTTGATTTAGTTTTTTCAAATGAGTGTGTTTTTTTAAGCACACTCTTTTTTTATTATCAAACATCTTTTTCTATTACACAAAATGACATTATCTTTGCTACAAATCAAATTATCATGAACAATTTACAATCAACTATAGAAGCAGCTTGGAACAACCGAGAATTATTAAAAGAAGAAACCACAATCAATGCGATTAAAGAAGTAATTTATGCTTTAGATTCGGGTACATTGCGCGTTGCAGAACCAACCGAATCGGGTTGGCAGGTTAACGAATGGGTAAAGAAAGCAGTGGTGATGTATTTCCCTATTCAAAAAATGGAAACCCATGAAGTAGGGATTTTTGAATACCACGACAAAATGTTGTTGAAAACGGGATATGCCGAAAAAGGAATTCGTGTGGTTCCGCCAGCCGTTGCTCGCTATGGCGCTTACATTTCTAAAGGTGTTATTTTGATGCCGAGTTATGTAAATATCGGAGCGTATGTTGATGAAGGAACTATGGTTGATACATGGGCTACTGTGGGAAGTTGTGCACAAATTGGTAAAAACGTTCACCTTTCGGGCGGTGTTGGTATTGGTGGCGTTCTAGAACCTTTGCAAGCAGCACCTGTAGTGATTGAAGACGGTGCGTTTATTGGTTCACGTTGCATTGTAGTTGAAGGTGTTCGTGTTGAAAAAGAAGCCGTTCTAGGTGCCAATGTATGTTTAACTGCTTCCACCAAAATTATTGATGTAACGGGAAATGAACCTGTTGAATATAAAGGCTTTGTTCCAGCGCGTTCGGTTGTAATTCCGGGAAGTTATACTAAGAAATTTGCTGCAGGCGATTATCAAGTGCCGTGTGCATTAATCATTGGCAAAAGAAAACCGTCAACTGATTTAAAAACATCTTTGAACGATGCTTTGAGAGAATATGACGTAGCAGTTTAATGTTACTCACAAACCAAAAAATAAAAATCCGGAAGTTATTTCGGATTTTTTTATTTCCCGATTTTCCGTTTTAAGAACTTTTTTCGAGCCGTTTTTCGCTTAAACTGTTGTGTTTTTTGCATTAAAATAGCTTGCAGTTTAGCTTCGGGTTGTTGACTCAATTGGGCATATTTCTTAGCAACAATTTGAACCATTAATTTTGATAACCACATTTTTTTGAAATTATCCATACGTTTTTCAATAGATAAATTTTCAAATCGCATTCGGTTTAAATCGATTAAATAAAACTTGTAACGACCATTTCCTTCGTTTACAATAAGGGTATTTCCTGGCGAATGATCGAGGAAATTAATTTTAGCCTCATGCATCTTAAAAGTAAATTCGGTAAATTGTTCCAGAATAGTATGACGTTCTGGAAATTGCGGATTGTGAATCAACTCCCGAATGGTAAAATCGTAATTAATCTGTTCGCAGATGTAATAACTATTGCCCAACAATCCGAAAGCATTTCGCTCTTCTACAAAAGCAATTGGAAAAGGCGTTGGAATACTGTGCTCTGCTAGATAATTAGCATAATCAAACGACCGTTTGGCTTTGGTACTTCTGAAAAAAGAATAAATAATTGATTTTATAAAGCCTGGCTTCTGAAAAAACTTAATATTGACTTTTTCGTTACCTAATACATTTGATTTTATAATGTTGCGAGATCCTTTTACAATTAAATCACCTTCTCCAAAAAAAGTTGTAACTAACTGAAGTATAGACGTTTCTTGATTTTTATATTTTGGATGAATAGTGATTCGCACAATATTTTATATTATTTGGGTTAAAAGTATAAAAAATAGTACTTTGCACCAACAATTAGTTTTATGAAGAAAATTTTAATCATACAAAACAAACGAATTGGCGATGTGCTGATTAGTTCGGTTATTGCCAACAATTACAAAGCAAAATATCCTGATAGTGAAGTGCATCTGATGGCATACGACTTCACGCATGGCGTTATTCAGAACAATCCAAATATTAATAAAATTATTTCCATCAACGAAAAAGAACTTAAGAAATTTAAAAATTTAATTAAAACCATAAATTTAGTTCGGAACGAAAAATACGATGTCATTTTTGATCCGTATTCTAAATTGCAAAGTCGATTGATTTGTAAATTTGGTGGGGCACTACAAACTGTAGGACATAAAAGCAGAAAGAAGATTGGAAATTTGGGCTACTACACGCATCCTGTTGGTATTTTAGAATCGAAAAGTCATATTTGCGGAAAAGCCATTGAAGATCGAATTCACCTCTTAAAACAAGTAGATACTTTTGAAACTATCGACTATGAGCCGAAGATTTTCTTGACTAAAGAAGAAGAACAATTTAAGGTTCCAGAGCGGTATCAAGACAAAAAAATAATCATGCTTGGAGTTTTGGGAAGTACGCCTCAAAAATCAATGCCTTATGAATATATTGCTCAAATTATAGACCATATTGCTAATACTTTTGACTGTTACATGTTATTCAATTATGCGCCCAATCAAAAAGTAGAAGCCGATAAAATCTATGCCTTATGTCAAAATAAATCCAATATTATTTTGGATGTTTACGCACCAAGCATTCGCGATTTTGCAGTTTTGATGAACCAATGTGCCGTTTTAGTTTCCAATGAAGGTGGCACCGTTCATATCGCCAAAGCCATTAACAAACCTACTTTTACCCTATTTTCACCTTATGTGAACAAAGACGATTGGAGTAGTTTTGAAGATGGAACATTCCACAAATCAGTGCATTTATTAGACTTTTTACCGAATGCTATTTCGGAATTATCTTATGAACAAAACAAAGAAATTGAGAAAAATCCGCTTGAAATGTATTTGAAATTAACGCCCGAAATGATCATCCCTGAATTGGATAGTTTCTTAAAAGAACATTTGAAATAATTACTTTTTTTCAATACCAAAATCGGCCCAAGTGCGTTTTTGAAGTTTGGTTTCCCTGCGGATGCTTTGATTTCTTTCAATCATTTCGGGTTTTACATAACCACGCGTATGATCTAAATGAATGCAAACTGTAGAATACCTGATTTGTTTGGCTTGAATACCTAAATTAATAAGTCGCTCACCAAATTCACGATCTTCACCACCATACTGCATGCGTTCATCAAAACCATTTACGGCTAAAAAATCGGATTTCCAACCCGAAGAATTATGACCATTCCAACTAGGATTTGTTGGTGTAGTGTAATTTAAAAGCCAACTTTTTAAACCGTTTGTAATTAATTTATTGTTCTTGAACGATTGCTTAATTCCGTTTTTTTTGAGCCATTCTAAATCAAATGACTTTCCCGAATAAATATCTTCTTTGGTAATTTGTTCTGATAAATTCATCGGCAATTTGTAATATCCACCCGATAAAAAATAGCCTTCCTCACGGTGTTTTATGTGTTGTTCTACGAAGTCTTCACGCGGAATACAATCGCCATCGGTCATTAAAATGTAATCGGTATTAGTGGCAAGAATGGCTTTATTGAGAATAATAGTCTTTTGAAAACCATTATCTTCATGCCACACATGTATAATTGGGTAAAAAACTTCTTGTTGAATTTCTTCAATGCATTTTTGGGTGCGTTCATCCGAACCATCATCGGCAATCACAACTTCAAAATTTCTATACGTTTGAGTATTATATCCATAGAGTACTTTTTTCAACCATTCGGGCGAATTGTAAGTACTTATAATAACTGAAATATCTTTCTTCATTGCGTTGCAAAGATAAAATATTTTTTCTATGTTTGAACTCTACAAGTTTACCCTATGCAAACCATTACAGTTATCATACCTACTTATAACGAAGAAAATTACATTCAAGATTGTTTGCGTTCGGCTTCTTTTGCTAATCAACTCATTATCATCGACTCATACAGTAGTGATAAGACTTTAAAGATTATTGAAAATTTTAATTGCGAAGTAATTCAACGTAAATTTGACAATTTTTCCAATCAAAAAAATGAGGCAATTAAACTTGCAAAAAGCGATTGGATTTTATTTTTAGACGCTGACGAACGTGTTACTGAAAAATTGAAATTTGAAATCTTGGAAACCATTAATAATCCGAAGCACAATGCTTACAAGATTAAGTTTCCACATTTCTACATGAATCGCTTTTTATACCATACCGAAAACAAAGTGGTTCGTTTGGTAAAAAATAAGGACATTCATTTTGAAGGTGAAGTGCATGAAAAACTATTGCATCCAGGAACTGTCGGTTTGTTAAAAAACTTCATGATTCATTACACCTACAAAGGGTTGTTTCATTACATTAAAAAGAAAGATTCCTATGCTTGGTTTCAAGCCAAAATGGCCAAGGATAAAAACAAAACGGCTAATTATTTTAACTTGGTTTTCAAGCCTTTTTACCGTTTTTTTCACACCTACATTATTCGAAAAGGCTTCCTTGATGGCGTTCCCGGATTAGCGGTAGCCACTATTGATGCTTACGGCGTTTTTTCAAGATATGTCAAAATGATTTTGATTGATCGCGGTCTAAAATAAACGCAGTTTTCCTACTCGAAGTTTCCATTTAAACATGAGCAAACTATCGTCTCCTTTGATGTCGATTCGTTGTATTTCATATTTGTTTTTGAAAGGAAAACGATTTACCCTATTCCCTATTCTAAAAGCCATTTGAATATTATTCTTTTCCAAAAGTTGAAAAAATATTTCTTTTTGAATCCCTTTTTTCGGATAATTTCCATACGGATAGGCCAACGCTGGAAAAACTTTCAGATTATTTTGGGCAATCAATTCGAAACTTTTATCCAAATCTTCTTGAATTTCAGAAGCTGTTAACGTGGCGTATTTTCTGTGAAAAAATGAATGATGTCCCAATTCAATCACATCAGCATCTAATGTTTTCAACTGGGCTATAGTCATTATTTTTTCACCTGTGGCATCAGTTCCTTGGTTCCACAAATCGGATTGTCCTAGGTACGAAAACGGCACAAAAAAAGTAGCTTTTAAATGGTATTTTTTCAATAATGGAAGCGCATACAACAATTGATTTTCGGTAACATCATCAAACGTAATAATTAAACTTTTTTGAGGTAATTGAGTCTTATTATAAATTTCAGAAACAAAATAGGAAGTATATCCTTTTTCACTAATATATTTCAGTTGTTCTTCCAATTTAGCAACCGAAATTGTTAACCCAACACTTTTAGCATCGCTTGTAGATACGTTGTGATACATCAGAATTGGCAGTTTTAACATACTTTATAATTGTTTAAGTTAAGGTTAACTTTTGCTTGGGAAAATCAGGATTGTAAAAGTAATACTTTCGCTCAAAGTACGATAATTTCTATGATACAAAATAATAAATATCCGAAAATAACGGCATTGGCTATCACGTTAAACGAAGAAGAAAACGTGAAAAGATATGTGGATAGTTTGTCTTTTGCAGATGAAATTATTTTTATCGATTCGCAAAGTGATGATCAAACCGTAACTATTGCAGAACAACTTGGAGTTAAAGTCATTCAACGTAAATTTGATAATTTTTCCAGCCAACGTAACTTTGCTATTGAACAGGCAAGTAATGATTGGATTGTGTTTTTTGATTTGGATGAAATGATTTCAAAAGAGATTGCTACAGAAATCATCAGCACCGTTTCAAATCCTCAAGAAATGGTGGCTTTTTTTGTAAAACGCAATTTTTTTCTGTTCAATAAACATTTAAAACACGGTGGATTTCAAAACGACAAAGCCGTTCGTTTGTTTCATAAAAGATATTGCACTTACAACGGAAATTTGGTTCATGAAGAAATTCAAACCGAAGGCAAAATAGGAACTTTAGAACATTCTATCGATCATTACAGTTATAAAAATTTCGAGCATTATTGCAACAAATTGAACTTTTACAGCAAGCTACAGGCCACCAAACTCTACCGAAATAAGAAACGTCCTAACGCCTATCATTTTATCATAAAACCCTCATATCGGTTTGCTTGGCAATATTTTTATCGATTGGGATTACTGGATGGAAAAGAAGGATTTTTATCGGCTCGTATCAATTCTTTTTTTGTATTCAAAAGGTATTTAGAACTTTGGATGCTGCACAATAAATTAGAATAATTACATGGTTTGTTAGTAGGAATTTAGACAACTCCAACTCTTTGCTCATTTCTAAAATGGTATTTCGGTAAAAATAGTATATTTGTCTTCTATTTCATCTAACTCTATGTCTGAAAATAACGGAATCCCAAAAATTACTGCCTTAGCCATTACTTTTAACGAAGAAGAAAACGTAAAAAGATATGTTGAAAGCTTATCTTTTGCTGATGAAATTATTTTTGTAGACTCACAAAGTACTGACAAAACGGTTGCAATTGCTTTAGAAATGGGCGTTACCGTGATTGAACGCAAATTTACCAATTTCTCTGAACAACGAAATTATGCCATCCATCAGGCAAAAAACGATTGGATTATTTTTTTCGATTTGGACGAAATCATTACCAAAGATTTAGAAAAAGAAATCAAAAATACCATCAAAAAACCCAACTCTAAAGTGGCTTTTTTTGTCAAAAGAAACTTCTTTTTTATGGGCAAAAAAATGAAATTCGGAGGTTGGCAAAACGATAAAGCCATCCGACTTTTCAATAAAAACTTCTGCGAATACAACGGAAACTTAGTACATGAAGAAGTAAAAGCTAATGGTTCTATTGGCGTTTTAAAGAATGGATTAAACCATTACAGTTATAAAAATTTTGATAATTATAACGATAAACTCAATTTATACAGCAAGTTACAAGCCGAAAACCTATACAACAAAAAAATAAGACCTAGTGCTTATCACCTTATTTTCCGACCCATGTATCGTTTTTTGTGGCAATATGTTTTTCGTTTGGGAGCCTTTGATGGCAAAGAAGGTTTTATTCTAGCGTATGTGCATTCTTTTTCGGTATTTAAAAGGTATTTGCAACTTTGGATGATGTATAGAAAAATTGACTAACAAAAAATTCGAATGTTTGATATAGCCGCTATAATTATTAATTACAATTCGAGTAAACTGACTCAAGAATGCGTTGACAGCATTATTGAAAAAACTCCCTCTACTCTAAACTTCCAAATTGTGGTAGTGGACAATGCTTCTGAAAAAGAGGATTATTTGTCGTTAAAACAATTTTGTGACACACATCCTTTTAAAAACCTACAACTGGTTAGAAGTAAAATAAATACAGGGTTTGGAGGCGGAAATATGACCGGATTTCACTTTTCAAATGCACAATATGTAGCTTTTGTAAACAATGATACGCTATTTCTAAATGATTGTTTTTCTATTCTAAAAGCGGCCATTGAAAAAGACAGTTCTATTGCTGTCGTTGGTGGTCAATCGTTTTCTGAAACTGGAAAACGCATGATGGCTTTTGATCATTTTGCATCGATTAGCAAAGAATTATTTGGCCGTGATTTTCTAGAAAAAATTAATCCAAAAAAATATCCAAAACGCAAATTAGAATACACTTCGCCAGTAAAAGTAAACTATGTTCAAGGCAGCTTTATGCTGGTTAGAACTTCCTATTTTAATGAAGTTGGCGGATTTGATACCAACATCTTCTTGTATTATGAAGAAACCGATTTGTGCAAACGTTTGGAAAAAATAGGAAAATCAAGTTACTTAATTCCAGATGCCAAATACGTGCATTATCATGGAGCGAGTACTCCACAAAGTATTGCGATTAAAACGGAACTCAAAATCTCATTATTATACATCATTAGAAAACATTACGGCTATTTAAGCTTTTGGTTTTTACTGAATTATTTACGAATCAACTATATTTTCAGTACGCTATTCAAACCAAAATACGGGTATTTATTAAAAGTACTTTTGGCTGGTGCACCGCTTTCTAAATCGTTGAAAGTAACTCAGAAAATTAGAGAATAACTATGGGATTATTTAAGAAAATAAAACTTTATTTTGAAAAGAAAGCGTTGATTAAAAATCAATTGGATCACTCTATTCCTAATTTTGAAAATTACAACCCATCCCAAAAAACCATAGTTTTTGTTAATGGTGGCATGCCAACCCACGATAAAGATTCGGGTTCCAATCGCTTGAAAGAAATTATCATCGCCTACAAAGAACTTGGTTTTAATTGCATTATTTGTACCGAAAACGCTTATCGAACCGATCGTTACATTCAATATTATGCCGATTTAGGAATTATGGTATATGTAGAAACCAATCAATTTAGAGATTATTTTGACTTTCTAAAAACCATTCCTAAAGTAGATTATGTGTGGTATTACAGTCCGAATACCTTAAAAGACAACCTGAAAAAAATATCTAAAATACTACCCAATTCAAAATCTATTTTTGACATGGTAGACATTCACTTTTTGAGATACCAACGTGCAATTGAGCTTGATCCAACTCGCATTTCACTCCGAAAAAGATATAAGAAATATTTTGAAATTGAAACCAAACTGGCGCAACAGGTAGATTATATTATTGCTATTTCTGATGTTGAAAAAGAAATTATGAAAGCCTATGTTGCTCCCGAAAAACTCATCACCATTTCCAACATTCACTATCCGAAAATAAAAAAAGAAGCCACATTATCCTTTGAAGAAAGAGCCGACTTACTTTTTATAGGATCAACACATACACCCAATATTGATGCCTTATATTATCTTTATAACGACATTATGCCGTTAGTTTGGGAAAAATTACCCAATGTAAAAGTGAATGTTATTGGCAATGTAAACGAGAAAATTTCGGATATAAATGACCCTAAATTTATTTTTCAAGGATATGTGCCGTCTATTGAATCGTTTTTTATCAGTAACAAAATCATGATTGCTCCACTGCGCTATGGTGCTGGTGTGAAAGGAAAAATTGGACAAGCTTTCGAATATTATTTGCCGTTGGTTACTTCAACAATCGGTGCCGAAGGAATGAAGTTAATCGACCGAAAAAATGCCTTAATTGATGACACTAAAGAAGGATTTGCTGCCGCAATAATCGAACTGTATACCAACAAAGAATTGTGGTTGGAATTACAAAATAATTCGGAACAAAGTTTGGAACCGTTTTCCATTCAAAATTTAAAAAACAGTATCAATTCTTTTTAAAATAAAACGATGGGAATTAATTATCATGGATTTTTTAAAGACATTTCAGGCATCGCGGAAGCATCACGATTGAATGCTTTAGCGCTTCAAAGTGCCGGTGTGGCCATTTCGTTTCACAATTATTATGCAGAACGTCGTGGCATAAGAAAAGACGAAGAACTGCACGAATTCAATACGTTAGAAACCAATTACGATATCAATTTATTTCAAATAAACCTCAATGCGTTGACTAATTTTTTTGAAGTAAATTCGAATGACATTTTAAAAGACAAATACAACATTGCCTACTGGGCTTGGGAATTCAAAGAAATTCCGGATGAAATTTTACCTTTCTTGGCTATTTTTGACGAAATTTGGGTTCCGAGTAATTTTTGTGTAGAAGCGTTTGCCAACGTAGCTGCTATTCCTGTGATACGCTTCTTACACCCTATTCATTCCAATACCACCAATTTATTTTCAAAAGAAGCATTAGGTATTCCGAACGATTCCTTCAACTTTTTAACCATTTTTGATTCGATTAGTACCACGGAACGAAAAAATCCTTTTGGCGCTATTGAAGCGTTTCAAAAAGCTTTTCCTTCCGATAATTCAGCCGTAAAACTCATCATCAAAACCTTCAATTTAGAACGCAATGAAGCGTTGATGAAACAACTAAACGAATCCATTTCGAAATTTGAAAACATCATTTTAATTAATGAAAATTACGATAAATCGAAAATGGAATCGCTTTTACAAAACAGTGATGCGCTTATTTCGTTGCACCGTTCTGAAGGCTTCGGACTCACCATGGCAGAAGCGATGAGTTATGGAAAACCTGTGGTTGGAACTGGTTATTCGGGAAACATTGATTATATGAACCTCAACAATAGCTTTTTAGTGCCATATGATTTCACCGAATTGAAAGACGATTGTGGCATACTTAAAAAAGGGTTTGTGATGGCTGAACCCGATGTAAACCAAGCTGCAGAATTGCTTAAATCAATTGTTTCTAATACCGATAATGCCACAAAAATTGGATTACGAGCTCAAAAAGACATTCAAACCAATTTATCAATTCACACCATTGGAAGTCAGATGAAAATTCGTTTGGATGTAATTGCCAAAAATTTCATTGGTTCGGCAGAAAGTAAAGAAAATAACGAATATAAAAATGCTTTGTTAGAAAACTCCGTTCTAAAAGAACGAGTGAAATATTTAGAAAATACGATTTATGCTAAAATCAGAAAAAAAATAAATAAGTTCTTCAAGAAGAAATAAAAAAAAGGATTGTAAGTAACAATCCTTTTTAATTTGGTATTACTCATACTGTTTTTTAAAACGATCTTTTTTGCGTTGTTCGTTGCGTTTTCTCAGCATCATTTTAAAATTGATAATCATCATAATAAATTTACTTTTTTTGATGATTCGCAGTTCCTCTCGAAGTTTTTCGTTTTCTATTTGTTGTTCAATATCAACTTGTTTGCCACTTGAACTTACTTTATTTTGAAGAATAAATTCTGCTCTATTTTTAATTAAAGAACCTATACTTTTAAACGAGAAATTGTTTCGAATAGTCACATTTCCTTTAACAGCAATTAAAGCTACTGCTGCTTTATTTTCAAAAACATACTTCATTAATGAAGCTGCATGATCTACATCGGGTTCCGACCAAATGGTATTTTTGTCGTAATTAATTCGGTTTTCGCCAGCTGTTGTCTTTTCGTAATTAACTAAAAAACTATTCTGAAAATCCATGAACTCCATATTGCCCGAATAACCGGTGGCAATAACAGGCTTATTCAAGCACATAGCTTCTGCCATCGTTAATCCGAAGCCTTCCGAACGGTGTAAGGACACATAACAATCACAGCCGTTCATGATGTGGTTTAATGAATTCTTATCAAAAATTTTCTCTACAATTTTAATATTTTGATACGCTCCAATGGCAGCAATAAGCTCCTCCTTTTCGGTAGCAAATTTTTTAGCCGAAGAGGTTTTGATTGTTAAAGCTACTTGTTGGTTGTCTTTGTCAAACGCTTTTTGAAAGGCTTTAATCAAATTTAAAGTGTTCTTTCGTTCTAACGTACTATTGTAGTCAAAGATGAATAAGAAATTGAATTGCGATGTCTCATAAAAATGCAAAGCATCAACATCGGTAGTGGGCTGCAAATGAATTTCAACTGGATGCGGAATATTGATAACTGGCACTTTTGAAATGCGAGAAAGGGTTTCTTGACAAAACTTAGACGGCACCCAAATCTCATCAAAATGGCTGATGTTTTTGATGTATTCCTCTGGGATATATTCCGATTCCCATGCTACATATAGAATATTGTATTTTCCTTTTAAACCGCTAGCAATTTCGTCTAGCATAAAATTTCCAACTTCAGAAGGAGAAATTTGAATCAAATTAATAGGATACGGAAACTCTTTAGAAAAATTGGTAAAAGTTGTATCTTCATTTCGATGTACGGTAATGGCTTCATAATTCACTAAAGAAACAGGCAAACCCACTTCTTGAGCTGCCTTTATATTCAATCGTGCTGCTTCACCAATTCCGAACTCACCTTTGATATATCCAATGATATTGATTCCAAGTGTATCTGACATATAAGCTAGTTTTGAGTGCATTTCATTTCATCAAGCTAAATTTTCTGTATTATTTTAAATACATTTGCATTTCGTTTGATATTTATGTTGGCACAAATATAAATATTTAAACCCAACCTAAAACTGATAAAATAGCATCATGAATTGTAAAATTTGCAACAGCCCATCCGAAAAAATCTTTGAGAAAGTCGTTTTACAAAAATACAACACCGGATATTATAAATGTACCTCTTGTGATTTCGTTCAAACGGATGAGCCAACTTGGTTAGCCGAAGCCTACGACAGTGCCATTACCTCTTTGGATATTGGTTTATTATACCGAAACAATGTACTTACCGAAGATGTTTCTAAAATGATTGATTGCTGTTTTCCAGAAGCAAAAATAATGTTGGATTTTGCTGGTGGATACGGAAATTTCGTGCGATTAATGAGAGATATCGGGTATAATTTTTACCGTCAAGATACCTATTGTGAAAATCTTTTTGCCAAGCATTTTGACATTACCGATATTAAAGAAACCAAATTTGATGTGGTTACAGGATTTGAAGTTTTAGAACATTTACAACATCCTTTAGAAGAAATTGAAGCTATTTTTAAGTATTCTGAAAATGCCATTTTTTCTACGGATTTGATTCCGAATACCAACGAAGAAATTGAAAATTGGATCTACATTGCGCAAGAAACCGGACAACACATCGCTTTTTATTCGCCTAAAGCCATGCAAATCATAGCGGCTAAATTTGGTAAAAACTATTATTGCAAAGACAATCACTTGCATATTTTTACGCCAAAAACATTTGACAAAGAGCAAATTAACTTTGCGATCAAAGGAATCACGCGAAAAAGATATTTGTTTGGTTTGATTAAAAAAAGAATCAAAAAATATAGAATTAGAAGAGAATCACTTCAAGAAAAAGATTATTTATTTTTGAAAAAAATGCTAAACTCATAACATGAGCGATATTAATACCGAAGTACACAACGCCTACGAAGTTATAAAAAACGGCGGAATCATTCTATATCCAACTGATACCGTTTGGGGAATTGGCTGTGATGCCAGCAATGCCGAGGCAGTTGCAAAAATTTATGCTTTAAAACAACGCGACGATTCTAAAAGCATGATTGTGTTAATGAATGGTGAAAAGATGATGTACAATGTGTTCAAAGAAATTCCGGATGTCGCATGGGAAATTTGGGATTTATCTGAAAAACCAACCACATTAATATTAGACAATCCTAGAAATGTAGCCAAAAACATAGTTGCCGAAGACAATACGCTTGGAGTTCGTTTGGTTAAAGAACCTTTTTGCTTCAAATTAATGGAACGCATGAAACGACCATTAGTTTCTACTTCTGCTAATATTTCGGGTATGTTTTCACCAAAAACTTTTAAAGAAATTAGCCCCGAAATTATTAAAGGTGTTGACTATGTAGTAAATTTGCAGCACGATAAAGTTTGTAAAAATCCGTCAACGATTATCAAACTTTCATTGGATAATCAGGTTAAGATTATACGAAAATAAAAAAATACAAGCCACGAATGCACTAATATATGCCAGATATAATACACAAAAATGAAAGTTATAAACTATTAGGGATTTTAGAGGTAAAATCA
Organism: Flavobacterium sp. FG139; assembly: GCF_057809695.1. NCBI lineage: Bacteria > Pseudomonadati > Bacteroidota > Flavobacteriia > Flavobacteriales > Flavobacteriaceae > Flavobacterium > Flavobacterium sp. FG139. Next base: position 85,403 of record NZ_JBMDKL010000014.1, read on the forward strand.
TGTAGTTCTATTTCTGATTCGCACATTGCGCAAGCAATGAATTATTTAAAAGTATCTGGAAATAGATTGGCTATCATAGTAAATTTCAATAATGATTCATTAGAATATAGAAGAATAATTATATAGTAACGTCCCAATAAAAATCCGTGAATTCGTGGCCAAAAACGATTACATAAAAGCACTTCAAAATCCCATTTTTAAAATAATAGCGCAAGCCAGCCAAGAAAATAACGTTGAAAGTTATGTCATTGGCGGATTTGTTCGCGATTATTTACTGCAACGCGATTTTAAAAAAGACATCGACATTGTCGCTATTGGTTCGGGAATTGATTTGGCCTTAAAAGTTTCGCAATTACTTCCCAACAAACCCAAGGTTCAAATTTTTAAAACCTACGGAACAGCAATGTTGCGTTACAAAGAAATTGATATCGAATTTGTAGGTGCTCGAAAAGAATCCTACACACACGATAGCCGCAATCCAATAGTGGAAAACGGCACTTTAAAAGACGATCAAGACCGTCGTGATTTTACCATTAATGCGATGGCTTTTTCTTTGAATGAGAAAAATTATGGTGCTTTAGTGGATCCTTTTAACGGATTGACCGATTTGGAAAACAAAATCATCAAAACACCATTAAGTCCCGACATTACCTATTCGGATGATCCTTTGCGAATGATGCGCGCGATTCGATTTGCAACGCAATTGAATTTTGAGATTGAAACTGAATCATTATCGGCAATCAAACGCAATAAAGAACGGATTAACATTATTTCTGGCGAACGAATTGTAGATGAATTAAACAAAATTCTATCCACAGATAAACCATCGATTGGCTTTTTACATTTATACAAAACCGGACTTTTAGACATTATTCTACCCGAATTAACGGCCTTAAATAATGTCGAAGAGATTGAAGGTCATACCCACAAAAATAATTTTTATCATACCCTAGAAGTGGTGGATAATATTTGCCCGAATACGGATGATGTTTGGTTGCGATGGGCAGCATTATTGCACGATATTGGAAAAGCACCCACCAAAAAATTCAGTAAAAAACAAGGATGGACGTTTCACGGTCATGAGTTTTTAGGCGGAAAAATGGCAAAGAAAATCTTTCAGAGATTGCACATGCCGTTGAACAACAAGTTGAAATTTGTTCAGAAAATGGTTACTATGAGTTCTCGTCCTATTGTCCTGGCACAAGATATTGTAACCGATTCGGCAGTGCGCCGATTGGTATTTGATGCAGGTGAAGATGTAGACGATTTAATGACGTTATGTGAAGCTGATATTACGACTAAAAACCCAGCAAAATTCAAAAAATACCACAACAATTTTGATATTGTTCGAAAGAAGATTGTGGAAGTGGAAGAACGCGATCATGTACGTCAATTTCAACCACCTATATCGGGTGAAGAAATTATGGAATTATTCAATTTAAAGCCTTCCAGAGAAATTGGCATTTTAAAAGAAGCCGTAAAAGAAGCTATTTTAGAAGGTGATATTCCAAATGAGTATCAAGCGGCATATGATTTTGTTTTGAAACGTGCCGCAAAATTAGGATTGGAAAAAGTAAACTAAAATTAAGCAACAGATTAACTTTTGTTCAACTTAAAGTTAATTTTTGATGCGTAATTTTGTAACCTATTTTATAAAAATGAAGAAGGATAAATCGGTCATTTATTGGCTACTTTCAGGTTGTTTTTTAGTATTTGTAATGGTTGTTGTAGGTGGAATTACGCGCCTAACTGGTTCTGGATTGTCCATGACCGATTGGCATTTGGTAACCGATACATTTCCGCCGCTAACGGAAGCCGCTTGGCAACAAGCTTTTGAGGCATACAAACAATTTCCAGAATACAAGTTGATAAATATTCACAATAATTTTCAACTTTCTGATTACAAGTTTATTTACTTTTGGGAGTGGTTTCACCGATTTATAGGTCGCATTCTTGGATTTGTATTCCTTATTCCTTTTATTTATTTCTTAGTTAAAAAAAGACTTGATATCGAAACCATAAAAAAATGTGGAATTCTTCTTGGAATGGGAGCTTTTCAAGGTTTTTTAGGATGGTTTATGGTGGCAAGTGGACTGAAAGACATGCCCGATGTAAGCCACTTTAGATTGGCATTGCACTTAACTTTTGCCTTTATAACCTTTGCTTACACGCTTTGGGTTGCGTTAGATTTGATTTACCCTAACCAATCAGAAGTTATATTTCCGTTGCGAAAACTTGCACGAATTACGTTGTTTTTCATCATTATACAAATCATTTATGGTGGATTTGTTGCCGGCTTAGACGCTGGTTTTATTCACAACCATTGGCCAATGATGAGCGACGGACAATTCTTTCATGATAGTATCGTTTTAGAAAAAGATTCCTGGTTAACACGATTTACAGAAGGTAAAAGTGGCGTTCAGTTTGTACACAGAACTATGGCTTATGTCGTGGTTGGATTGATTTTATTATTATTCTTCAGAAGTAAAAAATACACCCTTTCTAAAGAACAAAAAAATGGGTTGAATGCCTTATTAATTGTAGTATTTATACAATTTACATTGGGTGTTTTAACCTTGTTAAACCATGTTCCTTTGTGGTTGGGCGTAACGCATCAAGCGGTTGCTTTCTTTTTACTAGCAGCGATAACCTACACAACACATCGTTTTACCAAATAAATTTTGCCGACTATATTGTCACATTTCGTTTGATTACTAACATTTAATGTCAAAACTTACTGCTCAGGACAAATTTCTTGACCTATCCGATTACGGAAGACCTTTTGGAAAACTTCTTGCTAATCAACTTAAAAACACCCGATTTACTCCAGTCCATGTTACTCTTTTATTCGGAATTTCGGGTTTAGTTGCCATGTACTGCATACTCCACCATCAGTATCTTTTTGCTGGTTTTTTCATCGTTTTGAAATCGGCTATCGATGCGGCAGATGGCGAATTAGCACGATTGAAAAATACACCTTCCTATTTTGGTCGGTATTTAGATAGTGTATTTGATATCGTCTTGAATTTTCTACTTTTAATGGCTATTTGTTATGTTTCCGAAACTACGTTTTGGTTTACCCTTTTAGCCTTTATTGGCATTCAATTGCAAGGCACATTGTACAATTATTATTATGTGATTTTGAGAAATAAATCGGTGGGTGGTGATACCACAAGTAAAGTTTTTGAATACAAGACGCCAAAAGCATTGCCGGGCGAAAGTCAGCGATCAGTAACTATTTTATTTGCCATTTATACGATTGTGTATGGCGGCTTTGACAAAATTATTCATGCACTTGACGCCAATGCTTACAAAGTAAAAACGTTTCCAAATTGGTTTATGACGCTACTTTCGTTGTACGGATTAGGATTTCAGTTATTGATAATAGCTCTGATGCTGCCTTTGGGTTGGATTGAGTTCATTGTTCCTTTTTTCATTGCTTATACGCTATTATTATTTGCTTTTATTGGCATTCGAAAGCAATGTATACCTTAACCCAACCATTCCTTAAAATCGGTTACTTTTTCTCTGCTTACAATTACGTCATCATCTTTGTAGGTTGGTAAAATCACTTTAAGTCGTGAATTACTGTAGAGTTGAATTTCTCTTATGGCTTTCATTGGAATGATGAACTTTCTAGAAACGCGATAAAACTCTTTAGGATTTAACTCATTTTCCAATTGTTCTAAAGTAGTATCCAAAAGATAATCACGACCATCAAAAGTGTGGAGATAGGTTCCTTTATTTTCACTGAAAAAACACTCTACTTCATCTATGTTAACCATCTTAAGTTGTTGTCCCATTTTTATGGTAAACCGCTTTTTAAACTCTCTATCGATCGGATTTACTAGCATTTTCTTTATCATTTCAAAATCCAATGATAAATTAGAAATGGTTGCATTTCTAGCCTTAAATTTGTTTACCGCCATTTCCAAATCCTCTTCATCGATGGGTTTCAACAAATAATCAATACTGTTTAATTTGAAAGCGCGCAACGCATATTCATCATAAGCAGTAGTAAAAATCACAGCACTTTTTATAGCAATAGTTTCAAAAATTTCAAACGACAAGCCATCCGATAATTGAATGTCTAAAAAGATCAAATCGGGATGCGGATTGCTTTGAAACCAAGTAATCGATTCTTCTACCGAATGCAACATTTGATTGACTTGCAAGCCTAATTTTTCAACTTTTCGTTGTAAAAGTCGTGCTGCTGGTTTTTCGTCTTCTATGATGATGATGTTCATTTGAAAAAGTTAAGTGGCTAGTAAATATTATTCAAATCTATTCTTTTTTTCTTTGTCCATGAGTTCTTTGATTTTCTTTTCTTCCCAATTGCTTCCGAAGAAAATATCATGTCCAAAAACAGATAAACCATGCGCTACCAATCCGATTCCCCAGAAAAAAACCGTAGAATAGGTATGCAACTGAAATAGTGATTGCATTGAATTGGCTTCAAAACAGTGATTTACGATTAGATACGTGTTCACTAAAATGTAAACAATTAAATGTGTGTAAAATCTTTTAATGCGTTTCACTCTTTTGAACGCAGCATAATAATCTTCGTTTGAAACTCCCGTTTCGTTTTGAAATTTTTCAAATAGTCGTTGTTCGTCAATTCGTTTCATCTTAGTTCCAGTTTTTTTTTGATTGATTTTCTTTCTCCATTAGCTCTTTTATTTTGCGCTCTTCCCAGTTTTTTCCTAAGAAAGGTGAATAATTAAAGACTTTCATTCCGTGAAACAACACTCCAATTCCCCAACCCAATAAAGGCCAAAAAAACCAAAGTTCGTTGGGTGAAGTCATTAAATTTAAGATTAGAAAAAATCCATTAAATATGATGTAAGCTATAAGATTTCCGTAAAAACCTTTAATGTCATTGACTTGCTTTTTAGCTTGATAATAGCGTTCTTTTTCGTTATAATTTGCTTCCATGATTATTTCCAATTTTTAGTTGCTTTTTCTTTATCTAAAATTTCTTTTATTTTGCGTTCTTCCCAATTGGTTCCGTAACCAAATACTTTAAATGCGTGCATTAACACCCCGAATCCCCAACCTGCTGCTGAAAACCAAAACCATTGAAATTCGGGAGAATATCTAAGATTAATGAATATTAAAATCGGAATTATAGTGCAATACGAAATTAAATTTCCATAAAATCCTTTTAATTCTTCTACTCGTTTTTTGGCTCTGTAATAAGCTGTATTTTCGGTATAATTTAGTGTTGCATCCATAAGGGCTATTTGTTTGGTTAAAATGGGTAAATGCACTGCAAAAACATTGGCTGTTTCTTCTATCAAGACATTTCTTTGGGTTAAAATTCCGTAGCGGCTTACAATATTTTGCAACCCAACTCCTCTTCTATCTTGCAGCACTTCTTTCTTTTGCAAATCGTTTTGAACTACCAAATAATTATCTTTTACAAAAATTTTAATGTGTAATGGTTTCTGTTCACTAACAATATTATGCTTGATGCAATTTTCGAGTAACAGTTGTAAGGAAAGTGGTACTACTTTAGCCTCTGTATTTTCATAGTGTTCCGGTAATTCAAATGAAATACTGTTTTCAAAACGCATTTTCAATAAGTTCATATAGGTTTTAGCAAAAGCTAATTCTTCTGAAACCGGAACCAATTCTTTGTCTTTTTGCTCTAAAACATAGCGGTAAATTTTAGACAATGACGTAGTAAATCGTTGGGCATTTTCTGGATTTTCCTCAATCAACGAACTCAGTACGTTTAAGCTATTGAACAAAAAATGAGGGTCGATTTGGTTTTTTAAACTCTCAAATTTTGCGTTGGCGGTACCTGCAATAATTTTTTGTTCTTTAACTTTATTTTCTTGATAAGCTTTATAAAAATGAAAAGCATAGAAAGATAATGTCACAAAAAATGTAATAAGTATTGAAACTACATAATAATTTGGACTTTCGTTTTCAATAAATTTTTGAAAAACAGTTCCGTTTATAAAGACTTCTTGAAAAATTCTTAATAAAAATATAGTCAAGAGTGATAAAACAAATGAACTCAAAAAACCTACTACAATTCTTTTCTTTGAAAATCTATTAGCTCCAAAAACTTTATCTAAGTAATCAAAAATCAATCCGTTAACCGTTGAGAGCGAAAACGTATATAAAACGGTATATCCAAATGCTGTTAGCAACTCTTTATCCAAACGAACCGTTGCACCTAGCAATACATTTATAAGTAGAATCACCAAAAAAATAACAATACTTAAAAAAATATTTCTAGGAAGATCTTTTAGGAAACTTGTCATGTTGTAATAATTAATTAGTAACGTTTTATTTGATAAAGGCTGCTTCAATTTCTATAAACAGAGAACCATAAACTCAATTCTACAGATATTGTCTCGATTTGTATTTTTTATATTTTTGAAATTACTTTCCACAGTTTTGTACGGCTTCTTGTGCTCTATCCAATCCCCAACTTGGTGAAAATGGCGTTTCTGGTTTAAATTTAGCAAATAAATCTAATGATCTTTGAAGTCTACTACATATTTCTTTTACATCGGCACCGGTCCATTTTGCACCACCCATATCGAACTCGGCTTTACACAAAACTACTCTCGGATTTTCTGGTGCCAACAAACTGGCATGCATGTATATTTCAGATATTTTAGGAGATAATGTCATTCCGTAGGTCATTGGATCGGATGCCAACAAAGCTGTTTTTGCCATCGCTTGAACTACTAAAAGTTCTACATTGTTGGGTGTTTTAGCCAATTCGATATCCAATGCTGCATTTGCTTTTGCTAATAGCGAAGTGATTTTATCTTTATTCGCAGGATTAAACGCTTCAGTCGTATTGATTAAGGCTACATAATAATTAGGCAAATAATTGTCTTTTTCGGCAGCAGCTATTCGTTCAAACAACGCTGATGCTTCAGTACTTTTTCCTTCTTTCCATAATCCTAAAGCTTTTCCCATTCCTTGCTCGTATTGGGTTTGAGCGATGGCTAGTGAACAAATAAAAAATGTAATTGCGGTAATAATTTTTGTCATGATTTCTAATTTTTTAGTTAATATTTTTTGATGATTGAAACTTCTTGTTTTTATTTCTGATGTAAAAGTATCACGGTTGGTTTACTTGTAAAACTTATTGTTACTGAATTGTTGATTTTTGATGATGAATTGTATTTTAAGTTCTGAGGTTCTAGGGTTCTAAGATGCTAAGAAACTAAAGCTCCAGAAACTTATAAACTCAGCGCCTTAGAACCTCAAGAACTAAACACCTATACCCTACAAATTATTCAATTGATTGTCTTTTTTATTGTCGCTAATCGTCCAAAAGAAGCCTACAAAGAAGAATCGGTCAGCGGTTGGTGTAATAGCTCTTCGGTTGTAAAACCCATTACTGTCTGGCGAATTGGCATATTCATAACCATACACATTTTGAGTTCCTAAAATATTGGAAACCGAAAAATACAAGATCTTTTGTTGCGAAATTAAATAGGCCCAACTCATACTCAAACTGTTATACGTCTTGGTTTTCCCATTCATAAAAACAGTTTCATTGGGGTTGTTATACGGACGACCTGTGGTAAAACTATTGGTAATGCTCAACTGCGATTTCCATTGGTCAATCCAATATTTTCCCACTACCGACAAACTGTGATCGGCAACAAAACTCGGAGTCACTTCGGCAGTATAATTTTTATAATCTCTTTTCGTATCGATGTACGAATAGGAAACCCAATATTCTAAATTTTTAAACGACTTACCGTCTCTCCAAAAGACATCCAATCCTTTAGCATAGCCTTTTCCGTTGTTATTAAACACCGTATTATATTGCACTAAAGAAGTATTGTATTTCACCAAATCGGAATAGTCTTTGAAATAAATTTCCGAACGGAACGTGCGTTTTTCTTTACTGTATTGGTAATTCAAAATGTAATGTGATGCCTTTTCACTGCTTAAATAATCGGCATATTTTAGATAATCTTGTTTGGGTGCTTGCGTGAAATTTCCAAAAGCAACCGAAAACTGACCGCTTTTACTCACTTTATACGCCATTGAAATACGTGGTGAAACGGCATCTTCATGCAAATAATTGTTATGAGAAGCACGAACACCCAATTTAGCCGCTAATTTTTTAGAAAAGAAAATGTCTGCTTCACTATAAACCGCAGCTATATTTGCTTGATACCCACTTGAAAAATTAACTCCTAAATTTCCATTAAAATCTTCATTAAATTTTGTAATAAAATAATCGCCACCAAAAGACAACTTCACTCGATCGGAGAATGATTTTCTGAATTTTAATTTCAAATGCGATGAATGTTCGGCATTGTTGACCTTATCCAAATCCAAACCAATTTTGTTATGACTGTACCCATAACTCAAACCTGTTGTAAGTTGCCAACCATTACCACAACTTCCTTTGTACGAAGAATTTAAATAAAAATTATTATTGTTTAAATCGACTCTAATTTTAGAAGGACTGTTGATGCTCTCTTGATTAATATCAAATTGGGAAGCGTCGAAAGCTGCATATAATTTGAACATTCCGTTGGTAAAACTATGACGAAATACCGTTTCACCCGAAAGCGATTGAAAAGGCTTGTTCCATTCTACGTTTTGATGCACCAAAGCTTGATAAGGAGCTAAATTTAGATAGGCCGTGTTGACACTAATCGAATTTTTACCCCATTTTTGTGTATTTGCTAATCCCAAACCAACCGTCATGAATGAAATATCGGTCTTTTCTTGAGCTTCTTCTTCCTTGGTGTTGAGTAATAACACACTTGATAAAGCTTCCCCATACTCTGCCGAATAGCCACCTGTAGAAAACGACATTCCGCTGAATAGAAAAGGAGAAAATCGACCGCGAGTAGGTAAGTTTTGTGTAGTTGCACCATACGGTTGTGCTACACGAATGCCGTCAACAAACGTTTGTGTCTCATCGGCTTCGCCACCACGTACAAACAAACGTCCGTCTTCACCAACAGTTTGCGTTCCAGGTAAGGTTTGTAAAGCAGCTACAATATTGCCATTAGAACCCGCTGTGGTCACAATATCTAACGGTTTTAAGACCGAAACCCTGGCTTTTTCACCAGCATCAAACGTTCCAGCAGTAATTACAACCGTATCTAACGTGTTGATACTTTCTTTTAGTTTAATGGTTTTGAGGTTTCCTTTTTCAACCTCAAAAGGTAATTTGATGGTTTCGTATCCTAAAAAACTAACCACTAAAATTTTAGTTCCTTTTTCAGAAGATGTAAATAAGAATTCGCCTTTTTCGTTGGTTGTGGCACCATCATAAGAGCCTTCTATAAATACGTTTGCACCTTGAATGGGATTGTTTTTTTCATCGATAACTATACCTGAAATTTTGGATTGAGAGAAACCGCAGATTGATACAACGAAGAATAAAAAAGTACTAATTGTCTTCATAATTATTTGTTTTGATGAAGCAAAGTTGCATCAAACTATAAAAGTAGAAAATTATTCTTTACCGAATTGTAGATATTTAGGGATGAATTGTTGATGTAATTTTGAAGGGTTTAACTTTTCAATTCAAAATAAATTACTATTATTGCATAACAATTAAATTCAAAACAAATGAAACTTATAAAATCTTTCTTAGCGCTTGCTTTATTATTTGCAATCAATACTGTTTCTGCACAGTCAATTACTGATAAATGGAAACAAATGCATGATTATCACGAATTGCTGTCTAAAACATTTCATCCTGCTGAAGAAGGAAACTTTAATGCAATCAAAAATTCATCAGAAAATTTAGTAGTATTGGCTGAAGCACTGGATGTAAAAACAATGCCTCAAGATTTAAGAAATTCTAAAATAGATGAAACTATCGCTGTTTTAAAAAAACAAACCAAAGTCGTTAATGATTTGGTACAAAGAAAAGCACCCGATGCAGAAATTATGAGAGCCTTTGAAAACCTTCATGATGTGTTTCACAGAATTGTTGAGATTTGTCAAGGAAAAAAATAAAATAAAAAAACCAGCTTTCGAGCTGGTTTTTTTTGAACTATATATTAATTGAATTCCTTTTGGATTCTTACCTTTGCAAAAAACATACTCCATGTCAAACATCTATTTAGGATACCATTTTACAGTTGAGCCAAAAGAGTTAGGTTCGGAAATTTTAATTGCTGAACTCGGCGAAAAACCATTTGAAAGTTTTATTGAAACCGATTTAGGTTTGGTAGCCTACATTCAAAAAGATTTATGGACTGAAGATGTTTTAGACGATATTTACATTCTAAGTTCACCAGAATTTACAGTATCTTACACTGTAGAAGAAATTGATCAAGTGAATTGGAATGAAGAATGGGAAAAGAATTTTGAACCCATTGACGTAGATGGAACATGTCATGTTCGTGCACCATTTCATCCTAAAACAGAAGCCGAATTTGACATTGTTATAGAACCAAAAATGAGTTTTGGAACCGGTCATCATGAAACCACTCACATGATGATTCAGCATTTGCTAGAAACTGATGTAACCGGAATGAAAACTCTAGACATGGGTTGTGGTACGGCTATTTTAGCTATTCTTGCCGAAATGAAAGGTGCCAAACCGATTGATGCTATTGATATTGACAATTGGTGTTATTTGAATTCTATTGAAAATGCCGAACGTAATAATTGTCACGAAATATCAGTTTATGAAGGAGATGCTGCATTATTAAAAGATAAAAACTACGATTTAATTATCGCTAATATCAACCGAAATATTCTACTAAACGACATGCAAGCGTATGTCGATTGTTTAAATAAAGGTGGTATTTTACTCCTGAGTGGATTTTACAACGAAGACATTCCGTCTATTGATGCTTGTTGCACGGAGAAAGGTTTGACTTATGTTAAAAAGTTTGAAAGAAACAATTGGGTTTCATTGAAATATGTAAATTAGTACAATCAATTTATTGTGACAATTATGAGTACAATTGAAAAAGTTCAGGAAGAAGTTTTAGTGGAAGAACAAACCAGTAAAAACAATGAAATTGTTCTTTACAATGACGATGTAAATACGTTTGATCACGTAATTGAAACTTTAATTCGGGTTTGTAAACACCATGCCGAACAAGCCGAACAATGCGCAATTCTAGTACATTACAAAGGGAAATGCACGGTTAAAACAGGCTCGTTTGACGAATTGGAACCACAATGCACACAATTGTTGGAAGCCGGTTTAAGTGCTGAAATTATTTAAACAGTAACATTAATAACTATCTTCTTTAGTTTCTGTCTAGCTCATTTTACCAATAGCACAACTCACAAATGATTTCGCCTTTGTGCCTAAAGAATTTTCGTCACCTTCAACTGGGTAACCATTTTCTTTTAAGGTTTCAATAACCACAGCCAAATCCAATTCATCTTTATAATTGAAAGTAACCGAACTTTCGTCAACGTTTACTTCAATATCGGCAATATTATCCAAATCGCTTAACTTTTTAGTAATGGTTTTAGCGCATCCACCACACTTTAAATTTTGAATAAAAACTTTCGTGTTCATAACATCTTATTTTATGACACAAAGTTACTGCGATTGAAACTAGTATAATGTGACAAAAGTCACATAAGCGTTATGTTAATGGGGTAATTTATCTTTGATCAATCCGTACAAAAAAGTTCCAAATAGAGCTCCGAATAAAACAAAGCCAATACTCATAAATCCAGCACCAATAAGTATAAAGATGGGACCAGGACAGGAACCGACCATAGCCCAGCCTAATCCAAAAATCAATCCGCCAATCCAATAGCGGAACGTTCCTTTTTCTTTATCGGCAATTTCTATTGGAAGTCCTTTGATGTCATTCATTTTGGTACGTTTAATAATTTGAATCCCAAGAACTCCAGTAGCAATAGCAGTCATAATAATGCCATACATATGAAACGAATCAAATTGAAACATTTCATAAATTCGATACCAAGAAACGGCTTCTGCTTTGGTAAGAACAACACCAAATATAAATCCTACAATTAAATATTTTACTACATTCATCTTTTTAAAAAATTAGAGGGAAAATAAAATTGACCATGATTAATCCTCCAATGAAAAATCCGATTACAGCTTTTAGAGAAGGTAATTGAAAGTTACTCAATCCAGAAATGGCATGTCCAGAAGTACATCCACCAGCATAACGAGAACCAAATCCAATCAGGATTCCTCCTATTATGAGTAGCAAAATCTTTTGAGGTGAATGAAAAACATCGGAACCAAAAATGGCATCAGGAAGTAATTTTGAATTGGGAGCGTCAATTCCTATTTTTTGTAATTTCTGAATAGTTGCAGGATTTATAGTCACATTCGAAGCATCACTTAAATAATGAGTGGCAACATAACCTCCTATCATGGCACCTAACACCACTACTAAATTCCAACGTTGCGACTTCCAATCCCAATCAAAAAATGAAACCCGTTTTCCGATACCTGTCATCGAACACAAACTTCTGAGGTTGGAGGACATTCCAAAAACTTTTCCAAAATAAATGAGCGCTAGCATAACCAGTCCGATGACAAAACCAGAAATCGACCAATGCCAAGTATGAGTTATAAATTCCATAGAATATTTTTTTTACAAAAATAAAGATAGTGGTTTGATATTTGATTATAAATTGACATATTTGACTAAAAATAGTTTGCAATGAAAAAAATCAGCCTACTTCCCTTCATTTTAATCATATTACTATTTACTTCTTGTGGAAGCATTAAATCTACCTTAATGAACGTTGACGATTCAGCTGTAAAGCCCCAAGTAATAGCCAATCAGTTCATTTTAACCGAATATGCTGAAGATTCTAAATATGGTTACGATAAAAACTATCCCATCAATTTAGGTTTTGAAAATGAGAAGTATTCCCCAAAAAATGTGATTTACTTTTTCAATGCGATTACTGGTCCAAATGGTGAGAAAATTTCTTTTGAAAAAATAGACACGTGCTGTCCTTTTCCAAGTAAGAAAAGTGTGATGGGAGCAGGTACTTTAGATTTATATGAAGTGAAATTTGAAGGTTCTGACAAAAAAATTATTTTATACATTAATATATACGAAAGAAGTAAAGTTGTTTGTCCAAAAGGGTTTTCAATTAAGAAATTCGGTTCGAAATAATGCCATAATTTACTTTTTTAACACATATTAAACCTTCTAATACGCTCGTTAGAAGGTTTTTCTTCTTATATTTGCCTGTCAAAATATAAATTATAATGAACATAAAAAATATTCCACAAATCAAGCATATTGATAGTGGTAACTTCTTCCTATTAGCCGGTCCATGTGCTATTGAAGGTGAAGAAATGGCAATGAGAATTGCAGAAAAACTAATCACAATTACGGATAAATTAGAAATTCCTTACGTTTTTAAAGGCTCGTTTAAAAAAGCCAATCGCTCTAGAATAGATAGTTTCTCGGGCATTGGAGATGAGAAAGCCTTAAAAATACTTCGCAAAGTTTCGGAAACGTTTCATGTCCCAACTGTTACGGACATTCATACTAATGAAGATGCTGCAATGGCTGCCGAATATGTTGATGTGTTACAAATTCCTGCGTTTTTAGTCAGACAAACCGATTTGGTTGTTGCTGCGGCAAATACCGGAAAAACGGTTAATTTGAAAAAAGGACAATTTATGAGTCCCGAGAGCATGAAACATGCCGTTCAAAAAGTGTTAGATTGTCACAATGAAAATGTTATGGTTACCGATAGAGGAACCATGTTTGGTTATCAAGACATGATTGTTGACTTCAGAGGCATTCCAACCATGCAACACTATGCTACAACGGTTCTAGACGTTACCCACTCGTTACAACAACCCAATCAAACAGCCGGTGTAACTGGCGGAAGACCCGATATGATTGAAACGGTTGCCAAAGCCGGAATTGCTGTGGGAGTTGATGGTATTTTTATTGAAACTCATTTTGATCCAGCAAATGCGAAAAGTGACGGAGCTAATATGCTGCACTTAGACTATTTTGAAGACTTAATGACTAAATTAGTCGCAATCCGTAGAACCATAAATCAATTTTAAAACTACACTAATGTTAATTAAATTACGAATTCCAATTGTACTACTTTTTGTAATACTTTCACAAGGAATACTAGCACAAGACAAACCTATATCTGAAAAATATACTGCTCACAATAAAGGAAAAGTATTTGCTTCTTTTGGAGGAAATAGAGAAAAGTTTACCAAGTCAGATATTCATTTTCAAGGATCAAATTTTGACTTTACGGTTCAAGATGCTCATGCCGATGATAAACCAAAAGGCTGGAATATAGATTACATAAATCCAACACGTTTTACAATTCCACAAACTAATATGAAATTTGGTTATTTCATTTCAGATCATTATGCGATTTCAATTGGCGTAGATCACATGAAATATGTTTTTACTCAAAATCAAACTGCCAACGTAACTGGATATATTAATATGCCAAGTACAGAAAGTGGATCTGTCTATAATGGTTCTTACAATAACACTCCAGTAGATTTTACAGACGGAACCTTTTTAAAATTTGAACATACTAACGGATTAAATTATGTAAACACAGAAATATCAAGATATGATGATATTTCAAAACTTTTTAGCATTGGAAATACTGATAAATTTCAAATCAGTTTAACGGAAGGATTGGGCGTTGGTTTTTTATATCCTAGAACAGATGCTACAGTACTTGGAAACAAAGAACATGATGAATTTCACGTTGCTGGATATGGATTATCAGCAAGAGCAGGTTTAAATTTTAATTTTTTCAAATACTTTTTTATTCAAACTGATTTAAAGGGCGGTTATGTAAATATGCCCGATATTCAGATTACTTATAATAAATCTGAAAAAGCATCGCAACACTTTATGTTTATTCAGAGTATCATTTCATTTGGGTTAAATTTTAAAATTTAACTATGTATTTATTATTTTTTTTATATTTTTGATAATTATCTATTTCATAACAAACAAAAAACAATCAATTTATATTTTATGAAAAAAATTACTTTACTGATTATTGCTTTACTTTTCTCGGTAGCAGGTTTTTCTCAGT